>JADYXS010000640.1 GCA_021772155.1 Candidatus Obscuribacter sp.
GCAGCTGCAGCTGCGGTCGCTTCGGCTGTTTCAGCTTCTGATGCTGGCGTAGCCAACGTCGCATCAATTGCCGCCTGTTGTGCCGCGGCCTGGTTCTGCTGTGACGAAACGGCTAACGCTGGATCTGCACTATAGTAGAAAGCCGAATAACTAGTTCGCACAGGGCGAACTTCTGATAGAAAACCAGCAGTAACATTGTGAGTATGAATCTTCTTGCGAATGTCGCCTTGGGCGGAAAAGACATAGTTGGAACGTGTCGCTGTAGCTGCCGTGGAACCGATGAAGGGTTCTTCCCCTACGAGAATCGGTGTCGGGTCAAAGACATTTCGGCTGGTGAGTCTCTGCGAATAGAAAGCATTGACGATATTAATATTGGCCTGGTCAAAATATTTTTCGCCCAGTCTCTTGTATCCAAGAATCACGTAATCTTCGCGGTCATGCTCATTGATGCGCACACCAGCGCGTTGCGATGTTTTTGACGTCGGCCACCCAAGAAATGATTCATTGATCCCGATGGTTAGCTTGAGGCGATCTTTGTCTGTCGGAGCAAAGTCAATCTTCGTAAGCGTATTGATGTTCGCTCTACCGTTGCGCGCGAATCTGCGCACCGGTGCTTCAATTCCAAGAGCAGTACCATATACGGTGCCTGATGATTGGAATTTGATTTTGCTCAGTATACTGTTCGACTTCTGGCTCAGTGGACCGCCTATGAAATAGTTGATTCCACCCTGAACAGGTCCACCCATTTGGACCCCAAATTCCGCCGTTGGCTTATCGGGCGTGCTCCTCGATTTCATCCGAACGACAGCGCCGAGCGGTCCACCACCATCACTGGCCTGATAGCCGCCGATATCCACAGTCACTGAATCTAAGGAGCGAGGGCTGGCGAAATTACTCTGGCTGAGGACTCCTGCGGCCTCAGGTAGTACAACTCCGTCCAGTTCGTAGTTAACAGCATTGTGTTCGCCGCGAGTGATGATGTTGCCGACGCTGTCCTGTACGACCCCTGGAGTGGTGGCAATATCTTTGCGTAAATCGTTACCAGATCCATATTCATTTAAGAACTTTCGATCAAGGGCTGTGGTGGTGCCAATCTTTTCCGCGTGTATCAACGTGCGCTTGCCCGTGACACGCAGAACATCCGAAGCTTCGATATCTTCAAGCTCCGCATTAGCGCTGACAGCTTGCCCACTGTTAATCACTATTCGCTCTTGCGAAGCGAGCATTCCCGCAGCCGAAAATGACAATTTCCATTGGCCGGGTTCCAGCTTCGGGATCGAATACTTGCCGTCTCGATCAGTTTGTACTTCGAATCTTTTGTGTGGCGATCCTATTTTCACAATGTCAACATTCGCGCCAATTATTGGCTGACCAGCGATGGTGGTCACTTTGCCCTCGACCGATCCAGGAAGCTGAGCGCTAGCAGGCGCCACCGGCTTTTGTGGAAGGGTGGGCTTAGGAGTCGCCCCTGCATCCAGAGCACCCGGCTGCCCAAAAGCGCAGGGAGCGGAGCTGAGACAACCGATGCTAAGAGCCAATATTGCCGGGATACGCAAGAATCCGTTCATAGCGCAAATGATAAGACGGATGGTTGCTTTTGTAAATGGTAATCGTTTTCATTTCTATTCTTGGCATCATGCCAGTCGGCGATCTCAAGGTCCGAATTTCAACACCACCTTCAAACCATGTGGCACATACTGTCGAAAGTCCCCCCTAACAGGGGCACTGCTCGCTATAATCTTCCTCATGAACTCAATTTTTGACTCGGTATTTTCACTCATCACAGACCCGTTCAAGAAAGCAATGGATCTGCGCTACATGCGCCTGCGAGAAACGTGGAAGCAATACTGCCGTGAGCATGATGGCAAGTTTAGCGAACACTCGTTTCTCAACACGATGTATTTGCAAACAGAAGCAGAGCATGAGCAGGCGCGCAGGAAAAGCTCTGCGCATGGTGAGTCCTCACCAAAGGATCCAATGCAATCCTTACTAGCTCGCAATCCGCTAATCATGCCAGTTGCTCGAATGACAATTCAGTACCGTGGATTCACAATCAGAATTCAAAGCCAGATGGAATGGCCTGGGGGCGTGCTGTGCATCGCGCGCGTTCACTTAGCCGCCATTCACGAGCTTTACTTCCTGGCCAAGCCGAAAGAAAACCGAATCGTTCAGGCTCTTAGCAAATCAATCGAGTTCTTGGGCGCTCCCGCTGAATCTACGCGCAAGGCCGCTGAAAGCGAATGCGCTGATATCACGGCCGTTTTAAACAAAATGCCGACAAAAACGCTCAGCTCCGGCAATCCATGGCTCGATCAACGATACGAGTTCGAAAGCACGCAGAATCTGGCGGAGCTTGTAACGGGCGATGAGTTCAGAATGCATTTGCTTCAAGGTGCGCGCGATGCGCAACTGCGGATCATTGGAAATCCGGATCGCCGTGCCGACGCGAACATGAACGATGTCGTGATCCAGTTTACGACCGATATCTACGAAACTTCCAGTCTCGATGCCACCGTACACGTATTACGCCGCTGTATTGATTCACTGGCTGACAAGAAACTTGCGGACCCGGTCGATCGCAGTTAACGGCAAGTTGCTCAATTAATCGGGCGGCGCATGGTGCCGCCTCTACATACTGTCAGTACGTTAGTGGTGCCGACCTTAAGACATTGAAATCAAATGTGAATTCAATGTCTACGGATGGTGGTGATCCGCTCGGTAGACTGCTGAATGGAGCTGCGGATTGAACAGCTTTGATCGCGGCATCATCATAGTTTGCCAAAGTGGCACTATGAAGAATTTGTAGGTTGGACATCGTTCCATCACGGCTAACGCTGAACGTAACGATCGTGCGCAATTTTTCGGAATGCTTCGGAGGATACCAACTGCGCTTGATACGTCTTTGCAGTTCCGCCATGTAGCGTCCAAAGTCCGGAGACTCCCGAGTGTCAACGCTGGCAGAGCGATCATCTACGTCGCTACTTGGGTTTGTTTTGCCAATTGTGGACGATTTGCTGCCCTTGGGGCCGGATACAGGAGCGACGGCGAACGAATCCGCACCGTCAACGGGTTTTCCGTGTAGTTTTGCAGGGATCGGTGCGACAGCTGAACCCGGACCTGAAGTTCCGGCCCCGGGTATTGACTGGGTCCGCACCACATTTGGTAATCCGATTCTTGATGTGCCACCAGTTGGCACCATCATCGGTGCTGGACTGAAATTTCCTCCGACGGCCACTGTTTCCGGAAGCTGTCGTATTCCCGGTGCAACGGCATTGAATCCCGCCACAGATGGAGAAAGAGCAGGGTTTCCGTTATAGGCAAGAAATCCCCTGTTTGAAGCGGGCACAGGTACTGCCGGCTGTCCAAGGCTCACTTTGTTTTGAGAAGACACGGGCATGGAAAGCGGTGTGCTCCGAGTTGGCCTAGGTACGGCAATTGGAGTGGGCGCTAACGGCATTGAGCCAGGAGCGACGGCCGTTACTGCCGGCGGAGCTAGAGTTTTGCTTTGTTGTACGGCATTGATGGGTTGAGGCATAGACTTGCTGGGCTCAGAGCGGGGTCGCTCTGGCTTCGGTTGAGCTTGCTCGTGGCGACGAGACTGAGTTTGGGGATTTTCTTCAGGCTCCGGCTTTGAGGCCTCAGCCGATTCAAAAGCTCCCGCGTGTGATACCACTTGCTTGACGGACTTTTCATGGCGGCCATGTCGGTGCACATTTCTAACGGAAAGGACTTTGGTTACAGGCTTGACTTTAGCCACAGGTACGTCTTGATCAATTTCAAAAGTAATACTGCGTTCAACGATGCGCGAAGGTGGGTGAACGAAGAGAGCGGCCAAAATCACACACGACCCCATCAAAGCAACGTGCATCAAATACGAACCGCTGGTAGCTTCCGAAAAATCCACCGCCGAGTCGCCGTAGATTTTCTTTCGTTGCAGGCCGAATGCTCTGTCGTAAGCGTCACGTGCTGCATATGAAACGAACATGAGCGTCATTAGGCCAATACAAAACGAGGCTGGGGAGCCGAGCTGCAGATCATGCAGGGCAGCTAATACTTCATGATTTACATCAAATCGATAAGTCCGAGCAAAGCCACTAAGGCCATTTAGGAGGCTCCCACTGAAACACATCAACACTATCAACGCATAGTTGATTAAGGCAACATCCAAGAACAGAACGCCCTTCCTTCTGTCGCCGACATAGATTTGCCCGAGTCCAGGAATAATTGAAAGCATCGCAGCTGTGAGCGGATGCCGCTCGCCCTGCGGCAAGACGTCAGAAGGTATATTTGCCATAATCAGCTATCTTGAAAGAAGGGATGCAATCACTCTACGCAATTGAGCGTGCAGTTCAACCGACTTTCACACCGGGCACGACACCGGGTTTACCCCGTAATTGCTGCGCGAAGACCACTCGGTGCACCCAGCCACTCGAACTGTTCAAAAGCTTGCTTCTCGAGATCGGCTTGAAAACTCGGGTGAGCGATTTCGATCAGAGCCCTCACGCGATCTTTTAAATTCAAGCCGTGTAAATTAACAACACCAAATTCGGTGCAAACATACTGAACATCTGCACGGCTGGTGACGATGCCACCACCGGCAGTAATCGTTGGAACGATGCGAGACACGGTGCCCTTCTTCGCGGTGGAAGGCAAAGCTATGATCGCCTTGCCGCCTTCAGCCCGTCGGGCTCCGCGAACGAAATCCACTTGTCCGCCGCAGCCGCTATACATCTGAGATCCAAGAGAGTCCGCACAAACTTGACCGGTCAGGTCAATTTGCAGCGCGGCGTTAATGGACGTCATCTTATAATTGCAGGAGATCACGAACGGATCATTTATGTATTCCGTCGGATGAAATTCGAACAACGGATTGTTGTCGACAAACTTGTACAGCTTGTGCGTCCCAAACATGAAAGTGACGGCAATCTTACCAGGCAACACAGTTTTGCAAGAGTTGGTAATAACTCCGGACTCGATCAGATCAATAATTCCGTCTGAGACCATCTCGCTATGTACGCCGAGATCCCGCTTGCTTGCTAATCCTCGAAGTACACCGTTGGGTATGCTGCCTATACCCATCTGAATGGTGGCACCATCCTCTACCAGATCAGCCACATGCCGACCGATCGACAGCTCAACGGCTCCAGGCAATTCAGGAGCCCTCTCGGGTAAGGGGTAGTCAGCCTCAACCAGGCAGGTTACGTCCCGGATATTGATTGAATGGCTTCCGAAGGTTCGGGGGGTTTGCTTATTGATTTCAGCAATCACCACACGCGCGTTGGTTAACGCAGAAGGAGTGCAGTCCAAGGCGAGCCCGAAAGACATGTTGCCTTGCTCGTCCGGAGGGCTTACCTGAACCATGCAAACATCAACCTTCAATCGTCCGCTGCGGAACAGAGACGGTAGGTCGCTAAAAAACACCGGCGTGTAATCGGCGTGGCCGGCAGCTACCGCTTTCCGGACGTTGGGTCCAATGAACAAAGCGTGGACCTGGAACGATTCGGCATACTTTGCTTCCGCATAAGGAGCGTCACCCAGAGTAATCAATTTATAGATGCTTACATCGCGTAATTCAGCGGCGCGAGCAACCATGGCGTTAACGAGAGTTCTTGGCACCCCGGCATTCGAGTGCAGATACACTCCGTCACCGGAGCGCACCAACTTAACCGCTTCGGTAGCACTGGTGAGCTTCTCTCGATAGATGTCGGACACGACTTACTCTATACCGCGCCGGAAACGCTTTTCTGAGCTTCTGGCACTTGATCTGTAGCTGAACTTTCCATCCAGAAAAGAATTGCCGGATGATTCAGGTACCGAACCATGACATCTGGAGTTGTTCCAAATGGTGTAAGTCTTACGCCGTTAACTTCGGTGACCGGAATAACTAGCAAGATGTGCTCATTTTCTTCCGCGTCGGACTTCCAGTATTCGTTAAGGTCTGAAGTTGTGCGAACGTCGACCTTCTTGCCTTTCAGCTCAGGGAGGGCCTTGGTAAGGTCTTGGGTGGCCTTCAAACCATCAGATGCGGTCTTAGCATCTGTTGCCGGTTGCTCGCAATCGGTATGCAGAACTCGCACAGTTGGTTCGATATTCACAGACTGACCCCACTTCACACACGAGCGAATCAGGTCGGTCTGGGTCTCATGAGGGCTACTCATGATGCGCATGGTTTTCCACGGTTCACAACGATCTTGAATGACCAGAAGCGGACGTGGGCAATAGTGAGTTAACGATTCGGCAATCGAACGACGTGGCAACTTTCGCTGATCCTCTACTGGAGAATTCATACCGGTGCTGTGCTGCCCTAGAACGACTATCTGGCAGTCCTTGGCACGTATGCAAATTTCCCGGATGGTAGTTCCTTCATCAAGGAAGGCTTCGCCTTCAATGCCGTTATCTTTCGCCAGGTTCCGATAGACCTCTATCAGATTCTCGCCGAGCGACTGCAGGGTGTCTCTCATCATTTCATGGGCTTCAAAGTACGGACCGCTACCAATAAAGCCGGCGATATCGAACGAAAGGAAATCCCAGGAGGCAAGCGAATCGACCACGTGCTGGGCTTCCACCTGCATCTTGCCAGCCTTCGCTAGCGCCCACGCCAGTTCAGCGGCGTATCGTGATTGAACGGAGCCGTCTAGCCCCAGCAAAATTTTCTTTCCAGACATGTCTGCACCTGCAGCAAGGAAGCCCTAAGCGGTCAAATTGTAGCTGGCCGCCCAGCAAATTGCCAACATAGGATATGCGGTATCTACGCGACAAAGCAGAAGCTTTCTAATGCTTAGGACGGGCAGCCACACGGGGATTGCCGATTTCCTTCACTGCCGATTGCGCTTGCAAGTGAGCTTCCAAGAACCACAATCTCTTATCTACATTGCGAGAAATTTCAGTGAAGATGTCTGCAGAGTCCATGTCGCCAAGATGATCGCATACATCAATGTTCTCTCTAACCATCTCGCCGTACTGAGCGAATCTGTCGGCCAAAGCGGCAACAAATGCCATGCCTTCCTCTAGATCCGTCGGGAAATCCGGCAAGTTTGTCGATTTAGCAGCCATGCGCACTGTGCCGAATGCCGTGCCGCCCAAGCTGGTGATCCGCTCTGCAACAAGGTCTGTGTAGTCTCCCATCTCGGTTGCCATTTCATCAAACAGCAAATGCAGTTGGTAGAAATGCACACCTTTGACATTCCAATGAGCTTGTTTTATCTGTGTTTGCAGATCCAGAGAGTTTGCAAGGGTTTCGTTGAGGATATCGCAGATTTGTTCGCGAAGCTTCTCCGGAATATCACTACGAGTCGGGTGCATTCTTTGATGACTGCTCTTATTGCCGTTCTTTGCCGCTCGCGCACTGGTGACGCTCACGTCGCGTTTGCTGGTTTCACTTTTGCTATTCTTCTTCATATGTTGCTCCGCGCCGCTCAGTGACAGGCAACTCTACAAAGGTGCCCTGTCGGTGTCAAGTTTTCACCGAATCACGGGTTGATTGCCTTCGTCAGCCGACCGGCGGTTTCAGCCAATTCCTCGATGCGCCGTTGTATTTCAGGCACATGTTTTCCCTCTTGATCAAGAGATTCGCCGTGAGCGTAGACAAAACGCGGAATGATGAGACAGCGAAAGTCAAGCATTAAGCTGTTAGCCAAGCCCATCACGGACATATAGCTCATCTTGCCGCCGGCGGCACAGACAAAGCCAACTACCTTATCCAGCCAAGCCCGACCAGTAAGTTCAATCATGTTCTTGGCGCTCGCGCTGGCGGCGTAGTTGTACACCGGGATACCGAGCAGAACACATTTAGCGCTCCGAATCTTGTTGGACAAAGGCGCCACAGCCGGGTGGCCGTAAGCCGAACTACCGTCACAAATTGGCAGATTCAATTCAGCCAGATCTATAAACTCAGCATCCTTAGTCTTGAGCATCTCGTCAAAAGCTGATTTGCAGAGGCGCCGGCTAACACTGGCGGGATTAAGGCTACAACTGATGATAAGGAATTCGCTCAACTTTTAAGACTCCTTTTAGTGAACGGGAATATATCACGACACGCAGAAGGTTTGACTTGTGAATCTGATTGTTCGTGTATATTGGTTTACCGCACAGGAGAGTCGCTTTGCGCGATATATCGAGAAAGATCAACACACTCAGAACAGCACACGCGCACGCTGTGTTGAAGGTTTCACCGGACACTGTGCGACGTATCAAAAGCGCTGATCTGCCAAAGGCGGACCCGCTGCCGATTGCGCGAGTGGCCGCGATTCAGGCAGCAAAAAATACTGCGCAAATCATTCCCTACTGCCATCCTTTACCCATAGATTTTGTCGGCGTGGAATTCGAACTTTCCGAGACACAAATCGATATTCGAGTACAAGTAACGGCAATTTATAAAACGGGCGTCGAAATGGAAGCATTAACGGCAGCTTCCGTAGCCGCTTTGACTCTGTATGACATGCTCAAAATTATCGATGAAGATATGGAAATTGGCTCTGTTCGCCTGGTCTTGAAGAGGGGCGGCAAGTCTGACTTCAAAGACCAACAGAAAACCAAACTACGCTGTGCCGTCCTTGTGATGAGCGATTCGATTTCCGCCGGGACAAAGACTGATGAATCAGGAAAGCTCATTGAAAAGCGACTTCTGGCCGAGAACATGGAAGTTGTTGAGTACAAAGTGATACCAGATGATCAATTCGTAATTGAAGAGCAATTGAAAAGATACGCCGATGAAATGAAGGTAGATCTGGTAGTCAGTACCGGTGGCACAGGGCTGAGTCCACGCGACTGCACGCCGGAAGCAATGGCCAATGTGATTGACCGCCTGATACCCGGCATGTCTGAAACAGCAAGAGCTTATGGGCAAGAACGGACACCGTATTCGATGCTCTCGCGCGGAATCTGTGGAGCGCGTGGATCTACGTTGATTATCAACATGCCAGGCTCCAAAGGAGGAGTGGCAGATTCGCTAGACGCGTTATTTCCAGCTGCACTTCATGCTTTCAACATGATGAAGGCTGGCGGACATCCGTGTAAGGCAGACGCTTGAAGCGTACCTACTAATCCTTTTTCTTCTTCATTTCGCTCCAGAGGGCGCTTTCGTCGTAGTCATCTTCGATTTCTGCAACTGGCTCCGGTGGATCTTCTTCGTCATATTGTCGGGACTGTTTCAATTCACGCGCGGACTTGGCGGCCTTCATTCCTGGATCTATTTCGTAAAGGTTGTTGAGCGGATCAATCGACATTTTGATGATATGCAAAATGTTGTTGACCTCGACTCCGATTAAGTTCATCGCAGATTTAGCCTGCGGCGTTGTGGCATGCTGATTAACGTCATCAGCAAGCTTTATCAGCTTCTCCGTTTCAATCACCAAACGGGTTAACAGCTGCAGTACAGAGATGTCGCGGGTTCGGCTTAAGCTGTCTGAATTCATCTAAGTAAGGTCTCCTCGGATCGGTATATGCCATCCCTCATACCTTTGCAAACGTCACGTTGCAAGATTCCGGCTGAATTTGACCGTTGCTTCAGCTTCTGGCATCATGGCAGATTGTCTGAAAGGCAAAGCAGTTGTTTGAAAAGGGTCACAATTGAACCTTCTTGAAATCCACAATTTATCGGTCGTTTTCGACACAGAATTCGGACAGGCTAAGGCTGTCGACAATCTGAGCATCAATGTTCGGGACGGCAGCGTTCTTGGCATCGTAGGCGAATCAGGGTGCGGTAAGTCCGTCACCTCGCTTGCAATTTTGCGATTAATTCCTCCGCCTGGACGAGTTGTCAGCGGCAAGGTTGTCTTTGATGGTAGCGACCTTCTGACGTTGCCTGAAGATAAGATGCGCGGCATTCGCGGTAACCGCATCGCCTTGATTCCTCAGGATCCTATGACCTCGCTTAACCCCGTATATACGGTGGGCGAGCAGATAATGGAAGCGATCGAACTTCATCAAAAAGTCGATAAAAGTGAAGCTCGCAAAAGGGCCATCGAAGTACTAGAGCAGGTGCGCATCCCGCAACCTTCAACGAGAATCGACGATTATCCGCATCAATTTTCAGGCGGAATGCGGCAGCGCGCGATGATCGCCATGGCATTGTCCTGCAATCCGCGGCTGCTCATAGCAGATGAGCCAACGACAGCGCTCGACGTAACGGTGCAAGCGCAAATTCTTGATCTCATGCGTGAGATTCAAAAGGAACGCGGGATGTCGATCATACTCATCACTCACGACCTTGGAGTTGTTGCCGAGATGTGCGACGACGTCGCTGTAATGTACGCCGGATCTGTTGTTGAGCACTCCAACGTCCGCGATTTATTCAAGCATCCGAAGATGCCTTATACGATGGGTTTGCTCAACTCCGTTCCGCGGCCAGGAGCCACTCGTTTGCAATCTATCGAGGGACAGCCGCCCAGTCTGATTAATTTGCCTAACGCCTGCCGATTTGCGCCGCGCTGTCATCTGCGCGAGCCAAAATGTCTAGTCGGCGTGCCGCCGCTGGAAAGAAAACGTGAAGATCATTACGCCAGATGTGTCGTGATACCAAGCGAACTAGCAACACCTGCGGTTGAAACTTAAACATGCACCACCCCTTCTGCCGAATCCTATCCACTTCGCAGTTGCGAACGTTAGAGTCCAGCTGGATTGAGTCAACAAATAGAAGCTGGGGACTGGTTCTCATGGAAGTAGCCGGCCTTGCGGCAGCGCAGATTGCTGCCACCCTGTACGATGGCACCGGCGATATCACCATAATTTGCGGACGGGGCAACAATGGCGGGGACGGACTTGTGGTGGCACGCCATCTAACGAGATGGGATCTACCGGTTAACATTTTAGTGGTACAATCGGCCGCTAAGCAGGAAAACTCAGAGTCGGAAGTAGCCATCAACTTAGAAATAATCGAATCTTGTGGATTGCCGGTAGATTTCATTTCCGCCAGCGACTTAGAACTAGTGCGTGCGGCACTTGCAGGAAGCAGCCTTATCATCGACGCTCTCCTGGGCACTGGACTCAATCGTCCGCTTGAGGGCATCTACCCAGACTTAATTGATCTGATCAATGAATCTGGCGAAACTGTGCTGTCAATCGATATTCCTTCTGGTATCAATGCTGACACCGGGCAAGTAATGGGCGTTGCCGTTGAAGCGGATGCCACCATCACATTTGGCCATTTAAAAGCTGGGCAGTTGCATTATCCCGGTGCTCAACATTGCGGTGAAATTACCCTGATCGATATCGGGCTACCCAACCCCGACGCTCTGCCAGAATGCCTAATTGATTTGGTGCCAACAATGCAGGAGCCACAGTGGTGGCTAGCATCGCACCAACAGGTGGCGGACTGGCTTATATCCCGTCGTGCCAACGCACACAAAGGCACTTTCGGCAGATTGCTCTGCATTGCAGGCAGTGCTTCGATGAGTGGCGCCGCAATGCTGTCCTCGCGAACAGCGCTCCGGACGGGCAGCGGAATTGCGGTTCTAGCAACAGCCAAATCGGTTATTGACCATCTGCCACCAGAGGAAATCATCTACCGCCGACTATCTGAAACCGAATTCGGCACCATCAATCACGCGGCAATTAGCGAGCTGGAAACAGAGATCGATCAGTGTCAGGCAATCCTAATCGGACCGGGGTTAAGCTCCAACGTTCAAACGATCAAGACTGTGCAAGAGCTTCTCTCAGCAGTCAAGAAGCCGTGCATCGTTGATGCAGACGCGCTCAATGCTCTGGCCCAAAGCAAACAGTTTGTGCTAGGCTCCCCCAAGACTACAGTCTTTACTCCGCACCCTAAAGAGTTGTCCAGGCTCCTTGGGATATGCGTTGAAGAAATCCAACAGGATCGCACGAAGGCGGCAGAAGGAGCCAGCAAGAAATTCGGCTGCAACATTGTACTTAAGGGCGCGCACACAGTCGTTGCCACGGTGGAACATGGAACCTACATCATTCCCGGCGGCAACTCAGGCATGGCCACTGCGGGCGCCGGGGATGTCTTAAGTGGTGTCATCGGATCGTTTTTGGCACAAGGCATGGACGCCGGGTTCGCGGCAATCGCCGGTGCCTACATCCATGCTGCCGCCGGAGATCTGGCAGCCTTTTCTCATGGAGAAGATGGCATGGTGGCAAGCAATATTATGGAAGCGGTGCCCGTGGTGCTAGCGGATCTTCGCGCTGATGAATTTGCAGGCACCGAACTCGAGCAGATGATTCTATCCATTTAATCAGTGGATTCTCCACACGAAGTATTGCGCGCGCTGGGCAGTGCCGGGAGTTTCAGGAAAGAGCTGGTTCACAAAACTCCAGCCGCCCTGCGGCGGCGAACAATCTTGCTTTGATTCCGAAAGGGACCACATTTGAAACTTTAGTCTGTCCAACGGGAAGTCCGAAGCACGAAGGTGTTCCAAGGTACTTGAGCCGATCAGAAAACATATCCATCACCGACATCATGTTCCCGTTGGTCGACGGGCCGCATTCCTCAAACATTCCCAGAGCAACGGCTTTGCAAGTTTGCAAATGACCGGCAAGATACAGCGTGGTGAACCAGCGATCTAGTATTCC
>JADYXS010000083.1 GCA_021772155.1 Candidatus Obscuribacter sp.
TCAAGGCGCAGTGAATTAGCGTCCGTCATTGCTACGATCGCCTGCGCCTGATTTTTGCTCATGATCAAATTGGCAAACGGAAGGTCCATGTTGAGCACCAGACTCGGTGCCCACAACTCATACAAAGCGGCAACCACAGCCAATATGATGGCAACTGCACTTAACGATGCGTAAACTCTTAGTCGTTGGGCAAAAGACGAGGTCGCCTTCTTTTTACCTCGTTTGATTTTGATATTTCCGCCGCTGGCAACGACTTTCAAATCCGCAGCTATGTCATCCATTGATTGATAGCGATAATCGCGATCTTTGGCCAAACATTTCAGAGCAACGGCTTCCAGCGACCGCCGCGTAGCGTCAGTCGATTGAATGGCCGGCGGTTGGTCGTTGAGATGCTGAAACAGAATCTGAATTGAGTTCTTGGATTCAAATGGAGGTGTGCCCGCAAGCATTTCGTATAGCAAAACTCCTAAAGAATAGATGTCGGATCGCTCATCAAGTTTGAAACCCTGACATTGCTCCGGACTCATGTATTGCGGCGTACCAATGATTTCGCCAGTAGCTGTAAGAGTTGGTCTGCCATCTTCACCGGTCACGTCCTGCTTGGCGATTCCGAAGTCGATTATTTTGACTTCCGGATCGTCCTTTTCGCCTCCAACGAGAATGTTGCTTGGCTTTATATCTCGATGGATCACTGATCTTTGATGAGCATGCGCAAGAGCATCGGCGGCCTGCAGCATAATCCGGATTATCTGCGCGGATGATAGCTTTTCTTGCCAGGTAGAGTCCTTGATCAACTTTGATAATGGTACGCCTTCAAACAGATCCGTCACGAAGAACGGCTGCCCCTGAGTCGAAATGCCGAACTCGAAAATCCGCAGCAGGTTGGGATGGTCAAGGGAGCTGACAGCCTTTGCTTCCTGACGGAATCGTTCGACAATTACACGATCTGGAATACGATCAGGCGACAAGATTTTCAGGGCGTACTTTTGCTTGAGCAATTGGTGCTCGACTTCATAAACGGCACCCATTCCTCCGCGGCCAAGTTCGCGTACGATGCGGTAGTTGCCGACATGTTGGATAGGGGCAATCACTTCTTCAGAAGAAGTGATTGAAGGTCGCGCCAATTCGTCAGGTGTATTTGCCATAAAGGCATTCTAGTTGGTCGCACTCTAAAGCGACCGCGCTTTATGAAAACGGTCACATGGTGGCACCGCATTCTTGACATCATTTAGGTTCAGAATTTATTAGCCGCGTCCAATCAAAAGACGATGAAACGCTACATAAATGTGCACTTTTGGGCACTGCAATTGGTGGCAACAACTTCTTGACATCAGCCGTGTGAAATACGTCTAAGAATGGCTTCTACAGCCATTTTAGGGTTAGCGCTAGCGTCACGAATGGGCTTCATCAGAAGACACAAAAGCTCCGGTAAAGCCCACAAACACGCCGCTCTTTGATCTCTTTCAGAACTCTTAGAGATCTCAATGCTATACATTCTGTATTTAATATTGCTTGGCAACTCGACCGGTTGTTAAGGTGCTGGTATCTCCGAATCACTTTTCAACCAGCGAACCAATTCACCCAAAACAGTCATCGCGACTTAGATTCCAGAAAATAAAAAGAGGTCTTCGGACTTCTAGTCGTGGCCATCATCGAACGAAGCTCGTTCGATGATCTTCACGCGAAGTTGTGCTATGCCGCCCAATAGCGTGCCGTGCAACTGACAGTCGTTTCGTAAATGTTAACAGCCGATCACAAGTCGGCATTTCTTGAGGCACGGCATGGTGACCGCTCGCTGCACCGCGTTTTCTAAGCGGAGCAACAGTCGGATTTACCTGCCTCCAATGGAGGTATTGTCATATGAACCAGATAAACGTCCCATTGCCGACCGGCACACTTTCAGTGCGCGTCGACAATACCGAACTTCCCCTCGATGAGATTTGCGGCTTTGCCGCTCGTCGCAATCCGAAGCGTGGATTTCTGTTCGTCTCAAAAGTGCTGGGAAAGCACATCCCAGTCAGTCCGGCCAAAATCCGCGACATTCACACGAGACTCGCTCAGCGCGTCTGCGACATCTCCTCACTTCCCGGTCCGGTTGTCGTCATCGGCATGGCTGAAACGGCAATTGCGCTCGGACATGGCGTCCACGACGAATTTGTCCGCCAAAGCGGACGTGACGACGTGATGTTCCTCCATTCCACCCGCTACCGGGTCAATGAGCCCATCGCCATTGAGTTCCTCGAGGAACACAGCCACGCCGCCGACCACATCATCTACCAGCCGCGCGACCCGCGGCACGCCAAGATGTTGCTCGAGGCCCGGTCCCTGGTGCTCGTCGATGACGAGGCTTCCACCGGCAAAACTTTCGTCAACCTCGTGCGCGAGATGCGAAAGATCATGCCGAACCTGGAGCAAATCGTCACCGTCGTCATCACCGACTGGCGTGGACCGCAGAGGACTGCGCAAACCCATGCGCAAATCCCGCTGCCCTGTCAATCGGTCGCTGTGCTCGAAGGCGAGTATCAGTTCGAAGCTGCACCGAATCTGGTGGCAGTGGAGATGCCCAAGGTCACAGGCAACGGCGGGCACAAAGACAACGTCATCCGCGCGAACTTCGGCAGGCTGTCGTTGTCGGGGCAACTGACGATGTCCGATCTGCTCCATACGCCGCTGCCCGACAAACTGGGCAAACGGCTTTTGGTCCTGGGCACTGGCGAGTTCGCCTATCCGCCGCTCCTCCTGGCAGAACAGTTGGAGCGCGCCGGCTACGACGTGCGCTACCAGAGCACCACGCGTTCGCCAATCATGACCGGGTTGGCAATTGAATGCGCAATGACGTTCGAAGACAACTACGGGGATGGCATTCCCAACTTTGTCTACAACGTCAGCCGCGAGCCGTATGACGGTGTTCTCGTTTGTCACGAAACGCCCAGTAACTCAATTCACTATGACCTGCGGGCCGCCCTCCGGGCTCACTGCGTGGAGTTTAGTCGATGACACAACCCAACTTGTTTCACGGAAGCTATAATCCCGCGGACGTGACGTTCCTGCTCAAGCAGGTCCAGATCGCAACCACGGATGTCGCACTCAAAGAGCGGGCAATCCAGACCGGAGCTGCTCACTACTCGGAGATGCTCTCGCCGGAAAAGAATCCGACGCCGGAGTACATGGCGCTTTTCCATCGGGCACTTGCCCTCAATGGAGAGAAGCACGCGGGGCACATCGCTTCGCTGGCTCGCACCATCGCTGCCCGCGGGAGCCGTACACCGGTCGTCGTGTCGCTGGCTCGCGCCGGCACACCGGTCGGCGTGCTTTTGCACCGCGCACTCAATCACCTCGGGCTGCAATCCACACACTACTGCGTCTCCATCATCCGGGACCGCGGCGTGGACTGGGCCGCACTCGACTTCATCCTTGCCCGGCACAAAGACACGGACATCACGTTCGTGGACGGCTGGACCGGCAAGGGCGTCATCTCTCGCGAGTTGCTCGCTTCCGTGGCCCAGTACAACGGGCTGCGTAATGCGAACATCGATGGCACGCTGGCTGTTGTCGCAGACCTTTGCGGCTCGGCTTCGCTGGCTGTGACGAGCGAGGATTACCTGATTCCCAACGCGGTGCTTAACTCCACCGTCTCGGGACTGGTGAGCCGCACTGTGCTCAGCGCTCAATACGTCGGGCCGGGCGACTTTCACGCCTGCGCCTTCTACGACGAAAAGCGGGAACTCGATGTTTCGCAGCTCTACGTCGACGCCATCACCCCGGCACTGCTGGCAGCAATCGCCAGTCCTCACCGCGCATTCCAGCGCGCATGGACCAGCGGCCAATGCGCAACTTTGCAAGGAATCTCTCAGCGGTTCGTGGCAGATTGCATGACCCGTTACAACGCCTCTCACACAAACTACGTCAAGCCTGGCATCGGCGAGTCCACTCGCGCGTTGCTGCGTCGCGTACCTGACCGGCTCTTGCTTGCTGACCCCACTGCCCAGGACGTCCAACACCTGGTTGCTCTGGCCGAAGCAAAACAAGTTCCTGTCGATCACGTAGCGGACATGCCCTATCGGGCTGCCGCCATCATCATGTCGGTCAACGACTAATCGAGGAGTAGAGCTAATATGCAAACGAAAACTCAAATTCATCTCGGCGCTTCGATGTACGTCCCCACGACGCAAGACATCGCAAGGCTTGTGGCAGTCGGCAACGGCGTCAAGTTCCCCAACCTGCGCTCGGTCATTTTCTGCACCGAAGATGCGGTGCGCTCCGATGAACTCGAAGGCGCGGTTCACAACTTGCGCAAGGCGCTTCCCAAGCTGACGGCGAAGGATACCACCGGTCCGATGCGGTTCATCCGTGTGCGCAACCCGGAGATCCTCGGACGCTGCTTGCGCATGAAAGGCATCGAGAAGATCCACGGCTTCGTGCTGCCGAAGATCACCGACCGCAACCTGCTGTATTACCTTGCCATCCTCTCGGACGGCGACGACTTCACGATCATGCCGACCTTGGAGACCAGAGAAGTCTTCAACACCAAGGAAATGGGCACGCTTCGTCGCATGATCACCGACGATGAACGGGCGCGCAAACGGATCCTCTGCCTGCGCATCGGCGGCAACGATCTGCTCAACTGCCTGAAGGTACGCCGCGACCCGCGCCGTACCATCTACGCCACACCGGTTGGCGATGTCATTCGCCAGCTGGCCGGGGAGTTCATTCCGCACGGCTTCGGGCTCACGGCGCCGGTTTGCGAATCGATGGAACGGAAAGATGTGCTTCAGGAAGAGTGTGAACTCGACCTGCTGCAAGGGCTGTTCGGAAAGACGATCATTCACCCGACGCAGATCGACCTGGTCGAGCAACACTTCAAAGTGGAGGCAACCGACCTGGAAGAAGCAGAAGCGATCCTCAAACCGAACGCGCCGGCGGTGTTCAAGATGAACAACCGCATGTGCGAACCGACCACTCATCGCGCCTGGGCTTCCGACATTGTCACCCGTGCCACCGTTTACGGTGTCACCGACGGTGCACAGTCCTTGCGCGCTGTTTAGTTCATGTAACTATGCACAAGCGGGTCGCCCACGCGACCCGCTTGCGGCTTGGTCAATCGAGGTTCATACATGCAAATAAACGTCTGGTTTAACTGTGGTCTTTCACAGACCCCATTTCTAATCTCAGCGCTTCGCACGGCGATGGCGCCTGGTGAGGACTTCCGAATCTTCGCCAGTCACATCGAAGCCAGCCCGGCGTTAGCAGCCGTCGCTGACAGCTTCGAAATTGAGCACCGCTTGGGCGCCGACGCTTATGTGGCTTACGCGTTGGACTTCGTCCAGCGCAACAGCATCCACGTGCTGCTTGCCCACACTCGCAGGTCCGCTCTTTCCGACCACAAAGCGGCGTTTGCCGCAGTCGGCTGTCAGGTAATCACCGCCGGCTCACGTAAGGTGATTCGCTTCCTGCGCGGCAAAACTGAGCTCTACGACAAGGTCACCGCAGCCGGTGGCCTGGGCATTGCCGTGCCAGAATTCATCAGCGCAAAAGGCGCAGCTGCCACCATGGCGGCCATTGCTTGCCTACGCCAGCGACATGGCACCGTCTGCATCAAGCCGTCGGCGGCACTGGGTGGGCATGGATTCCGCATCGTCTCAGACCTTGGCGGCAGTTACGCCGGAGTCTTTAACGGTGACTTCCTGCCGATGACCATGGCAGAAACGGAAGTTTATCTGGCAAGAAAGGTCAAGGACGACCGGGAGATGATGGTCATGCCCTATCTGGGCGGTCCCGAGCACAGCTTGGACTGTCTCAGTCAACAAGGCAAACTTGTGCGCGCCATCGACCGGGTCAAATTCCCGGGCGGATTACGGGAGTTGCTCGACGATCGACCGGACCTGGTCGAAGCGGCCGCTCGGCTCACCGAACTGCTTTGCCTCGATGGGCTGTACAACGTGCAGTTCCTCGAATCAGATGCAGGCGTACCCTATCTGCTGGAAATAAACGCGCGCATGGCCGGCGGGACGTACATCGGTGGACTCACCGGCGTGCTCCTTCCGTACTGGGCGATTCGTTTAGCGATCGGAACAGCTACCGCGTCTGATGTGCCCCAACCGCGCACGGGGATGGATATTCACATGGACCGGACGACACGAGCTGTTATCACTGCGGAGCAGACTTTACCTTCTGCGCCGTAATTTTTCAAAGGTCGTGACGGGTGGTTCATCACCCGTGGTGCGCGGCCCGTTACGATTCCCGAGAGGAACTTATGGCTACTCAAGATGTGACTACTGTTAGTGAGCTTGATGCGCTCATCACGCGTTGGGAAACCGACGCCAGCGCCATCAGCTCGAATATCTCACTGCTTCGCGGGACCTTGTGCTACCAACTGTTCCTGGAGATCGAATCTCCCGGCGGCAGGAAGATCACCGGCATCACTGCCGAAAAAGTGCCCGCGGCACTTCAAGCTGTCAAACGCATGGACCACAACTGGGCTCGGCTGCAGACCATGATCTCAGCTGCCCGGAAAGCGTTTGGCGAACGGCCTCGTTGGGGACAGGCCAAAGCGATCGAGACGATCGCAGATATGTTCACCGGCGAGAGCATTACCCTGGAAGTGCGCGAAATTCCGCTCCGGCAGCGGACCGCCACTTCCGGGGATGTGGAGACAATCAAGACCACACCGGTGAAGCTGAAGGCGCACATCAACGATGACTTCACGTCAGCCAAAAATGTGCTGCTCGATGTTGACGCGGCGTGGGAGTCGCTCATCCAACAAATCGAGAACGCCCGTTCGGAAGTGGCAGCGCTGCAAACGCGCTTCACTGCATCGAAACTGGTGGACTCCGGCGAACTCAGTTCGCTGGTTACTCGGTTCAACTCCTTGGACGCCAAGTACAAGTGCGATCCGCTGGGCTGTCCGAAGGACATCACCCGGGAGTTGCATCGCTTCGTCAGCGCCGTTGAGACCAACCTCAAGGCGGAAGAGGATCGGATCCGGCTGTCGCAAGAAAGGGTTCGCAACAACCTGCAGTCGGCAAAGGATCGCCTGGAAGAAGTGAAGAAACTGCGTCTGCAAGCGCTGGAATTGTACCAAGCCGCCATCTCGGACGTCGACGGACCGCAAGGTCTGGTGACACCGGTCAGCGCCAAAGACCTCAGCGAGTGGATCGTCGCTCTGGAGGCGGCGCTGCTGGAGAATCGCTTCGACAGCGTGCATGAGGGACTGAACGCCTGGTACGTTGATTTCAACATCGCCAAACAGTCGATGGTGACCGCGATTGCTGCCAACCAGCAAGTCATCACCAAGTGCGCGGACATCAAACGCCGCTGGGCCGAAGCCAAACAACTGTTTGCCCAGCACGAGGCCAACCTGCCCGAAAGCAAGGCGCTGACCACCTTCGGCTTGGCGGCAACACAGTTGATGACCGGCAAGATCAAGCTTGCAGAAGCCGATCAAGCGGTCCACAACTACGCGGTCAAACTGGGCGAGATGATCGCTCGGCTGGCTCAGAAGTAAGGTTCAAACGAATCGGCTGGCGCAGGCGGACACTTCCGTTCGTCCTGCGCCGGCTTGTTCACACGTGCCACCAGAAATGGTGATGCGGCTAAATTAAATCATGTCTACGGCGCCTCACCGGAGGCGCACAAGGAGAATACTATGAACGCCATATCACTGATTGATCTGGACGACTCAGCCTTCCAGTCGCGGCGCAAGTGCCCGCCCGGCGTGGAGCTTACGCCAGCGGCGGTGGATAGGCAGGGTGTCGAACACTCTTTCTGTACGCCGAAGCAGGTCGAATTCTTTCGCTTTCTCAACACCAGCGGTCTTGTGGTGCCGGTGACGGCCCGCGAAACCGACGGTTTCCGCCGCGTGAAGCTGCCCTTCATCGGGCACGCGATCACTTCGTTCGGCGCCGTCATCCTGACGCCGGAAGGCGAGATCGAGCCTCGTTGGCACGAGATCATGCAGGCCCGAGCCGCTGAAGCCGCTGACGCGGTTAACGCCTGCCTGCGCTTCCTCACAGACACAGCGCAAGCGGCCGGTATCGATGCCCGCGTGTACATCATCTCGGATGCTGGGCTGCCGCTCTACGTCAACGCCAAACACAATGGGCGGGACGAAACGGCGCTTGCAGTTCTTGCAGCGGCGCTCAAAGAGTGGCTGCCTGAGGGCTGGAAGATGCACTTCAACGGCAACAATCTGGCCGCCCTGCCGCCTTACCTCGGCAAAGACAAAGCGGTCAGCTTCTACCTGAAGGAGCTCGCCCCGGCGCATTCGTTCGTCATCGGGCTGGGCGATTCGTTTACGGATCTGTGCTTCATGGGTCTGTGCGACTACGCCATGACGCCCACTACGAGCCAGATCTTTCAACAACTCAACACTTTCGCCCGGGCTGGTTCACCGGGCTCTATCTGAAAAGGAGACTCGTATTATGCGAACTACTCTCTGGCTGCACAGCCATTTCAACCTGATCGAGCTCTTGCGACAAGCGGACGTCGCGGGCGAATTCCGAATCATCGGCAGCTACCACAGCCGCAAGTACCCGGAGGCACTTCTGGCCGACCACTTCGAGCTGGAGCCTACCGGCCTTGACGAAGCGAGCTACGTCGAGTGGGCGCTGGAATGCGTCAAACGGAACAACGTCAAGGTCTTCATCATCGGGCGCAAGCTGGCGGCCATCGCTCACGCCAACGACCGCTTCCAGGCCCTCGGCTGCATGCTGCTTTCGTGCTGCGACGGCGCAACTCACGACTTGCTCAATAACAAGGTGGCTTGCTACGATGCCATCGATCCGGCGCAAGTGCCGCTGCCGGCATACCGCGTGGCAAACGACCCGACCGAGTTTCAAGCGGCAGTCGCTGCGCTGTCGGCCACCAACCCGGTCGTCTGCTTCAAGCCGACAGTGAGCATCTTCGGCTTCGGCTTCCGCACCATCGAGACCGCCGATAACGCGGCCACACTGGCGGGGGTTCCGCGCGAGTTGGTGACAACCCCGGAAGGCGCCATCGCCTATGTCTGCCGGTCGGAGCCATTCGACCAACAGATGGTGATGGAATACCTGCCGGGACAGGAAACCAGCGTCGACTGCCTGGCGCAGAACGGCAAGCTACTGCGCGCCGTTGTGCGCGGTAAGCACGCTGACGGCTCACGGCTGCTGATGGACAA
>JADYXS010000641.1 GCA_021772155.1 Candidatus Obscuribacter sp.
CCTCTTCAGGCAATGAGGTAAGCAATTTCAGGGCAACAATGCGATCCAGACCGCGCTGGTGTGCCTCATAGACAACGCCCATTCCTCCAGAACCACTGATGGAGAGAATCTCATACTTTTCATCCACAAGGGTGCCGATTGCGACGTACATAGATGCCTCCCGGCAGGATATACCCGCCAATCCCTGCAAGTGAAACCGCATGCAGGACCCGGCTCGGACGGTTCAGATGTCGAGCAAGGTCGGACGACCGGGCTCAATTCTGCTATCGTAGGAAGCATGAAAGCAGCCTATATCGAGCAAACCGGCGCTCCTTCGGTCATAAAATATGGAGAGCTTCCGCAACCCACATTAAGTGCCGGCCAAGTTTTGGTTCGAGTGGCAGCTGTTGCTGTCGCCCCAGTCGATACTTACATTCGCAGCGGCGCGTATAAACTCGAGTTGCCAATTCCATTTATCATCGGACGGGACATGATTGGCACCGTTGCTGCTGTTGGGACGGACGTTGCCTCGCCGCTTGCCGTTGGGCAGCGAGTGTGGTGCAACAACCAGGGCTATAGCGGACGACAAGGAACGTTTGCTGAGTATCTTGCAATTGATTCTGCATTGCTTTATCCGTTACCGGCAGGCGCGGATTCAATGACCGCCTTGGCTACTATGCATTCGGGATTAACAGCTGTTCTTGGTCTTGTAGAAAAAGCGAAATTGAAAGCCGGCGAGACTGTCTTCATTAATGGCGGATCTGGGAACGTTGGCCGCTGCGCAACGGAATTAGCGAAATCTATTGGTGCCAGGGTTGCGGTGACTGCCGGGTCCGAGGATAAGGCGAACTGGTGCAAAGAGAGCGGCGCGGACCTGGTCATCAACTACAAGAGTGACGACATTGCTAAGTCTTTGCAGAGTTTCGCACCGGAAGGTGTCGATGTTTACTGGGATTTGACGAGGCAACCGGAAATTGATTTCGCCCTCGGCGTCGTCAAGCGACGGGCGCGAATCTTGATCTCCTCCGGTTTGGCTCATCGGTGCTCTGTTGGCATAGGTAAGCTCTACGGGCACAACTGCACCATTTATGGTTTTACTATCACGGATTTGGAGCCGGAAGAACTTGGGAGATTCGCTCAAATTCTGAATGGACATTTTGCCAATAATCTTTTCAAGCCGCAGATATCCAAAAAGCTTTCGCTTTCCGACGCAGCTCAAGCTCACGAAATGGTTGAGAAAGACGCTGTCCCAGGAAAGGTAATTCTTGTAGTTAATGAGTAACGCTCGGGCTTGGAGCGCTCCGGATGCTAGTCCGCTGCTTGGTCAACCTGGTCGTCGGCCGCTTCCAAGGCTTCGATCTGTTCTGCCGTCTCGTCATTTCGCACAAGACAAAGTGAAATAGGGCAGTGGTCCACCAGATAATGAACGATGGGGTCCTTCGCCATAAAGAACCTTGGCTTGGGATGAAAACTCATGGTGCCTACGAATATCAGGCTAACACCGAGTTCCTCGGCGGCTTTAATGATGCCGGCAGCCACTTCACCCTTGCGGACCTGTCCGCTGGCGTTTACACCTTGGGCTTTCAACTGAGTCACGACCTGCTCAATTTGCTGATTAGCCCGCTCTTCGGGCCGATCTGTGGCGATTAACTGAGCGACGATTCCTACTTTTTCCGCATCCGGCACCACGCGCATGAGAATCAGCTCCGCGTTTATGCCTTTCGCGTGTTGAGCCGCTACCGCTACAGTCTTAGCGCTGCGCTTTGGACTACTAAATGCCACCATCAATTTCATCAGCTGTCCTCAGAGATCACGCGTGCCAGATCAATTTAAGTATGAAGTAGCATATCGCCGCAAGTGTGGCTGCTACCGGCAATGTCAGAATCCAAGCCATGAGGATTAAATTCAACGTTTTGGTGTTCAGTTTATCCTTTCCGTGAACCGGAATGGTGCCGCCTGCTACGGCGGAACTCAAGGTATGTGTGGTACTGATCGGGGCGCCCACTTGTGAAGCAACAAGAATGATTAAAGCGGTCGCCATTGACGCACCGAAGCCCTGTGAGTGGCTAAGGCGTTCACGACTTATTTTGGTGCCGACTGTTCGAATAACCCGCCAGCCGCCGATAATGGTGCCCAGGGCAATCGCGAGCGCAGCAGCCAAGACTACCCATAGAGGCACTACGTCTGCTTTGTAGTTGTACATGGCAAAGTGCGTGGCGAGAATTAGCGTGATGATACCCATCGTTTTTTGTCCGTCGTTACTTCCGTGACTGAAACTCACCGAAGCACTAGACATGATGTGCATCCATCGCATGACAGTCGGGTGCGGTTGGCTTGAGCTACCCGGGTCGTCCTTTTCTTTCGAGTAGATAAGAGCTAGCCAGGTCAGGAGCATCCCGCCGAAGAACCCAGCGATAGGTGAAATTATCAATGCAATGCCGACTTTCGTAAGCTCATGCCAGTCAACGCCGCTCAAATCATTCGCCGCTACTCCAGCACCGGTCAGCGCTCCAATCAAGCAGTGAGACGAGCTAACGGGCAATCCGTAGTACCACGTCACCAGGTTCCAGAGAACCGCAGCTAAAAGGACTGCCACCATGACGGTCAGGGTTACGCGTTCTATGGGAATGATCTTCGTGATCACCATAGCCACCGCGGTTCCGACCATGAGCGCCCCGAGGCAGTTGAGGATGCCGCTCATGACGATTGCGACGTTGGGCTTCAACGCCTTTGTGTATATAACGGTCGCTACTGCGTTAGCGGTATCGTGGAAGCCATTCACGAAGTCGAAACCGAGTGCCAGTGCAATGGCCAACACCGCGACAATCGTATCTACGCTCATTCGTCATTTCCTAAATAACTGATCTGACCAGCATTGCTGCTTGATCGGCAGTATATAGAAGGCTTGGTTAAGCTGTTGCTATGGTGACAAAATGTCTCAACATTAGATAGTTGCAAATCCGGCTTCAACCGGTTCAACAAACCCGGCCTCTGCATAAGCCCACAGTTCACCCGGCCGCCAAGCTAGTGGCTGCCGTAGGAGATACTTGTAAACCAGCAGTTGTCTGATGATTCTACGGGCGCCAGGGTTGCTGTCGCCCCTGCGGTCGTTTGCAAGCTTAGTTCGGAGCTGGATAGCTTCGCGTTTCGTCCAGCAATATGCCGGGCCCGGATTGCTGCCTCTGGACCGGCATAGAACGGCTACCTTGCCTGTGGGCTGTGCCCAACCTAAAACAAAAAATCCTTCTTCCGGCATGATACCTTTATTCAATACTGCTCTTAGTAATTATGATATGTGCAGGCAAGTTAAGCAATTCAGCTCCACGACTTCGTTTGTATATGAGAGAACTCCAACGCAAAGCATGCCGTCGCCCTGAGTATATGCGCTGACGAGTATGGACGAAATACAAGTGCGTCTTCCACGAAATGACTGAGCCCAAAAGCGAGCGATTAAAGACGACCCTGGTGCTGCATGCAGGCGCCATTGGGGATGTTGTGCTTGGCACTCTGGTTCCGATGGCCCTCAAGCGGGCCCAACCTAATAACAGAATCATCTACTGGACCCATGAAAGCTTAATTGAGCTGCTCAAGTTGTGTCCGTCTATCGACGACTTTGTTCTTTGGGAAAAGCGCAAGTCCTTGTGGCAACAGTTGAAGCTCGTTCGTGCAATTAGGCCGGAGACGATAGTTGATCTAAGTGGGTCGTTGAGGAGCCGGATCATTTGTTGGCTCAGTGGCGTCCGTACATATACATACAAGAAACAAGGTGCAGATGTGCGCCCCATTCTTCATGCGGCGGCCAACTTTCTGCAGACTATCTCTCCGCTTGCCGGAGGTGGCAGCGTCAATGTCAATTTTCCGTCGCTTAGAGTCGAAAGCGCCATGTGTGAGCGACTGAACAAAGACTTTGGCCTAGCGGAAAACCGCATCGCACTAGTGCCTGGAGTTGGAAAGCTGCGCTCACATCGAGGCTGGCCTGCATCTTCGTGGAGCGAACTAGCCAATAAGTTGCAAGCCGCAGGGCGCCAGGTAATTCTTGTCGGCGGAGCTGATGACGTGGAAACAGCAGGCATAGTTTGCAGGGAGGCACCGGATGTGGTGAATCTCTGCGGGAAACTAAGTCTGGCTCAGACCGCGGCTGCGCTTTCAACATCGGTACTTGTCGTGTCAGGTGATACCGGACCTTCGCATATTGCTGTTGCCGTCGGTACTCCTGTTGTGGGTTTGCTTGGACCGACATATCCTGAACGGAGTGGGCCGTTTGGCTACGTAGATGATTGCTTCAATGCCGGACTGCAGTGCCGGTGTCACGCTTTGAAAATGTGTGGCGTTACGCAGCAGTCTGGTCCCGGGCAGTGTATGACGACGATTTCCGTGGACGCGGTGTTTGAGAAAGTAAAATTACTCGGCCGCTTTGGCTGCCGTTCTTTGTTTTGAGAATTCTTTGCAGTACACGGACCAGTTGCGGCTAAAGTCTTCGCGAGCCATTTCCAGGACTACGCTCAAAGGTAGATCCATTGGGAACGGACGTTGTTCGGAGCTGTCGTAATAAGTGTAGCGATAGCCGTGACCACGACGATACTCGTAAGCGGCAACGGTCATCCAAGAGCCTTGCACCTCGATTTGCAATTCCGTGTTGAAATCGTCTTCGCATTGACTGCCTTGGGAGGTTACAACTCGGCATGTTTCGGCAAGCTTTTCGATAATGTTCCTTTGAACGGAATCGCGATCTTCAAAGAATTTTTCGATGAGAGTTGATGGACCCTTGGTATTTGCCTCCAGCGCTCCTTTCGGAGTTCCGGCACCGGAGCGTGAGGCTGGGCGTGTGTTCTGGTTGAGTTCGGTTGAAGCTTCGCTGTCGAACCAGATGCCGCTATCGACAGTTTCGGCCACGGTATTCAGTTTAGTAAGGAGTTTGGACTGGCTCACTTCATAATCAATTTCACTCAATTGAACTGGCGTGCGCTGTCCGGCTTGGCGAATTTTGTTTAGGCTTGAAATTAAAGAGATAACCGTTGTGGGGGGGTGAACCGGTGGTTCAAGATTGTTTGGGAGCGAGTTCATCAGTGTAACCTCAGGCAACTGTTCTTCAGTTTCCTCTGTTGATAGAACAGCTGCTTGTGGTTTGCGGGAGGTTGCTGCGGTTCTTTTGGTGTGAAAAATGGCGCGGGCGTAAACATCGCGTTCAGTCTGATTTGGTAGCCAAAGTGCTTGTCCAACGCGCAGAACAATTTCTTGCGCACCATCTTTCAAAACGAAACGGATGGTGCCTCTGTTAATGGTGATGATGAGATTGGTGAAACGCGCATCTTTCAGTTCTTTTAGTGCAATTGATTCAATGGTATCGCCTTTGCGGACGATGTATTTGGCGCGCTTCTGTGTTGCCTTTGCGGGAGTCCGCTTTGTTTCAGTTTTTTCCTTTTTCTCCGTCTTATTCGTGCGAGATTTACTTTGATCGACCAGACCCCAGACAATTGGATAAGCTGTTTCATCTTTGTCGTCTTTCTTGGTGGTCTTGTTTTCTTGCTCCTTGTCACCTTTCTGGTTTTGCGCAATCTTGTCGGCCGGTTGGTACGGACCGCGATTGTCGGCTGGCAGGTCCGACTTAACGGACGGTACGCGGTTTTCTGGAACAGCCTCGGATCTGTTTGATAGTCCGCGATTATCGGCTGGCATATCAGACTTAACGCCCAAGGCGCGGTTTTCGACTGCAGGATCGGCTTTCAACACAGGTACGCGATTTTCTGCGGCACCGTCTGATTTCCCGCTTACGACTTTGTTTTCGCTGGTTGGTTGAACTGTCGCAGACTGGCGAGTTGTGGGGATTTCGCGGTTCGATTGAGAACTGTTGTCGCGAACAACTGATTGCTGCGAGACATCTACGCTGCTACTGGAATTTGGCTTCGTGGTGACGGGTAGATCAGTACCGTTGCCGGTACGTATTGGTGAACCATCTTTAGCTCCAGTTGGGGCGTTCGTAGAAGAGCCATCGCCACCGGTGGTTTGCACGGGAGCATGCGATTCCTTTGAACCACTTTGTGTGGAGGCCTTCTCCTTAGTGCCTTCTGCGCTCAGATTGCGCACTTGATCGACTTGCCGCTCGGTTGATGGACGAGCTGCTGATACGATCGATTCTTGTGCGTTGCCAGCTTTGATTTCGGAAGTCACCGGTCTTATAGAGATGGTGGCGGCATTATCAATTTGCTGCGCATTTCTGATATCGATGTTTTGTACGATCGTCGGTAGCTTGGCAAAGTCTGACTGCTTCCAATCGTTGCGTACTTCGCTGCCGCCCGGGATTGTTTTGTCGCTGGTAACGGAAACCCCTGAGGTGCTGCCTTTTTCCCCTGCGGGGGCATTTCCTCTTTCCGCTGCGGGGACATTGCCTCTTTCCGCTGCGGGGACATTGCCTCTTTCTGGTGTGGTGGCACTGCCTCTTTCTGGTGTGGTGGCATTGCCTCTTTCTGGTGTGGTGGCATTGCCTCTTTCTGGTGTGGTGGCATTGCCTCTTTCTGGTGTGGTGGCATTGC
>JADYXS010000642.1 GCA_021772155.1 Candidatus Obscuribacter sp.
ACTTCGCAGCGCAGGCGCACTTCGCAGCAGCCTTCGTCGGGCACGTGCAGTTGGCGGCGCACTTCTTGGCCGCGGTGCACTTGCAGTTCGTTCCGCAGTCGCACTTCGCAGCACAGGCACACTTCGCAGCGGCCTTGCTCACGCCGCACGGGCACTTCGCAGCGGCCTTCGTCGGGCACGTGCAATTGGCGTCGCACTTCTTGGCCGCGGTGCACTTGCAGTTCGTACCGCAGTCACACTTCGCAGCGCAGGCGCACTTCGCAGCACAGTCGCACTTCGCAGCACAGTCGCACTTCGCAGCGGTCTTCGTCGGGCACGTGCAGTTGGCGTCGCACTTCTTGGCCGCGGTGCACTTGCAATTCGTACCACAGTCGCACTTCGCAGCGCAGTCACACTTCGCAGCAGCCGTGGTCGGGACGACGGCGCACTTGCAGCCATTGGCGGCCTTGTCGTTCTTGCAACAGTCGGACTGAGCGTCCTTATCGTTGTTGCTGGTGGCGCAGAGGGTCGCGCTGGGATTCACGTTCGCACTGGGGGCCATGTCGACACCGACAAACCCGGCCAGGAACATCAGGATACCGAACACCATAGGAATTCTCCCTACCCCATTGGGGTAGTTCCGTTTTTCTACCTGATAAAAGGCTCAGGTGGTTGCCTGCTTTCCCGCAAAACACACTTAAACGAAGACCTCGCCCATCGCCAAAAATCAATTGAGATTGAAGTTAGAGAGCGGTGGAAAGACTCCGAAGTAAAGGGAAAGGGAAAAGCGTTTTACACTAGCTAAATCTGGATATATGAATCGACAATGGTGAAGACACAATGACGGAGCTTAATAAGTGGTTTCGTAATTACCCCACTTTGAAGGCAAACCATGAAATGCTAGGGTCCACTGACCTGAGCCCGGTCGATTGCTTCCCGGCAGCTCTGTATGGCAAATCCATAGCGCATGCTCCCGGCTAATGGTGTCCGATGACAGCAGTTAACCCAATACTTTCTTTCGTTTTCGTTGGTCTTTCCCCGCGAGCGAAAGCAACATGCCGTTGAAAATATAGTCGTGCAACGGCGACACAGCAAACCAGTAAAGCAGACCGAAAAGTCCTCTCGGAACAAACCGTGCGACCTGCTCCACCTTGCGCAGACCCTCTCCAGTTTCGGTAATGCGAAACTCCAGCCACGCCTTCCCAGGCAACTTCATCTCTGCAAACAGCAACACTCGTTTCATAGGCTCCACATCGACTATTCTCCAGAAATCGAGCACATCACCCACTCGCAAAAAATTAGGATCTCTTCTTCCCCGCACCAGACCGACGCCACCGAGCAATCGATCCATTGCCCCTCGCAGCCGCCACAACCAATTACCATAAGACCAACCGACATTGCCGCCGAGACGGTTTATCCGCTGCCAAATCTGCTCGGCCGAATCGTTGACAACGACCTCCCGATGATCAGTGTAGGCCGTGCCGCCGGCCCAATCCGGATCCCCAGGAATCACTGATTCCACGGGCATCGCACCAGCATCTGTCCAACGAGTTTCTATCATCTGTTGTTCAGTTTTCTCAATCGACAGCCGGATTGCTTCCCGGCAATCCAGGAGACGCTGTGGTATCAGCTCAGTAATGCTGTCTTCCTTGCAGACAACCGGGTTGCGAAGCCCTTCCGCGAGCGGTCTGGCAAGCGAAGCGGGGACCGGAGTAACGAAGTGAATCCAATAAGAACTCAGCCGTGGCGTGAAAACTGGAACCGGGATAATCAGCCGCTTGCCGAGACCGGACTCTTCCGCGTAGAGCTCCATGAGAGCGCGGTAGGTTAAGACATGGGGACCACCAATGTCGAATGTTCTTCCACTGGTACCTTCATTCCCTAAAGAGCCAATCAGATAATCCAGAACATTGCGAATCGAAATTGGCTGAGATAACGTCGCGACCCACTTCGGTGTAATCATTACCGGAAGCCGTTCTACAAGGTACCTCAAGATCTCGAATGAAGCACTTCCGGAGCCAATAATCATACCTGCGCGAAGAATCGTGACGGGCACTGCGCCAGCGGACAGGATGCGCCCAACTTCGCTTCTTGAACGCAAGTGTTCGCTCAAGTCCTTATCGTTGTCGCCCAATCCGCCCAGATATATTATTCGCTTCACGCCAGTCTCTGCAGCCACCCTCGCCAGGTTCTCTGCAGCAATTCTGTCAGTTTCGGCGAAGTGCTTGTTCCCTGGTTCCATGGAATGGACCAAGTAATAAACGACTTCACATCCCTGACACGCCCGGTATAAACTCTCCGCGTTCAGCGCATCAAATTGCATCAGCTCGATACCGTCATCATTGGCCCAGCTGCGGCCTCTCAACTTCGCCAATGAGCGACCGCCTGCCACAACCGTGTAACCGTCCTCGGCCAAACGGGGTACCAATCGACCACCGACGTAGCCTGTTGCGCCAGTTACGAGAACACGGGACTTTCTCATCACATCTCCTATTGCCAGACAAACTGACGTCATCCCGCTGATTATAGGGCCCAAGGATGAGTGAAAAGTGCTGGCGGCGCAGCAGAGCTTTCCTTAGCGCTAGAGCCAGAAAACTCCGGGCTTTGGCGCGGCTGACGCGAGCCACCAATCGAAGCTTTCTACGATAGCCTTTAGTATTCCGCGCTATCCTCGCGCGAAGCTATTCTCCGCAACTCTACGTATTTACCGGCAGTTTTGAGCAATTAAGGCTTATATATCGCGAGAGATCACCGTAGGTTCAAATCATCTTTCATTTTCATTTTCACCCCGGAGTTACGTCCACCAGACTTCCACTTCTCCTTCCAAGTTTCGATTCTTCACTCGCGCGCGTCGTGACGTTCACATACGCTACCTGCAATCGCAGCCGATCGCTTCGACGACTGCCAATGTCACATCACATCTCATTTCAGGAATTCCACATGAACACCCGCTTCTATGCCGTTGTCCTCTCGCTTGGCACTTGCTTCTTTTCTCTTGGTTGTGAGGAGCAAAAGTGCAATTCCCAATACGAACCGCCCGTGAGGCTCAGCCTCGCCGAGGAAGAGTCGATCACCGATAGCTCCCTGCAACACGTCGGCGATATCGCAGACCTCGAAGAACTGAGTCTTTCTGGGACGCAGGTTGGAGACGGCGGTCTCAAATACCTGCTTCAACTCAAAAAGTTGCAAGACCTGGACCTCAGTGGCACGCTCGTCACTGACGAAGGCATGGTTATGGTTGGTCAGCTATCTGAGCTTACCGAACTGCGTTTGAATGGAACCGCTGTCTCAGACGAAGGCGTCCGCAAACTTGGCGGCTTGAAGAAGCTCAGGCTTCTAAGCCTGGATGCCACCAAAGTCAGTGACGATGGTATCAAACTGCTTGCCGCTCTGCCGTACCTCACAACCCTCTACCTCGAGAACTGCAATATCACAGACGTCGGGATGGAGCACTTCTGCGCGCTACGGAACCTGGACTATCTGCGGCTCGAAGGCACTGACATTACCGACAAGGGCGTGGGGTCCCTGAAAGGCTGCCGCGCGCTGAACACGCTGGTAATGGACAGGACAGCGCTGACCGACGAATGCATCGTGGACTTGGCTGCCATTCCCAGTGGGATCTGCGTATCGGCGCATGACACCAGGATCTCCAAACTCGGCTGGCGCCGTTTAACTGCGCTCAATCCGAAAACATCGCGACTGTCGAGCGACAGATACCCGACGGACTGGGAGTAACGTAAGGACCGAATTTTCCGGCACCGAATATGGTGCCTCTGCAACACACATGGCTCATGCCCTCGAAGCAGGCTACTCTGCCAGCTTCGTCTCTACCGATAGATACCTTTTCAGGAGACGAAACCATGGACAATGCCAATCAAACGGGGGAAGTGAAGAAGGCTCGTGGGAAGCCGGCGCGGAAGTTCATCTACAACGCTGTGTTCGAGCAGCCGGAGATGGAGCAAGTGATTCTGGGACCGACACCGGACCCCGAAGGACGGACGGTGACCCGCAAAGCGCCGGACGGAACCCCGGTTGCCCTGGCGCACCTGTGGGACGTGCCACTGCTGACCATCGATCAGGAACGCCACCTGTTCCGCAAGATGAATTACTTGCGGTTCAAGGCGGAGCAGATGACCGGCACCGGCAAGGTCGCCGTGCGCAAACGCGCGCAGATGATGGAGCAGATAACGGTCGTTCGCAACCAGATCATGCAGGCGAACCTGCGCCTGGTGGTCGGCATCGCGCGCAAGGCGCTGGGGAAGGTGTACCGGGCACCGTCGTACAAGTTCAAGTTCGACGAAGGCGAGTTGCTCGCGCTGGTGTCGGACGGCAACATGAGCTTGATGCGAGCGATCGACGGGTACGACTACGGCCGCGGCTTCAAGTTCAGCACCTACGCCTCGTCGGCGGTGCAGAAGAACTTCTTCAAGTCCGTCAAGGACTCGAACGAAGAAGCGGCACGCAGTCGCCAGAGCAGCTCGGAGGAGTTCTTCGATTTCCGCGCCGATGGACGGACCGACGAGCACCAGGTCGAGGCGCGACACCAGTCGCAAGTGGCGTACGCTACCGAGCTGCTGGACACTCTCGATGAGCGGGATCGCCAGGTGCTGATGATGCGCATGTACGAGGAGCTGACGCTCGACCAGGTGGGCGAACACTTCGGCATCACCAAAGAGCGCGTGCGGCAAATCCAAGCGGCGGCGCTGAAGAAGCTGAGGCTGGTCGCGGACGAGAACCGCGTCGAGCTGTGACAGCACAACAAACGGCAAGGACAAAGTCCTTGCCGTTTGTCGATTTCTCATTTGGTTCTTGATCAGCGCACTGATCTGGAAATCGGCAGGAAACCGACTCCACTGCGGTGGAGTCGGCACCTGAAACAATTACGGCCCCGCCCCACAGGCGGGGATTACCCCTTACGCCAACGTGGTAAGGAATTCTCCTGTGAGCACAACGCCAAACGACAAAACGGGCGTGATCGTCGGAAGCAACATCTTTGGCGGCGGCATCGAAGTGCCTGCCGAAAGCGTCGATAAGGACCTCTGGAACTTGGCGCTTCGCTATCAGTTCCTTTACTCTCTGGCCGGGCTCATTGCCGGGCTGGCTTGTGTCCTTTGCGGCATATTTCTCTTCTGGAACGGCATCGATGGTGTCGGCAGCAGTTGGACCGCAGACGCTTTCGGATTGAAAATATCCGATGCAGCGCCAGGGGTTGTGCTGTTTTTCGTCGGACTGGCCCTGGCGCAACTGACCAAATTCACGGTGCGTATTGCGCCGCGCCGTCAGGACGAAAAGCCCAAGTAACTTCGTTTGGCATCATGCCAAACGAGCACAACGTTCGTCATTTCTCGTTTCGCAACATGACTTGGAGGACACAACGATGTTAATGACAGTGGCAAACGCGCTGACAGGAGTTCTTTCCAACTCGGCTGTCGCCGGAATTCGCACCTCGAGGGAAGCCGAAATCGAGCTGACAACGAAAGGCTGCGAGGCCATCGTTGACCTGATCGACAAGTCGACCGGGCAACTTCAGATCTACCAGATCGAGCGCGGACGGCTGCTCTTGCTGGAGGCCAGCGAGGCGGCCAGAACGACAGGCTGTCGCTTTCTGGAAGCTGCTGCCGGCGCGGAGCTCGCTCTGATTGGCACCCGCAACAGCACGAACGGCACCATCCTGCACTTCCTCAACGAGGTGCGAGAACTGATGGTGCAAGACATTTCCGACCTGAAAGACCGCCTCATGGACATGCGGGCGAAGCGGGCGATTGCCGCTCCACTGCTTGATCCGCGAGAAGCGTTACTCGAGCTGGTGGAAGGAAACATCCAGCAGTACAACCTGCTGGAACGCAGCGCCAACTTGCGTCAGATCAAGGAACGAGCTGACACAGCGCTGGTCCAGCGCGATTGGGTCCTTGGCGAGCGATTGACTAGCGTCGGACTTCAAAGCGCTATCGGCGTGTTCGGACAACAGCACTGGTGGGCGGGACTGATGCGCTTTCGCCTGGGTACGGCTCTGATCGGGTTGAAGAAACCCGCCGAGGCCAGACTCCAGATTCGGTCTGCTCAACAGGTCCTGCTCGAATGGGTCCTCGACCCCGACACCAGCCCGTTTGCAGTCGAGATGGAACTCCTGAAGATTGCCGTGAACAGCCTTGCCTAACAGGCTTCGTCGACCGCGACTGTCTCACTGCGTCGCATTGTCCGTTCAATCTTGACTCTTCAGCCTGGCAAGTACTCCCTAACCGGAATGATTTGCCTACACAACAACCGAAAACTCAACTTGCTCGCCAAGCTCTAGTTCCAAGGACCACGCGGTCGCTGGAACTAGAGCTCAGAGTCAGCGAAGTAATTCGCTGACTGGGGGCTGGGTTGATTGAGTGCTGCATGGAACCTCCTGCAGCAAGGTCATGCCGCGAATGCGGCTTCCGTCCCAATCTCTATCTATCTAGAACCGAAGGAAACTACCGTGGAAACCAACTACCGAAGTGAAATCGAGCTCGCGAACGAGCTCTTCGAGCAGAAGCAATACCGCGACTGCATCCGACCGCTGATCGAGGCCCTGGCCGAACTGGAGGAGGAACAGCACTGGCTCCTGTGCTCGGTTGTCCTCGCGCAACTGGGCAAGTGCTGCCTGGCCACCGGTGATTACGTGCAGGCCAACCTGGCATTTCGCCGGGCGAAGGCCATGCTTGTGAAGCTGGCCGACGGACGCTACACGCAGGCCGAGGTCGACCTTCTCGATGGCTTCATCAGCCAGTCGACCGACGACGAAATGAGCGATGACGAGCTCGAGCGGCTCCGCTTTCGCTGCGCGACGCTGTGCGCGGACCAGCAGTTCACAGAAGCCGAAGACCTCGCTGACCGCGAGATGGAACCGGCTGTGCAGCGTCTCGGGGAACGGCACTGGTACGTCGCCGGCATCAAGATGGTGCAAGCGATGTGCAAACTGGGTCGCATGAAAGGCGGCCACAACCCCGAAGACCGTCCCTCTGTGGATGAGCAGATGGGGCTCATGGAAGAATGCCGACAACTCTACGCCGAGGTCATCGAAATCGTGGAGGAGAACGGGCTGCGGGCTTGCTGGCTCGCTGACAAGGCCCGTGATCTGGCAGAAAACCTGGAGCTGCCGGAGGATAACTCCGATGCGGATTCAACCGGCGACTGGACTCCGGAACGCGACAACGAATCCGCGGGCGAACCGGCACGGCGTCAACAGGCCTTCAGCTTGCGCAGCTGGATGGAGCCATTCCTCAACTTCAACATGGACGGGACGAAGCAGGAGCTGGTGACGCAGTACCTGGCACCCATCGACGACCTCTTCGTGCGCCATGAGTACAGCCAGTGCTTCCCGCTGCTGGACGAAGTCATGGACAGGGCACGCCAGCGCAACGATGTTGCGCTTGCCGGGTTGTCGGTAGTTCTGGCAGCGCGATGCCATCGCGGACTCGGTTCCTACACCAGTGCCGTGCAACTCATTCGCGCCGGCCAAACGTGGTTCAGTCAGCTGCCGCAGGTCGGTGAGCGAATGGTCCAGCAGCTGGAGGAGATGGCAGCGGACTGTGAGAACGATGCACTCATCGCTCAACAGCTGGAGGCCATTAGCGCGTCTGTCAACGAACTGCTCGGTAACGGCCAGTTCGCCGATGCTGCCGACGTTTGCGCGCTGCAATTGCGCCGCAAAGTCGCCGCGCTCGGGAG
>JADYXS010000643.1 GCA_021772155.1 Candidatus Obscuribacter sp.
CTGCACGTTCGGACCAAGGCCGGGCATTTGCCCTGCTCTTGGCGGGTTTTGCGTGTTGGAATTGATTGGGGCTGGTTCTTTTCGCTGGCGGTCGGTCATCGGGCGCCTTGCTGACAGCACTGGGGTACGCAGAACCTTCGGGTTGTCTTCATCCAGAGGCTCGTCGTCTTCAGCCTGATCGTAGTCGTCATAATCAGCTTCGCCACCGCCGAGCATTGGTGAGCGTAAACCACCGCGCCGACGTTCGTTTGCACCATAAGAGGAATCCGGCGGATTTGCTTTGCGCCGTTCGCCGCCCGGGTACCCGCCCGGTGAGGAACCGCCCCCACCTAATAATGGCGAACGCAATTGTCCGCTTTGGGGCGCCTCATCAGCATCATCATATTGTGAGCGAAATCCACTGCTATTGGCTTCTCCGCCACCCAGCAAAGGCGATCGCAGATTACCGCCACGCTGAGGCGGCGGCGCTTGGCCCTGTTCTGGATTGTCATCGTCAAATTCGTCACCGCTCAGAAGCGGCGAGCGCAATTTACGTGGCTGCTCCGGGTTATGCTGCGGTGCGCTTCCTTCCGTATTAGCATTGCGGGGATCAAAGGGATTCTTATAAGGACGGTCCGGATTAACTTGATTGGCAGGCGGTGGATCTTGCTGCCGACCGGACATTTGCCGCAGGCGATTGACCTCATTAGTGTTTTGAGCCTGTCCGCCAAAATTATTCGACGACTCTCCTTGCACGTATTCATCTCCGGAATCATTTAAGAGAGGGGAGTGCAATTTTTGCCTGGCCGGAGTCGGGGGGTCCGCTTGTGTCGGTTGCTGTCGAGGTGGCCCCTGTTCCGAGGATGCCGGTCCCGTAGCAGCGGCACCGAGGCGTTGCCCACATTCTGCGCAGAAACGGGCATCATCATGGTTCTTTACGTGACAAATAGGGCAATCAATCACAGCGTTTCCCTCTTTATTGCGGTTGGTATTTAACCGCTATCAATGCGTGGTTGCAGGGATGTTTCATTCGACGCCGCAACTAAGGCCTAGTTCCGCGAAGCTGAAACAGTCAGCAGTCCTATATCGAATATTACTTGATGAACGACTGAACGCAATTCTCAGATACACATAATTTGTTTGACAAGAGGGGCGTGTTAGACTTGGCGCCGCTCTTAGCAGCACATTGAAACTGGTCACCTCGGGGCAAGCCTAGTGCCGGCTCCGGCACGGAGAATCTGATGAATCGTCGCATTGTCCACGTTCTTTGCAGCATTTCCTTGGTCGGGCAATTCTTGCCTGTCGCCTGCGCTGCTTCTCAACCAGACCTCAATTTCAAAATTTATAGTCCCCCGGAAGCGAAATCAGCAGCGCCCAAGACAACAAAGCCTGCTGAAGACAAATCTGATTCGCTCTGGAGCGGGACGCCTGAGACCCCGGAAACGGATCCTAATACAAGCGGTGCCACAGCAACACCAGCTCCAGCCGACACGCCAAGCTCGACCAGCGCAGATGCCACCCCGGCTGCAGATGCTGCCCCAGCTGCAGATGCTGCCAGCACGCCGGTAAGTGACGATAGTGGAAGTGCTAGTACGACCGGTACCGACGCCACACCAACTAAAGTACTGCAGGGCTACATCCGCGTGGTTCCATCCGGCACCAAAGTACCGATCATTATGGATACGGCAATCGATACAGATACCAGTCAGGAAGGTGACGAGTTTGCCGCGCGAACTTCGGAAGACCTGACCATCGATGGCTCTACAGTTGTTCCAGCCGGTTCCGTCATTCGCGGGCGAATTGCCGGTTTGAATGCTCCGCGCAGTTTGAGTCGCTCTGGTTCCGTTGCCCTCAAGTTCGATACAGTTACGACCCCGGATAATCGCCAGATACCGCTTGTTGCCAACCTGGTCGCTCGTGGAGGCGTCGTTCACGCCCGCCGCGGTATGAAAGATATCGCTATCGACACCGGTACTTTTGCCCTGCCAGTTGCACTCGGTCTGGGAATCGGCGTGCTTGCCGGAAATGCTGCCGCTAAGAACAACACCACCAGCGGCAGCACCAGCAGTATGAATGCCGGGACAGGTGCCTTAATCGGTGCCGGTGTGGGCGCTGCCGTCGGTATCGCCATTCTGGCAATCAAGAAAGGCAAGAAGGTCGATGTCCGTCCTGGTGATGAGCTGAAAATCGAACTTGCCGAAGACCTTCGGATGCCCATGTAACGGGTTTTTCAAGAATTATTTGCCCTGACTTCGTGAACGCTTGCCACTGACCAGAGGATTTACCCTGACAGATATTCCGGGCTAATCACTAATTGGCATGGGTTTTTCAGCCGTGCGTACTTAAGCTCCCGTGTTGCACAATTAGCACGGGAGCGGCTATCGCGTTGCTTCCAATTTCGATACAGAAGTCCTATAGTTCGGAAGATGACTAAAATCTTGATAAGATTGAGTGTAGTTGCAGAGCACCGAAGGTTCTGATAGCTCAAGTAATGGCGAGAGGGAGAATTAAATAGGCTTGCTGGCCTTTGGTAATTAAGCTAAGATTAATCCTTCCTGGGTTGGTTTTTCCTGGTTGCCAATAACTTACTAAGCCCTTCCTGGTCTCAAACGGCCGTCTCCGGACAGCCGTTCCCTTGTACGACTTCGACAAATCAGCACGTTGTCCCAAGAGTTGAAGCAATAGATGACGACTACCGTACGACCTAACGGTTTTAAACAACCAGGGAGAGATCCCAGCACCGCCGCAATGCTGTCCATCATTCCCGGATTGGGACAGCTTTATAACGGCGAGACACGAAAAGGGGCTCTGTTCCTGATTGTCGCTGCGATGAACACCCTGCTCTTAATTGGCATGATGTTCACGGATCCCCTTCTTGGATCCATGCGCGCATTTGCCGACGGCTTCCACATGAAGCCTAACGTGATGCTCACCGTCACAATGCAGGAAGCGCATTTTGGCAGCGCCGTTTCTATCGTTCTAATCTTCTTCTTCCTATCGTTTATTGGATATGCCTGTCGCGATGCCTATGATCGCGCGGCCCTCAAGCGGCGCAAGATCTATCCTGACATGGTCATCGAATTGCCCGAAGCGACCAGTGGCGCCTATATTGGCCACTTCTCAGTTATGCTCGCGCTTTTCATTCTCGTTTTCTTCTTCTTGATTCCACCTCCTCCTCGGACCCAGATCACGGACATCGAGTTCATCGAGCCGCAAGAGAAAGTAAAGGAAAGAGTAAAAGAGAAGAGAAAGTCGACTGTTAACTCAGTAGATAAAGGTAAGCACAATCCGAATAAGCCGATAACTGCTCATTCGCCTGCGGCAGCCAAGCCAGCTCCTCCGGCACCGAAGCCAGCGCCGACTCCGGCTAAGGCACCAGCGCCAACACCTTCACCGAAACCATCGGTTCAGCCAACTCCCAGACCAACTCCGGCGCCTTCGCCACGTCCATCTCCAACTCCGACTCCGCGTCCGTCACCTCAGCCGACCCCACGTCCGGTTGCTGCACCGTCTCCGTCTCCGATGGCACGTCAGGCACCGTCACCAATGCCGATGGCACGTCCTACGCCAATGGCCATGCCAACTGCAATGCCAACGCCTACGCGATCGCAAGCGCCTTCGCCTCAGCCTTCAATGGCCCCTTCACCGATGGCTCGCGCTGCCGGTCCTGGCTCGGCTCCTTCGCCAACACCTTTTGCCAGACCGGCTGGATTTGCCGGTTTGCCCTCGTCCGCTCCTTCTCCGATTGCCATGGCTCATGGCTCCGGCGGTGCGCCAGGCTTTGCGCCTATGGCCCGCGTCGGTGCCTC
>JADYXS010000644.1 GCA_021772155.1 Candidatus Obscuribacter sp.
GAGAACGACCATAAAACATGCACGATTGGTTTCTCTAAGCCACCAGGCGTGATGGCAGATCTGGTAAATTCACCCACACAATTCCGCGAAGACCCAAAAAATATAAACCCTGCAAGGAGAACGATCGTGAGAGTTAACAGCTCAAATATTCCGGCAAAGAAGATTGTCATCGTTGGTGGTGTCGCAGGCGGGATGAGCGCCGCTGCCCGAGCAAGGCGCCTCTCCGAGGACTCAGAAATTATCGTGCTTGAACGAAGCGGACACGCATCATATGCAAACTGCGGATTACCTTACTTCCTCGGCGGAGAGATTCAGTCACAAGACAAGTTGATTGTGGTAACTCCTGACGCCCTCAGGGACAAACTGAATCTTGATGTTCGCGTCAACAATGAAGTCGTAGAGGTCAACGCTCAAGCGAAAGTCATATCTGTTAGACACACAATTACTCAAAAAATTTATCAGGAAAGTTACGACGAGCTAGTTTTGTCAGTGGGCGCATCCCCCATCAGACCAAACGTTCCAGGCATCGAACTTCCTGGATTATTCGCCCTGCGCAATATTGAGGATGTCGAATCGATTCAATCATGGATGGAAGATCAACAGCCGCGCACAGCAGTAGTTGCCGGTGGCGGATTCATCGGTCTAGAGATGGCCGAGCAGCTCACGCGCAGAGGACTTGAGGTCACACTTATCGACAGCAAAGATCAGGTTATGGCACCGATCGATCCGGAAATGGCGGCATTAGTTCACACTGAGCTCCGCAAGAATGGCGTCAAGCTTGTACTTGGCGAGCCAATAAAAGGATTCCGCGCACCGGACGAGGTGACCCAGACAGACACCGCTGTTCCAAAATCCTGTTGGGTGTTGGCCGGTAAACGCGAGGCGATACCAGCAGATCTTGTAATCTTGGGATTAGGTATAAGACCGGAAGTAACGTTGGCGCGTAATGCCGGGCTAGCAATCGGGGAGCGTGGTGGCATCCGCGTAAATCAACACTTGCAGACTAGCTCACCAAACATCTGGGCGGTAGGAGATGCGATCGAAGTGCGCAATCCAATTAGCGACACGTGGACGCTCATCGCGCTAGGTGGCCCAGCCAATCGGCAAGGGCGAATCGTCGCGAACAATATCTTCGATAAAAACGAAGTCTACAGCGGCACTATAGGCACGGCCATCCTCAGAGTGTTCGACCTGTCGGTGGCAGCCGTTGGCTTGAACGAATTGCAATTGAAGCTCGGCGCCATTCCCTATGAATCTATCTATCTGCATCCAAGTCAACATGCCAGTTATTATCCGGGTGCCGAGCGGCTGGACATAAAGGTGCTGTTCCATAATGAAACGGGTGCGCTGCTTGGAGCACAGGTAATAGGCAAGGAAGGTGCCGATAAGCGAATAGACATTCTAGCAACAGCCATCAAAGCTCGCATGACCATACGTGATCTGTCTGAGCTGGAACTTGCCTACGCCCCGCCGTTTGGATCAGCAAAGGATCCAATAAATCTGGCAGGCATGTTGGGTACGAATGTTCTGGACGGTTTGCTTGAGCAAGTACACTGGCATCAAGTGGAAGATCTGAACACCGATGAAATCTACCTGCTCGATGTTCGCACTCGCAGTGAGCATGCAAGAGGGCATATTGCTGGCAGCCTTCATATCCCACTTCCTGAGCTCCGAAAACGCCTGTCCGAAATTCCAACAGACAAAACGATTGTCACTTATTGTCAGAGCGGTCTGCGCTCTTATAACGCATATCGTTTGCTCAAACAGAAAGGATTCCAAGTCAGGAACTTGTCTGGTGGATACCTTACATGGAGCTCTATGCGTCCTTCGGAAAACAAAGAAAACAAGCGTCAGCAAATTTCACATTCAGCGTTGGCCAGGTAAATGTTCGGCAGAAAAACGAGTGAAAACATGAGCGACTCAACCACTGTTTCAAAAATCAAAGGAGTACCAAAACCTATGGACAGTGCAATCTGGTTCTTCGGTGTCATCCTACTCTACTTCGCGCTGCAGCTCTGGATACTACCAAAGCTCGGCATTGCCACTTGAATGTCTAAGAGCTGCTCGGTCGAGCAGAAAAAGGCACAACCGACGAAACAAGAAAAGAGCAAACCAGTTAACAATGACGAAAAGAGTCAAACCAACTAGATCCATCAGGTTTGCACCATTGTGCGCAGCAACATTGCTTAGTTGCAGTACCATCGCGTCGGCCGATAGAAGTCAAACAAACGACGTGACCGCGGATAGGTACACAGTAAAATGGGATGGTGCTCTGCGAAATGTTCACCAGGGATTGGATTATGGCGGCAAAATTGACCTTCCGCCGCTTGCGAAAATCCCGCATCTTTATGCTGTCGGCCCGTTAGAGAATCTACAAGGCGAAGTTACAATCTGGGACAGCAAGCCACTGATTTCGAGAGTGAAAAACCAGACACTGCAAGTTGATAACGACCTCACGGGAAAGGCATGCTTTCTCGTCTATGGACAAGCGCGAACCTGGGAATCAATCAAACTTGCATCGCCCTTGAACCTACCTCAAATTGATGACGCTATAAAACAGGCAGCAACTAAATACGGTATCGACACAGATCGCCCATTTCCATTTTTGATTAAAGGCTCGGTAAAGTCCGCACGATACCATGTGATGAATCGTACAGACTCAGCGCCACCAACGCCTGGTCCAAATGCGCACGAACAGGCGAAAGTACGTTATTCAATCAAAGACACTCAGGTTGAATTGTTGGGTTTTTACTCCGAGCACCACCAGGGCATCTTCACGCACCACAGTAGCTTTGTGCATATGCATGTAAAAACGCCAGACGACAAAGTAGCCGGACACCTGGAAGAGCTACAGCTGGAGCCCGGGGCGCTCTTGTTACTGCCTGATGGCTATATTCGCTAGGCACGTCCTATTGAACTTTGGCTGCCAATCGAGTTTTGCCGCCAAGCATCTTTTCCAAACCCGAAGTGTCCGACGGTGCCTCTGGTAGCCACGGAACGACGGCAACGCGGCTGCACAGATGCCGCACTTCGTTGATGTATGCCCTTTCGTTTTGTTGACGCGCAAGCAAAACGAGGTTCGTTGTCTGCAGCGGAGTGAGTGATTGATTGATAATCCATGCGAACGGATGAATATCCGCCCTGGAAAGATCTTCCTGCAGGCGCTTAGCCTCGTGAACCGGAGTGGCTTCCGGCAAAGTTACGATCAATATTCGAGTAAACTCCGCGTCTCTCAGTCGCGGCAAAAGATTGACCACCGAGTCGGGCATGTTGCTGGATTGGCGCAAGACTTCCTTGTGGTAAGCCTGAGCGGCATCTAGCAGCAGGATTGTGTGTCCGGTGGGTGCAGTATCAAGCACCACGAAGCCAGCCTGAGCTTTGGCCACTACATTGGCGAAACTCCTGAAGACAGCAACCTCTTCGGTGCAGGGCGAACGAAGATCTTCGTCCAGGAGCGCTCGCCCCTGCTCATCGAGGTTGCCGCCGGCACTTTGCATGACTTCGTCTTGATAAGCTTTGGTCTCCTCAGATGGATCAATGCGACTAATCGTCAAAAGAGGCACTGGATTCTCAATAACCCAAGAGATGTGCGCAGCCGGATCAGTGGTGCTCAAGTGAACGGGATGACCTCGACGAGCAAGTTCTACTGCTATTGCTGCAGCTACACTTGTTTTGCCGACACCACCTTTACCCATGGTCATGATCAGACCTTTTCCGGATTTCTCAAGCTCATCAACAACAGTCAGAAGCGGCGACGGCAGCTCATCGTTTGTTGACTGTTGCGCCTGAGCAGCTGTTGAAGGGTCCTGTTTAAACATGCTGCGCAGTGCGTCTACACCAAGCAAAGGCTTGGCACTGAGAGGAATTTCCTGCATCGGAAGCTTCGTCAATTCCTTCGGCATGGACAACACAGCAGCTTGCCCGCGAGTTGCAAACGCGGCCGCCACAGCATCGCCAGCAGCATCATTCTTCAAGACTCCATTCAAAACGAGGCACTGATTTGCAACACCAATCTCTCCCAACTCCGTACTTGTGTTTGCAGCCTCTCGCAATGCAGATTTCTCGGGGCGCGAAACGAGCACGAGCATCGTGCGAGCACCGTCCACAAGCGTACGAACAGATGAAGCGTAAATATCCTGCTGTTGCTGGAGACCAGCAAGGGGACCAAGGCAAGATGTGCCTGTGGTATTACCTTCGATAAACGTCGACCAGGATTTCGGCAAAGACAGAAGGCGCATCGTGTGGCCAGTTGGTGCAGTATCGAATATCACATGGTCATAGCTGGCAGTTTTTTCACCATCGCCAAGTAGACGAGCGAACTCATCAAAAGCCGCAATCTCAGTTGTGCAGGACCCGGAGAGCTGCTCTTCCATGCTCTTCAAACTTGCCTCGGGCAAGAGCCCTCGATATGGTCCGAGCAACCTCTCGCGATATTCGCATGCAGCCGCTTCCGGATCTATGTTGAGAGCATCAAGGCCGCCCACCCCGGGCACGGCTGTCGGAGTAGAGCTCAGGTCCACATGCAGCACTTCATCCAAATTCGAAGCCGGATCTGTGCTAACGAGAAGCACTCGTCGCCCGGTGTCAGCAAGCGAGATGGCTACTGCGCAAGATACTGAAGTCTTGCCAACTCCACCTTTGCCGGTGAAAAACATGTACTTGGTCGCTTGCTCAACGAGGTTCATTGAATGCTCCTATTAACGCAATGTCGGAAACGCCGTAGAGACACAATTTAGATTGCATACGAGTGATTAACAGCAGGACGACTTCTTGTCCGGTTTCTTTTCAGCAGTTTCGTCACAGCAAGCTTCCTCTTTCACCAGTGGACCGCTGCAGCAGCTGGAGCCTGCGGACTCTGGTTGTTCAATTGTAAATTTGAACGCGCTCTTGGGTGCTTCAATTCCTGCCATTTCTGCAAGCTTGTCTCGTTTAGGATAAGCCCCTTGCAAAACGATTTTTCCGTCCACAAGAACTAGAGGAAGGCAATTATTACCGTCTTTTTTGAGTGCATCGCTAACAATAGTGTTGCTGACAAAAGCCTGTGTATGTTGCGAAAGATTGTAGCGCTCAACCTCTATGCCCTGGCGCTTCAACCAGTCAAGATCAGCTGTAAACTCCACAAGAGCCGGATCTACACCTGGTCCACAGATGCCAGTTGAACAGCACATTGGTGGATCGAATATCTGAAGTTTCATGCTGAGCTCCTTAACGTACGACTATAGGACTGATTTGTCGGGTCTCTGTTCCTACCTGTAAACTTTCAACACTTGCTGCACTCCTTCTTCCCGATTTGCACTGATACTACCTCCGGTGCACAGCATGCCGCTTTGCTCTGACGAGGGAGCTTCGTGTCTTCGCCGTAAGTGGTCGCTTGACCGATAGTGTAGAACGCCTCCCAGGCAATTCCCTGCGGATCATGCACCCAGGTCTTGTCGGATTCCGCATAGCAACATGTGGTTTTCTCTTGTTCCAGAACTTGTTGCTTCGCCTCTTTGAGGCGAACAGATATCTCCTTCAATGATTCTTCGTCTTCGACTTGAATTCCCAGGTGATCGAGACCGGGTTGAGTCCCCCGCTTCGAAATAGCGAAATTTATGCGCGGATCATCAAGCATCCACTTTGCATAATCTTCTTTCTCGACGGACGGACCCGTGTTGAAGAACGTCGAATAGAACTGAATTGACTGCTGTAAATCAGCGACCGCAACGTGTACATGAAACCTTTTCATTAGCATTTACCTCCGTTGTCTGCACAACAATTCTCAAGCAAAAAAGCCATCAGTTTTTGCATATGCGCATAGTCTGCTGAATAGATGATCGAGCGGCTTTCGCGCCGTGAAGTGAGCAATCCAGCATAGGTCAGTTCCTTTAAATGAAAGGACAGCGTTGCCGGCGGAAGACCAAGCGCCTCGCTCAATTCACCGGCCGCCAATCCGGTTGAGCCTCGGCGCACAAGCAAGCGGAACACTTCCAAACGTGATTCTTGAGCCAGGGCAGAAAGTGCCCGGACTGCATCTTTGCTTTTCATATTTCCAATATAGTCGAAATGTCATTTAAACGTCAAGCTCGACCGATAAGTTATTCAGCAGTATTGGGTACGAAAATAGAGGGTACTATGCGAATCAAAGCTCAAACAGAATTTGCAAAGATGAGCAAACCCCTTAATCGTAGACTGGAGGTAGGTGATGAAGTCCCTGTTACCAATTCTTCGGTCGATGCTCATTCTACTAGGGCTGGCCTGCTTCGCTTATGCGGGTTTCGAAGGATATAACGGTGCCGCAAGTCCGAAATGGCCTACGAGTCGCGCACATATCGATGATGTTGCCATCAAGACCTATGACGACAAATGGGGGAAGGAGCATGAGCAAGCATCAGTTCGCTATCATTATTCGGTAAGCGGACGCACGTATGTTTCTGACCGAATACAATTTGGCTGGCAATCTAGCCCCCGATCAGACTCTGGACAAGATGTGCTGGCTGCTTTCCAAAAATCTGAAGTCGTTGCATTTTACAATCCAAGCAGTCCAGGTATTGCGTGCCTCCGACCGGGTGTTGACTGGCTCTTTGTCAGCACGATCTCGATTATGGGACTGCTGTGTATATTCAACAATGGGAATCGATCTGATCTTAGTTTAGGCAAGTCAACCAGCTACTCTCAATCCGTCCAAACGACTGCGCCACAAACCCTGCGGTTCTCATCAGTTCTTTTCTGGATTGCTTATATAGGGACTATTTCTCTAATCGCGCATCTCGTGTCCGGCGCGTCTTGGTTCGAATTGCATGGAATCCCACAGGCAGTGGTGTTTGTAGCAGTCATGTTTTTTGGTGGGCTCGGCTTTGTAATGGCGCAGTCAACCCTGCCGCTTATAGCTCTGTATTTCCTGAACTCTGGACATTTGGCACTGTCCGAAAAAGTGGGAAGGTTCTCAGTCGGAATGATGAAATTAATGGGTCCGGTGTCACTGGAAGCAGCATTTGCAGTTGGTCTGTTATCCGAGATTATGCGTGCTCGCTCGAAATACAAAGAGGCCCATTCTCTTGCAGCTGAGTCTTTGGATATCTGCGAACGTCATCGCGAGATGTCCGGCTTGCGTCCAACTACCGAGGAAGAGGATCGCCTGGCGAAAGTCATTAGCGAGTTCAAGAAAAATGACTTCACAGAGCCAATGTGCCGCGAAACACTTGCGTCAATTCTTTGTGATTATGGCAGGTATACTGACGCGCTCAAAGAGTCCAAGAAGGCTGTAGAAGCGTTTTATAAAACCATCAAAGAAGCAGAAAGCACTGAGTTCTCGCAAAAAGGGAGTGTGGGCTCCGGCATGGGTCTGACTGCCAGCGGCGCTGACCTTGCACTGGTCGCGGCGAAACAAACAAACAAAGGGCAAGCAACTGATCAGATCAGAGCAATGAAAAACGCAACTGCCAGTTGCCTTCAGGTCCAGGGACGAATCTACAATCAGTTGCAAATGTTGGACGAAGCAGAGTCAGTTCTTAAGAAGGCACTCAAAATACGACAGGAAGTCACTCAGAGTCCACCGTGGTACGCAGCTGCAGTGCTTAGCGAACTTGCACAAACATATTATTTGAACAACCATTTTGAAGAAAGCAAACAAGCAGTTAACCAAGCACTAGGATTGATAGAGTCGCAAACCAATCGCGACTCTGAGCTAGTTCTAGCGGACTTGTTCGTTTCTCAATCTAAATTACTACTGAACGCTGGAAGTAAATCAACCGAGGAAAAACTGAACGAGGCACTCAAGCTGCAGCAAAAATGGCTTGGGGAAGATCATCTGGACATAGCGGAAACGCTTATGTATTTGGGTCAGCTCCGCAAACGGGAAGGAAAGCTTTCTGAGTCCAGAAATTACTATCGGCGGGCACAGGAAATGATCAGTAAGTGGTCTGACACAGATCACCCACTACTTGGACGATTGGCAACATAACGCCTGCCGGTTGACGACAGATCAAACTGCCGCGCACCAAGTAACCATCAGAGATCATGAATCACTCTGGGCGGAAAGGCTGCTCGCAAGGCGTTCAGCACGGCAAGCACATCGATCACTTCCTGAGCAATTGCGCCGCTCACTGGACTTAAATGACCGGTAGCCGCAAAGACCATACCGATGATGCTAACAGCCATGCCACCCAAGGCACTCTGAAGGGCGATGACGCGCATTCGGCGACTGATGTGCATAAACTCGTCCACTTTCTCCAGGGAGTTGTCCATGACCACCACACCCGCCGCTTCCGCGGTCACGTCGCTGTTCTGCCCGATAGCCATGCCGACAGTGGCGGCCATCATGGCGGGAGCATCATTTATCCCATCCCCGACGTAAAGCGTTTTGGCAGCGGCTGTTTCCTTACGCACAATGGCAAGTTTCTCTTCCGGATTCTTCTGGGCGTGAATTTCGGTGATGCCCACCTGCTCTGCAAGGTAGCGCACCTCTGACTCGCGATCTCCTGACAAGATCATCACGCGTTCAAAATCATGCTTGGGTCCTAAGTGGCTGACAAAGGAGTGGCTCTCTGCACGCGGCGCATCGCGAAAGTGCAAAGCCGCAGCATAACGCCCATCAATGGCCACCATGCACTCTAGCCCACCGGTAACCGGCGGAAGCTGGTCGTCGCCAGCGATCTGTTGTGCAATCAGCTTGCTGCGACCAGTAACTTGCACCTGGCGTCCGGAAACAGTTCCGGTCAACCCATGCCCGGGTGGCTCGCTCACCCCTGTGGCCTCGGGCAGCGCTATCCCTTCAGCGCTGGCCGCTGCCAAAATCGCCCGCGCAAGCGGATGCTTCGAGTAGCGCTCCAGACTGGCCACGAGAGTCAGCACCTCCTTTTGGGTGAAGCCCGGAGCGATAAGCTGTTCGGTCAGCTTCGGCTCGCCATAAGTCAACGTCCCGGTCTTGTCGAAAATCGCTGTTCGACACTCGGCGATTTGCTCAAGTACAGCCGGACTTTTGACGATGATAGCGCGGCGTGCGCAAAGGGAAATCGAGCCAATAATGGCTACTGGAATCGCGATGAGCAGCGGGCAAGGCGTAGCTATGACCAACACCGCCAGAAAGCGAATGGCTTCGCCACTGATGGCCCAGGCAGCAAGAGCTACCGTCAGAGCCACCGGAGTATAAATTGCGCCCAATTTATCGCCCAGACGCCGCAGCTGCGGTCGCGTGGCTTCTGACTCGCGCATGACCTCCATGATCTTTGCGTAGCGCGAATCGGCAGCGCGCTTGGTTGTGCGGATGGTCAGAGCTGATTCTCCGTTAATCGCACCTGAGATCACCGTCGAACCGCAGGTCTTGGTTATCTGGAACGGCTCGCCCGTCAGGTAGGATTCATCCATAACGCCGTGGCCCTCGATCACCACGCCATCCACCGGGCAGATATCATGTGGATAAATCACAAGCGTGTCACCCAAAGCAACTTCTTGCTGCGCCACATCCACGATTTGCGATTCCTCTTTCCGGTGAGCGATGGAAGGCATCCGTTTAGCCAGCGCCGCCAGGACCGACGAGGCGCTACGCAACGCATAACTCTCCAACGCGGCACCGCCCGAGAGCATTAAGACGATAATCGAGCCGGCCAGGTACTCCCCCAACAAAACGGACGTAATAATCGAAATACCGCCCAGGAGGTCAGAACCAAAATCGCGCTTCATGAGCTTCAGCAGAAGATCATAGAGAAGCGGCAACCCTCCAAGAATGAGCGTGGCGAATAAGGATGCATTGTAAGTAGAAGAACTGGTATGGGCGCCGAAGCGAAGCAACAGATGCGCAAGGATGGCCAAACCGGAAAACACTGCGATGACCGTGGTCTTGCGTTGCCAGAAACCGGATGGAAAATTCCAGGACCGACCAGCCGGCGGTGCCAGACTCAGCTCAGGCCGCGCCACATTCTTTTGCCCACTAACAGGCGGGTGTTCTGGCAATTTAGTCACACTGACGATTCAATTCAATAACCCTGTCACGTTTATCTGCATAGCAAATACCGGATGATGTCACAGGCAAGTAATTTTGTCACCGCCATACCAACCTGATGCATTCGCAGATTCGATCCAGATCGAACTCGAAGGAGAAAGAATGGAAAGACCTGCAAGCGACGACAACAGCCCGACAACTATGATGGCACTTGTTTACCAGGGACCAGGATGCAGAGCCTGGGAAAAGCGCACCAAGCCGACAATTCTGCAGGAAACGGACGCCATCGTTCGGATCACTACGACCACCATCTGCGGAACGGACCTGCACATTCTGAAAGGTGACGTCCCAACCGTTACCAGCGGTCGGATCCTTGGTCATGAAGGAGTGGGAATTGTGGAGCAGGTCGGAACGAACGTCCTCGACTTCCACAAGGGCGACAAGGTTCTCATCTCCTGTATCACTTCCTGCGGCCGATGCAGCTTTTGTAGGAAAGGTATGTACTCACAGTGCCAAACTGGCGGCTGGATCCTTGGCAATACGATTGACGGCACTCAGGCTGAATACGTCCGAATCCCTTATGCCGATACAAGCCTTTATGCGCTAGCACCTGAGTCCGATGACGAGGCGATGACCATGCTCAGCGACATCTTCCCAACAGGCTTGGAATGCGGGGTGTTGAATGGGCAAGTAAAGCCGGGGGACATCGTGGCCATCGTGGGCGCTGGTCCGGTTGGGCTTGCGGCTTTGCTCACAGCGCAACTCTACTCTCCAGCCGAGATCGTGATGATCGATCTCGACGACAATCGGCTATCAATCGCCCGATCCATGGGCGCGACAACGGTCATGAACAGCTCGGACGGGAAAGCAGTCGAATCTGTTATGGCGATGACAAATAGCGCCGGTGTTGATGTAGCCATCGAGGCAGTCGGCATTCCTGCGACCTTCAACATCTGCCAGTCGATCATCGCCCCTGGTGGGCACATTGCCAACGTAGGTGTCCATGGCAAACCAGTGGAATTCCATCTCGAGAGGCTCTGGTCCTACAACATCACGCTGACTACGCGCCTGGTGGACACGGTCACAACACCAATGCTGCTCAAAATAGTTAAGTCCGGACGGCTCGACGCAAAGAGGCTCGTTAGCCACCGATTCGAACTATCGGAAATAATGAAGGCTTACGACACATTCGAGAACGCCTCCAAGGAACGCGCGTTGAAAGTGGTGCTCAAGAACGCGAACGCAAGCAGTTGAGACTTGCAGGAATGCAAAGTCCAACAGAACCATGCATCGATAAAGAATTGATATTGCAAGCCAAACACCAACTCACACCGAGCAATGAGCGCACCATCGAGCTTTTGGAAATGGATGCACAGCAATTGAAGCTAAGTGACGACAGCTTTGACTTGGTCGTGTGTCCATGGGTGTTGCAGATGGTCAATGATCCCAATGAAGCCGTCAACAAATGAAGCGGGCAGCGCATAGCACTGTCCCGACACTAGTTGCCTTGGCTTGTAATGGATGTTTTCACTACTTCCACCGGGCAAGGGGCTTGCAGCACCACTTCCTGAGACACGCTTCCGAGAAACAATCTGCTCATCTGCCCGTGGGGGCGGGCTCCCATCACCAAAAGTCCGGCTGGCCAACTATTGGCTACAGACAAAATCGATTCGCCCGGGTCCCCTTCACTGAATTCAACGGTCACTCTTTTGGCGCCAACTTTCGATCCCAGATTACTGGCATTGCGACTCAAGAATCGCTCGGCAGCCTGCTTCCGTTCTGTTCGTTCGGCCGAAAATTGGTTCAACCTGAGAGCGTCAATGCCATCTGAATATTTTTCAACGACTGGTGGGAGCACCAAAAGCAACTTGAACTGCGCTTCTTCAGGCCAGCTAAGGTTCATGACCCAATCAAAAGCTATTCTCGACTGCACAGTGTCATCGATAGCAACTAACACGTGTTTGTCGATTCCGGGTCCAGCACCGTTGCCTTGCTGACCTCTTGCAATCAGCGTTGTGCACTTTCCATAAATAAGCACGGTCTGAGATACGCTGCCCAAGAAAAAGCTTGGTAGCCCTTGCCTGCCTCGGGAGCCTACGACAACCAGATCAGCCGGCCATTCATCCATCCGTTTGAGAATCAACTCCTTGCTGTCACCCAGAACAGCTTCCGCTTCTGCTCGGCAGTGTGGAAACTTCTTCTCAAGTTCGGCGGCAATGTCGGCAGTAAACTCCTGCGCCGCCTCTAGCGCGGCGTTGTCAAACACCCTCGCTTCCTCCCGCTTCATCACGGCAAAGATCGGCTCGACAACACAAAAGACCTTGAAGGTGCTTCCTGCCATCCAGCTCCGGTTGAGCAGTACATCAACAGCTACATGCGAGTGCGGAGAATTATCAACTGCTAATAAAATTTTCAAAGCTAGATCTTTAGATGGATTTCTTGTTGAAAGTCAAAATTTTCAGCGGTCCGGTTTGCCGACGAGCAGCAGACTGATGGTGGGAGGAAGCCTCGTGCGAACCAAGACCGACAATTATGCAGCGACCGCCATCAACTTTGCCGTACTCCTTGGAAAATTCGAGCAACCGCTGCATTACTGTATGGTCCACCAGTTTCGTAGCAGTCAAGTCTAACAGCATGTTCTTACCAGTTCCCAGCTTGAGTAGCTGACCCTTCAGCGAGATAAAGTTGGAGAAAATTAGTGCGTCTTTTACTTCCACGATCAGATCTCGGTTTTTGCCTTGAATGACCGTGACGCGTGCCTTGAACAGGCTACGCACCGGAGCTCCTCTCAAGATATGCAGAACGAGCTTGCAGCAGATGCCAATGCTTACGCCGACCAGAAGGTCAGTCATCAAAGTAGCCAGAATTGTTGTCACAAAGATGAATAGCTGGTCTTTGCCTATCTCATAGGCCTCGATGAAAACTTTCGGCGAAGCTAGCCTGAAACCGGTAAAGACAAGAAGAGCGGCCAAGGCTGCCAGCGGAATCTTATTAATCAAAGCAGCGCAGAAGACAACGGCGGCCAGCATAAAGAGGCCATGAAAAAAATTAGCCCAGCGTGTTTGCGCACCATTGGCAATATTGGCTGTGCTACGAACAATCTCCGCAATCATCGGCAACCCGCCAAACATCCCAGAAATAGCACTGCCAAGGCCAATAGCGGACATGTCGCGACTCAAATTAGAGCGCCTGCGGTAAGGATCCAGTTGATCGACGGCGGCAGCACTGAGCAGGCTTTCGATACCCTGCACAAGAGCAATGGAAACAACCGACAACCAGAAAGCATAAGCGCCGATCATTCCGAAGTTCGGAAAAGTTACGCCTTCCACGGGATTGTTCGGAAGTGATACCAGAAACTTAGGCGTCACATCGATGTGATGCCCAGCTATAACATCATGATGCGCATGGGCTAAATCGAAGTATCCGCCCAAGCAAATCGACACGATGACGACGATTATAGGAGCCGGTATGCGCTTTACAGCCTTGTTGCTGATCATCCCGTGCATGATCAGAATGATTAAACTGACAAAGCCAATGCAAGCAATCTCTGGATTCAGATGCGCGAAAATCTGGGGAATGTTGGCAATCAGTTGCAGCGGTTCGGAAGCGGGCGGCTTTACGCCCAACATCAAAGGCAACTGCTTCGCCATAATAATTATGCCAATCGCGGACAACATGCCGTGAACAACCGTCGATGGGAAAAATTCGCCTAAGTCACCTGCTTTTAGCTGTCCCATGATAAACAGGGCAATCCCGGCTACCACAATTGCTGCCAAAGTTGTCTGGTAACCCAAGGCACCACCGCCGAGGCGATCTACCGAGGCAATGATTACGACGATGAGACCGGCAGCTGGTCCGTTGATGGTGACGAAAGAACCATTGATCTGCGAGACGATAATGCCGCCAACTATTGCCGAAATAATTCCGGCCATCGGTGGCACACCAGATGCAACCGCGATACCCAGACAAAGTGGCAGAGCAATTAGAAAAACAATAAGCCCCGACACCATGTCGGTTTTCCAGTTCTGCGAAAGCCCGGCTAGACCATCCTTTGGCACAACAGATACACCAGGCGTCCCAGTCCCGGAGTTGCGTCCGGCGACATCTGCTTTCTGGGTCTCTGTTATTTGCATCGTATTCCTTGACCGTTGAGATTCCATGCCTGCATTGGGACTGTGCTCCCAAGCGTTATTCGATTGATAGCTTCAGCCGATGGACATGAATCAAAACTACCAAGGCAATGTTCGTGATTTGTGATCGGAATTGTGGTGGATTTGTGATCGCCGTGGCGATCCGGCTGGAAACCGCATATCTCCGCGCCTTCCAGAGTGCTCCAAGTAATTTTTCTTGCTTCCCCAATTCGCTAGTAACTGTAACGGTCGCGTTATGTTGCCAGTTACTACGTAATAATCCGATTGCTACCAATCCAGCATTCGCCTACTATCTTTTGCGTCTGGCAGGAGAGCGCGCGTTGAGAAAACTGCTAACCTCATTGTTTGTGCTGTCGCTAATGTCTGGCACTACAGCCCAGGCGTTGCAAATGACTGCCGGCTGCGAAATCAGGAAATGCACCAATGGAATGCCTTGCGCGGATCAAGACTACGCGGAGCAGCCGCTGCCCTCAGGCAGCACCATTCGAGGGTTGTCGCTGAGCGGTGCCGCTCGCATGAAACAGATCGACGGTCCAGGCACTGCAGTCTGGCAAACCAAGAAACTGAGTTGGACTCGACGTTATAAACTGGAGCAAGGCTGCGCTTTAGTACATGCACAACGTCCGGTTATGATGGAAGCCGCCCGTGCTACAGCTTTTATTGATAGTGGCACATCGGCTGTGATTCATACTGATGGACCAGCGACCAGATTCGTTAACCTAACTGACCACCATAAGAATGGCATGACCGTGGTGTTCGGAAATCACTATGTCGATCTTGATCCCGGCTTCGAACTCGTTTTGGTAAAGGCCGGTAGTGACAGTATCAAAACGATTGCCATCCACGAAAGTATTGGCTGGCGTGACTTACAACAGATTGAAAGCGATGGCCTTGCTATATTTGTGTTCCGTGTTTCTGCAGCCGACATCATGGACAAATGCAAGATTTACCGACAGCTGGATCAGTCTCCGCTAAAGGGGGACCAGACACTCAAAGAACAATTGCTCAAGGGTGTTGCGGCACTAGAAACAATGCATAACAGAAAGAAAGGTCCATTCAAGTTGGACCCCTTTCATTACGGACCAGACGAAAATCAGCAAACTGCAGCGAAAAGCCAGCCGTCTTGATCACATAGCAACGCTTATTCAGCAAGCTGGCAAATTCCGTCTGCTTTAATGGTAATGACCGATCGATTGGCGGGGACATTATCATGGACGCAGGAACTCAGGAAGAAGAAGACCTATTCACGGTCAATCGTTCCTTGTTGGAAGAGCGGTTCTTCTTGGCACTAGGACTTTTCGGTGACTCGATTGCCAATAGCAATGGCACCGAAGGGCAGAAAAACCTGATTGGTGCAATCGCTAAATACGATCAATCCCCGTTGACCCTTCACGAACGCGCCTTGCTTTACAAACAGATTCTAGATCATTTCGGCATAGATCCGGCCGCAGATAATCACACGGCTAAAGTACCGTCCGGTCCTCCTACTCAGCCTTCCAATGACACATCCGTAGCTTTGCACATTCCTCACGTTGACGAAAACATTTGACTACAGTCAGTGGGGAGCTGCGGTCCAAGGTATATTTGATAGCCTGAACAAAGCTGTCGGACGTCATTCAGTTTTTGCAGTTAGCTGTTGCACAGCCTCCATATAGTCACCATCACCATATTTTTCTGTCCGTAATCCAAATGCGGACTGCCTGTCGAAGACATGCATTAGAATTACTTTTGCGGCGGCAGTCTCAACTGCAATTCTGTCCGCATCCTTCGAAAAAATGATGTCAGTTTGATCACTCACGTCTGGTCCGTATGATCCACGATCTTTATAACTGAGCTTGCCAGATAGGCGCAGCGGTGATGTCTCCATCAAGCATCCGTAAAACATGCAACACTCGAGAAATGTGCCTTGCAGCGAAGGGTGATGATTGTCCGTCCAATAGAGCGGTACATCGCTATGGTTGGCTCTGACATATTCCCATGCCGAAGCAAGTGGAATGACCGGAACATGATACTTATCCGCGACTTGAAAGAAACCTTTGTATGATTGCCACCAATACTTTGGATCATCAACGTAAGTTTCTACCAATACGGGCGTGGCGCCTACTTGTCGAATGACTTTGTCAAACACACTGTAATTCTGCTCCAACCGGTCCGGCTCATTTCCTGCTATCGCCGAGCCCTCGAAGAGGACGACGTAATCCCATGGACCATGTTGCCTGATCATCTTCATCGCAGTGCCTTCTTGAAGAAAATCGTCCAGCCGGTAATTGTTACCATAGACATAACCGACTTTCATCGGTCCTGCTCCCGCGGACGTTGCCAAATCAGCAAACATTTTTACGCCGTTACGCCAATAGAGAAGGCTATTTCCGATAAATAGAATTTTGTGCTTAGCACCGGCATCGTTACGCTCTAAACCAGCGGCTGGAGGATATGCTTCCCACAGTTTCGGTTCTCCTAGCCGAACATTGCATGAACTTGAGAAGAGAATGACTGCGAAACCAGCTAGGGCCATCGCATACACAGGTCTGCAAATTTGTAGAAAACGCATTACTTACTCTTGCGACGACACCTCGATTCTACAGTGCGTCGGGCGTCCGATGAATGCCATTTCACAAAAAGCGGTGATCATTGTTATCGACAAAGTTGAACGAAACGGAGAGCTCAGACTTGGGCTGACTTGGGCTCCTTCCAAGCCCGGGTACATTGTTGCCAAACCAGCGGAGGTGCAGCATCCGCAAGGTACTGCTTCAAAAGTCCTTGAAGAGTTGGGCATTGGTCTGTCCCAAATTCGCCCTACAGTAAATCACGTCATTGAGAACGGGGAGGGATGCATTAGTGTCACTATCGAAAAGTCAACAAGTCCGATGCGCGACATCTACTTTGCCGAAAATTGTGATCGGGACTTAGCTGGCGCCGCGTACCAAAATCTGAGTAGTCCTATTAAGTGCATTCATAAGATTGCCGAAAATAGACATTTTCGGCACTGTTTCGAAAAATACAAATTGGCTTTGAAAAGACAAATACACCGGAGACCGCAGAAAGTCCTGCGAACCGCCAAAAGACTCTAAAAAGGACAAAAAGAAAGGAGAACAAGGGGAGGCGTTGGCGCCTCCCCTTGTTTCCTAACTACTGCCCTTCTTCCATCTGTGAAGGGCTGGACTTTGTGGCGCCAGACCCTTTTTGCCCAGTTACAAAAATGAGCCTGTCCGGCAACGTTCAGAGAATGGTCAGGCTCTGGTGACTAGTCTTCATGGACTCGCTGCCATAGCTCAGAAGCAAGTTCGTCGCAGCTCTTTTTCACCGGAAATGTTTGGCCCATAGACTTAGTAAAAACGCACCAAACTAGCATTTTAAGGTCTTCTTCGGAATTGCAATTCTTGCACTCCTGATTAATTGCTGCTACCTCTGATGAGTATTCGTCACTGGGCGCCCCGAGGCCGATGAGTCCGCATGGATCGTGACGGTTGAACAGTTCGAACCAATCTTCGGTTCGATCTAGATCGCCAATACTTCTCGATCCAGGTTTTTTCATGAGTGCTCCTATCTCTAATCATAAAGGCATTAACCACGTATTTCACTATACTGTTACTTCTGACCAAGGTGTCAGAAAAATTTTTGCCTAACGTAGATAAGGCTGGCTCAATAAATGAGCCAGCCCCAAGCATACCTTGATCTCGCTTTTGGACGAATTCTGCCGCCGAGTTACGCAGCGGACATGTTCAAAGCAACAACCGATTTACTTCTTCTTCCAATAGGTACGGGTCACACCGTCGCCAGAGATTATTACAGTGTTCCCGGTTCCCGGATCTACCACCTTCCAACCAGTGCCGCCGGGCTTCGGGTTTGGCCCCGCATAATTCTCCTGCGTGACGATTTTTTCACTGTCTCCGGGTGTCATTCCATCGCGCCGGAGATTTTTTTCGATCTTATCTGCCTGATAGTCGATCCCATTGATATTAGTCACAGGTCCCTTGTCTTCGCCCGAAGGGGTCGGGTTCGGAGGACCGAACGGGCCTCCTGGTTCCCCAGGGGGCGGGAGAGGGATATTATTCCCCTTAGTTACAGTTACAGATTTACCTCCACTCGGAGTCCCCCCTGTTACCGTTACGCCCGATCCAGCACCTGCGTTGAAAACAGGGCTGCCGGCACCTCCAGTGGAAGGCGTCGGGCCATCGTTACGCAACCCGGTGCCTCCACCGTTTATTGGACCCGTATTACGCTGCCCCCCGAAAACCGTCGTTCCGTCTGGATCGGTGAGATTCACCGCATCATTCCCGACGTACGCATACAGGTTCATGTCGCCTGCTGAATAACCGATGGGATCTGGCTGCAAGAAGCGACCGAGCGCCGGAGAGTAATACCGTGCTTTGTAGTCATAGAGCGAGAACTCAGCATCATACTTCTGCCCAGTGAACCCGAAGGTGCTTCCCGTAAGCGCCGGCGTTTCTCCGAACGGTGAGTACTGGTACTTGTTCGTTACAACGCCACCGGAATTAGATTGAGCAATGATCGATCCCAGTCGATCATGATGATGGAAGGTCAGCGTGCCAGCTAGCGCAACTGAGATCAGCACTTCGTCCGCACCCGGTCCGCGAATGTACCGCTTCAACAGGGTTCCGCCTCCGTCGTATTCGGCGATCACCTCGCCCAGGTCATGCAGGTAGTTGGTCGTCACGACGGTAACGCCATCGTCCACCTCCTTTTGCGCCTGCCGGTTAAGCGGATCGTACAGATACGCGTTAGTAAACGACGGACCGTCGGCTTCCACCAGCCGATTCAGCACGTCGTACGTGAAATCGTTGACACCATCAGTGGTGAGGCAACCATTGGAATCATACTCAAACGGCAGCACCACTTGCGGGTACTGGTTGAGATTGTTCGGTGGCGCGTACACCGTCATCTTGGTCGCCAACGGATTCCACAGGTAGGAGTCATCGCTTGCAGACAGGCTCCTGACCTGGTGCACATTGTTGTAACCAAAGGCAAACGAAACTGTGCTTCCCACGAAGCTATGCGTGAGCATGCTCAGATCATCATTGAGCCAGTAGCTGTAGCTGCTCGTGGTGCCATTCCCATGAGTGGAGCCGATCCGCCGGGATAGCGCATCGTAATCGAACTCAACAGCCGCACTCATACTGCCGTTCAGGTGAATGTCCGTCAAGCGATTCAGTTCATCGAATGCGTACTCGGCGAAGTACGCGTCCGGCCAGATCAACTTGGTGCGGTTGCCGTTCTCATCCAGTTCATAGATGACGTCTTGCCCAGTCGGATTCACCTGCTGCAACAACCGGCCGGCGGTGTCATACAAGAACTCGTAATCCCCACTTGTCGGGTCGGCCGTGGTGGGCGTGTTCAGGTTCAGCAGTCGACCAGCAAGGTCATACGTCATCGTTTGCAAAGGCATCCCTGACGGCTGGCGCGTCTCCAGACGGTTCAGCGCATCGAAGGTATTCGTGATCGTGTCGGCGTTACGAGTGCGCTGCGTGAGAATGTTGCTGTTCTCATCGAAAGTGAATTCCTCAAAGGACGCATCCGGATAAACGTTCTTAACGAGCCTGTCGAAGCCATCCCACTCGAAGGTCGTTGTGTTGTTGTTGGCGTCTTTCGTGCTAACGAGACGACCGTTTTCACTGTAAGTGCGCCGCTCGGCTGCCGCCGACATTGGATCGGTAACGGTCTTGACCTGACTGATTTCATCGTAAGCAAACAGCCAGGCGCGGCTCTCTGCGTCAGTTTTGGAGATCAGCCGCCCTAACGTGTCGTAGCCGAAGTTGAACTCCTTGTTGACAGGATCGGTGATGGTCTGCAGTTTTCCACCAGGCTGATGCGAGTACGAAACCGTTTGCCACGGGTTCGCTGCATCGCTAGTTTCTCGCTGAATCGACGTCAGCCAGCCGTTGTCGTCGTGGTTGTAGTTCGTCACGAAGTCGAACGGCGTGCTTTCAGTTCGCTGCGTCAGCCGCCTTTCATCGTCGAACAAGAAGGTTGTGTCATTGCCCCGGGGATCCGTAACCAGCGTCCGGTTCCCGACGCTATCGTAATCAAAGGCCGTAACAAGATTCAGCAGTCCCATGCCATAATCTCGCGTCCAAGAAAGGAGCACTTCAGTCCCAGAATCGTAGACGAAGAAGTCGACGATGCCAGTTTCATCAGTCCGCGTGAGGATTTGGCCTCTGGCGTTATAGGTGAAGGTGACGGTCGGCGTTTGCGCATTCACCACTGGCCTTTCGATGGTCAGCAGCGTTCCCTGCGTTACATCGTAGGTGTTCGTCGTCGTGTTGCCGCGCCCGTCCTCCGCTGTTTCCACCTTGTTCCAAAGTGGGTCATACGTGAACGTTTGAACGACGTCCGTAAGTCCACTGCCTGGCTTGCCGATCCACGTTTTGGTCAGCACGTTGTTGAATTCGTCGTAGACCCATTCAACCGCATTCTGCTCAGGGTAATCGGTTCGCACGAGCCGATTCAAACCGTCTCGCGTGTACTCTGTCGTTTGCCCCAAGGCATCGATGTCACGCAACATAGATCCAAGCTTGTTGGAATAAATAACACGGCTGTTTCCCAAAGGATCGATTTCCTCAGAGCGCCGGCCCGAAAGGTGATACGTGTACAACCCCGTATTTGCGCCTTCCTGTGCTTTCACCCTTCCCAGTGAATCGTAGAAATTGGTCACCAGAGCAACCGTAGGATTCGCCGGAAGGAACATCTTTGTCAGTTGTCCCGGGAATGCGTACTGATAAGTGATGTCTTTTCCTTCAGCATCGGTGAATGCTGTGAGATTCCCAGCACCATCGACAGTGAATGAAACCGACCGCCCGTTGCCATCGGAAACGCTGGTAAGCCGGTCGCCGGTGTAGTTGAACGTAAGAGTACGTCCCATTCCGGTTGTGACAGTACTCAATTTCCCAGTGGAATAGGTGTACGTACGTGTGACACCTGCCGGTGAAATGTAGTCGGTTAGCAAGCCATCGACGTCGAATTCCCAAGTTTCCTGCTGCGGATTCTTGGAAGTGAAGGTCCCGTCGAGATTCTTGACCATCGTGTCGGCATAGCCCGGCGGCGGATTGAACGTCCCATCAATGAGCTTGATGAACGTGCGGCTCTCGCTGATGTCATTTAGCGTGATTGCGTTGTCCGTCATCTGGTCCATCAGCCAGATGCTGCTCATTGAAGCAATCAGAACCTTAGTAAGTGACGGCGAACTCGCCAGCGCCAGCTCCGTGAGGATATAGCAGTGGGCAATAACAGTCGCCGCTTCCTTCGCCGAGACTTCACCAGTTGCCCTCAGCCCGTTGCTTCCAGCGGAAAGATTGGTCGCGAAGTTGTGCGTCCAGCCTAGTCCCAAGGGCCCATCAGTGAAGCGGTTAGACGACTTGTAGTGCCTCGAGAGCTCGAGCGAATAGGGGAAGTCACCCGATCCCACCTTGAAGTCAGCCCGGTCATAAACGAAATCGCCCGAAAACAAACCGATTGGGTCAATGGTTACCTCCTCGCCGCCTGCTCCCTTAACGCCGGTAGTCGTGCTTCCCGGCCCGTTTTTAGCGCCCTGTTCGGTTTGTGAACCCGACTGCGGCAGTCCGGGAATACCACCCAGAAGGTGTCCGGCGAGCAGGCCGCTCATGGCCGTGCCGTCGATTTCATGCCAGCCACCGCCGACATATTGTTGAACCTGGGTGGCGCCATCCTCGTGGATAACAAGACGTTTCCCGCCGGCAATAGCGCTGTCCAGCGATGACAGCAAGCCAGTCCAGTTCGTTAGCTGACTACGGACATTGGCGCCGGTCGTCCAGTTAGCAGATGTCCCATCGAAGATTTTCTGTCCGTCTGCAATGGCACCCTCAATCATCCGTTGAGTGTTAATGCCGGTCACGGGCAGGTTCTGCTGCATGATTCCGGCTTCAAGGCCATTGACGATGAAGGAGTTAGCAGTGTAAACCGCATCAGCTGCCGCAGTGTCGCCCTTTCGGCTCACGAAGGCATTGCTTACGCCCACGAGATCGAAATATGGCGCTTCTTCAAATGCGCTATAGCCGGCGATGCCACAAAAGTGATACCAGTAACTCGTGGTGCTAGCTATGGCGTTGTAGATATCTTCAATCTTGTTCCCCTGCGCATGATGCATGTGGAAGAAGACGTACAGGGACTCTCCGAGCGTGCTTTCTTCCGTAGCGGCAGGGTCAGCCGCAAGATTGTTCGTGAGAAGCTGCCTGTGGTGATCGACCATAGCCTGTGACGTGCCGCCCCAGCAGTTCCCGAGCAGATACGTGCCAGGCGCCCAGACGTACTGCTCCCAGACTTGGTCTACGAACGAACTGAAGAACGGGTGATATACCTCGAACTGCAGTCCCATATACTCGTTTGGAGTGACCGGGTCACCGACTGCTACGAGCTCGCCATCCAGCCTGAGCTGGGGCACATCGGCGCTTGTGAAGGTTAGCGTCAGCCGCTTTCCATAGATTTCATCGCTGAAGAATGACTGGTAAAAATACACGTTGAACGAGCTATCGAACAACAGGGCCGAGTAAAAGCCGCGGTAGGCATCCGGGACATCGGTCCAGATTGTGGTCGGATAGGCAGGAACCTGGTAAGGAAGCGACGTCTGGCGCAGTTCCGTACCGACGGCAAGGGGCTCGATAGAGCGTCCGCTTACGATTTCGTCCATGCTGGCGGCGAAGTGATTCTGCTTAATCTCGTCCAGCAAAGTTGTGGCATAAGCTGCAAACGAACTGCGGACGTTGGCGGTGTTGAAGTTCTGCACGTAGTTGGCAGTTACCGTAGCACCGCTCTGGGCATCGCTTACCAGAGTCGTTTCATTGAAGCTCAATACGGCACCAATATCGATCCCGGCCGTATCCGTATAGGACTTCACGCTGGGGTCAAAAACATAGTTGATGCCGTCGATCTCGACCTGGACCCAGATATGGTCCATATCGATGTGCTGAAGCACGCCCATGCTGTATGTTGCCGCGTACGGAATTTGCCCAAGAATCAGCAAATCCTCGGAAGCATCGAAAACAGTAGTTGAGTCACTACCCAGCAGGTTTTCGATCTCCGCCTTCGTCAGGCGAATGGTGCCAGCAACGAAGTTTGCCGTATATCCAGCAGCGCGAAGTAAGGCAACCATCAAAGAAGCCTGCTCGAAGGACCCGCCCTTGCGGTCGACCAGCGTTCCGAATGCACCTTTCTGCAGCCCCCACATTGGGACGAAGTCGACGTTCGAGTAGACCCATTCGTAGATGAGGTCGACGTTGTTCTTGAGCGCGGCAGCCAGTTCCGCAAATGAATCCGGGCCTGGCACCGTATCAGATGCTGCCATCAGAGACAGTTGCGAATCCGCACTCAGCAGCGAGTCCGACGCCATGAGCGAGCGCTTCTTGGCTCGGAAGATGTTAGCCGGCACCTCCCGCTTGTCCATAACCTTCCATGCATCCTTCGGATGCGGCGGTTTTGCAGGCTTGGTGATTTTGGTCTGCCGGCTGTGCGTGTTGTCGGTAGGCGCGAACTTACCGAGCTTTGCTTTTCCGTTGATCATTTTGAATTCTCCGAGGTTGCCATCGCCAATGCGATTGGCTGTGCAAATGCGTGACCCGCGACATAGACAAGTCGCGAGCCAAAGCCGGGCGTTACAAGTTGTGGCGCCCGACTGAGTTGAGAGGCGTATTCAAGTGAATAAACCTAGCTGGTTAAATGGCATCTGGTCACGTGTCGCCATCTTGTTCTAAGCACGCGTTTATGGTCCAAGGATCGCCATTTTTAGCGCAATCAGGGTAAACCTTGTTGGCATAGGACGGCGCAACGGCCGCCTTTGCGCCAAAACGCAGTGTCAATTAGTCGTCCATCCCATCATGACCAATCTGATGTTCTTAGCGGCAGCCGCAGTAGTAGCCAATCCGGAAAACATGTTGAGTCCGATCGTCGTGGAGATGATGTCGGTGGTATGAGTGGCTACAAGCGTTCCATCTAGATAGAACTTGATACTGCCATTAGCAGGACTCGCATCGATCAGGAATTCATAGATGGTATTCGCGGCCACAGCAACCGAAGTGACTGTGACGGTTGGACCGCTGCTGTCCTTGGTGGCACATCTCCAGAAAGCTGTTCCGTCGGTACCCGGGCAATATCTGAACTCTGCGTATCGCCCTAGAGGAACATCTGCCAAGAAGGGATTCGATCCACCAAGGCTTGAGAAGCCAGCCCGGATGCGGACGTTTTGAATATCCGTACTGTTCGCGCCAGTTTTCAATTTGCTGAAGTAGATTGGGCTCCATCGCTTCTGGGTGTTTTGCCAGCTCATAAATCCAGCTAAAGCGTCCGTAGTCGCCGCACTGGCATAGTTGATCATCCCGTTTTCAGCTTGATCGTTTAGAGCGCTCGCAGTTCCGGCAGTGGTTATGGCGCTTGATGCTCCGGTCAGCCTGACGTTCGTGGTTGCATTCTCAGCCACCGCAGAATAGAACTTACGTCGGAGAAGTCCGGATCGGGCTAAATCGAATAGATCGGCCGAAATTCCCGTTCCGCCTTGCGCGGTCGATAGTGGGGTGCTCAAGCCACTTAGGGATGTAATGTCGCCGTTTGCGCCCGAAGCTGCCGCGCCGATTCCACTACGCGCTGAGGCGGCGGTGGTGCCACCTGTACCACCTTGGGCGACAGACAGCGGGAGATCGAGACAGCAGCTGGGATCTTCGATGACGCTCGTCCTGTTGCCAAGAGAGTCGTAACTGTACGAGACTTTACTCCCGTTTCCGAAGAGCACTTTAATGATTTGTCCTCGTGCATCGTAATTGTATGCAGCAATGCTGGACATATTTGTCATTCCTTTCTGGTCCGACTAGATATCGGAGACTTTGGGCATCGCGGGCTGTGCACCCGCGTGTTCTGAAGATTGCAAGGCGCAATCTATGTGATCGCACCTTCAGCAGAGCAACGATTGCGCTCTGCTGAATTGGTAACTGAGTCCGCGCAGATCCTGCCCATCTTCACGAAGATGCGAGCTAGGCGTCCGAGGCGCTGCTAACACAATGGGCTTCTTTCCCAAACCACTCCAAGCGCTTACGGCGCTGACAATCATTCATGGATGGCTTTGTTTCAGTTAAGAGGTGTATGGGGGTTCCGCTAAATGGAGGGAGTGAAAGAAGTATCGGCACCCTACAAAAACTAACCCGGCAAGCACAACCATTGGCAATGAAGGTCCAGATGCAACCCAGTCAAGAAGACACAGAGCACCGTTCTCGGATGCTCTCCGGCTATTGTCACGCAGCAAATTCCAGTTTAATCGACACAAAACTTAGTACTGCCGATGGTGCCGCAGCTGATCGCACACCGCGCTAGGTCATGGAAACTAATTTCGCCGAATCGTGATGCACAGCCGCTTTCTGCAAGACAAATTATTCTGTTTTCTCGATGACAACAAGAAGCATGTACTACGAATTCTCACAGTTATGGCTCCGGTACAGCGTAGCCACGATCATCACTCAGCAGGAGTATGTGCACAACACATTTCAACCACTGCAGAAAGCGCATCGCACCTATACTGCAGTAGAGTCGAGAGCAAGACTGATGGTTGGACTTCGCTTGTCCGGCATTGATGCGAAAAGCCAGCCGTCTTGATCGATCGCCGACTACAACGGTCCGTGCCGCCCGTGCGCTAGTTATTGTTTGGGTTGCTTGGCCGCAGCAAGATCAATGTCATCAAGAGCGGTTACCGTCCAATCGGAATCAAACCAGTTGCCAGCTTCAGCGAACGTTTTGAAGTTGGCGAGTCCATAGAGTATCGCTGCCTTTTGTTCAAAGTCTGACTTCACGTAGGCTCCGCGCAATTCGGTCTCAAAAAGACGACCATCATTGATCTCAGCATTCTTGTTGGATCCATCGCCATCTGCCGCGCGCATGGTTTCCAAAATTTCCATCGCTCTTTCGTGGGTCAATGCGTTAGCAGCGTTAGTAAGGGCAGGGTTGGATGAATCTCGCAAAACCTGACGACTGTACTCAATGCTGACCGATTGCCCACCGTTATGCGCGTCTTCTTTGGCTAAGTTGATAACGTCCTCTGCGATGCCTTTGGTTTCACCACCACCGAGGAGATCCTCTGCAGAGGCAAAGCCAGAAGGAAGAAGTTTGTTCGTGTCTTGGTTGAAGTTGAAGCCGGCCATAAAATCGTGCACGTAGGCCGATAGGTCGGCGGCACTAGTCTGTTCGAAGTGGTTATTCTGTTCAGCTTGTTCCAAGTTCATTACCGAGCTCCTTTAGCTGATGGGCGACAATCAGTAGTGTCGCTCAGCGACAGAGAGAATTGCCGCTTGACTGTCGTCAAGTTTCATTAGACGTTAAAGAGTAGATGCTGCATC
>JADYXS010000645.1 GCA_021772155.1 Candidatus Obscuribacter sp.
AACGGCACGTAATCCAGCGGCTCGACCAAAAGAAGTCTTGGGTGATCGGCAAAGATAGGTTCGATGGACTCGCGAACAACAGGGTTCTTATGAATCGGGTAGAGAATCTGAACGTCTGGGAATTCGTCTGCAATTTGCCTGAGGGCCTTGGCAATCTGGGCCATACCATCGCCCCAATTCTCACGCCGATGCGCAGTGACTAGAAGGACCTTGTACTTCTGGAAGTCGGCAGCCCCGTACAATTCCGGGTTTACCTGATGGCCATTGAGCTTCTGAATCGTCTCAAGCAGTGCATCGATGACCGTATTGCCGGTTAAATAGACATGCTCGGTTATGCCTTCAGCGTGAAGATTGTCCACCGCACGCTGAGTTGGAGCAAAATGAATGGACGCAAGACGCGTTGTCAATCTGCGCGCCATCTCTTCGGGGAACGGGTTATAGCGGTCGTTCGTGCGCAAACCCGCCTCGACGTGACCGACGGCGACTTTCTGGTAATGAGCGGAAAGCGAGGCCGCCATGACAGTGGTGGTGTCGCCCTGGACAAGAAGTAAGTCCGGCTTGAATTTGGTTAGTGCTTCATCGACGCCGACGAGCACGCGAGCCGTCAGTTCGGGCAACGTCTGTCTTGGTCGCATGACATCAAGATCATGATCCGGCTCAATTTCGAACCAGCGCATCATCTGATCAAGCATTTCTCGATGCTGCGCGGTAATCACCACGATTGGCTCAAGTTTGTCGCTAGCACGTAGCGCATGCACCACTGGAGCAAGCTTTATAGCTTCCGGACGCGTCCCTAAGACGCACATGACTCTTTTTTTCATAACAGCAGAATTGTACTCAGGCCCTGCCGAAAAAACTGGAAATGTGACTGCGTTCTTGGGGCGGTATCCACAGGTGCCAATTTGAACAACCGATTCAAGTTGACACACATACAACCGTATGGTATACCTTTATCTAAGGTCAGAATTACGAGTCTAGTAATTCCACAACTCGAATAAATAAAGATGATGCAAACGCGTCTGCCGCTTGACCATGCACGACATGGTAGAGAAACGCGCTGCCTTGCGATCTGGCAAGGCAGGAAACAAGTCCCTCCCACCATTAAAGAGAGCGCTCAGCTCATCTGTTAGGGGAGGGGCTGACCGTAACGCGTTCCAGCTTTGCTGTGCCGCGAGCGATCCCTCAGTGGTGTCCCAACCTCGATAAAGAGAAGGCCGATGGCATTAGGTTATAAACTAGAAAGGATGCCCTTATGTTGACGATCAGGAAGCCCATGCAAAATTTGCAGCCGCAAGCGGAAGCTAAGCAATACGCAGGAAAGGAAGACTTTTCCGCACGCTACTGGCAGACAACTCAAGAGACACTCGTAGGTCTGTACGCAAGACGAGATCCGAAAACAGGACAACCTGTGGAGAGCGTAACTGACATCGTCTATCGGGTGGCATTCGCCAATGCGATTGCTGAACTCAAGTACGTTTTATCCGCAGAACAGCTTGTGTCACTCACATTAGCTGAAGCGACAGCTCACCCGGTCGTACAAAAGTGGTCAGATATCTTCGCCCTTAATATAGGAACGCAAAAATTCTGGGCGAACACGCCAGGCAACATCAACGCAGACCCGGCAATCTCGCTTCAAGTCCTTAAGTACTGGGCACACGGCAAGCTTGCCGGCTACGAAGAAGCTGATATATGGCTGATTTCCGAAGAGCTCAGAAACATTTGGGAATCAAAAGACGCTTCGTCCCACAGCAAATCGGTCACCGCATTTGGTACCAGCGCACTAGGCCCGCGAGTGAACAGCCCTTTTGGCAAAATCGGTGAACAACGCCAGCTCAACGAGTACGAAACAGAGATGGGCCGGCTGGCCTTTGAGCTCCGCGGTCGAGGTTGCCTGGCCGCCTGCGGAGTTGCTTATGTAGACGACACATTAGAAGCTATCCAAGACACAGCGAAGATTGAAGCACTGGCTGCAAAAGCAGCAATGGGAATGGGATTGAACACCTCATCGCTGCGTCCGTGGTCTTCGATGATCGCCAATGGCGCTGCAGCATCCGGTCCCGACCGCTTCTATGAAAAATCAATCGCCAAAGCAGTGGAAGCCGTCGCCCAAGGCGGACGTCGCGGTGGCGCACTTATTGAGCTACGTAATTCAGATCATCCGGACATCCTCTTCTTCCTGGAAAAGAAAAGGCTTCACCCGGCACCAAGCCTTTCTCGCATTTTTCGCGAACTACGAACACTGAGTAAACCCACAGCAAACGAATCTGCCCTTGAGTACAAGAAACGTTTATTGGTTGAAGCTGAGCAACGTTTTGGGGTGCTATTTGCCCAGTACGTCGAGCGTCAAAATTACCTGAAGAATACAAACATCACCGTCTTGGCAATGCCCGGATTCATGGAAGCTGTGCGTGAAGGCTCGTTCTACCCCGCCAACTTTGGTGCCCGCCGTTGGACCGGTCCTATGTATGACCCTCGCCAACCAGTTCTCGACGAAAAGACCGGCCACCATAAAGTCAACAAACTGACCAAAGAAGTAATGTACGAAGAATACGCAGTGGATCTGACACACTTCCCAGAAGCGTTAGATGCGGCAAGGCAAGTTGAAAATGCTGCCGTCGAGATAACCGATGCTTATGTCCGTGTACGCGGGCACTTCTACGCTCCGGACATTTTCGAGCGCATCATTGAAGGGATGCGCACTTCAGGGGAACCGGGTCTGGCTTTTTACGACACCATAAACGCTTCCAACTCAAACGATCACGTATATGAATTGCACACATGCAATCCTTGCGGCGAGCAGTTCCTTCCTGCCGGCCCAGGCTACGATGGTCGCTTCTACATGGGCACCTGCAATCTCACTTCGATGCACGCGGCGCATCGCGACTTCTGGCATGCAGATGGCAGCTACAACATGGATAAGATGAACGAAGTTGCTGGCATAATGCAACGCTTCATGGACAACGTAACCGACGTAAGTTGGTATCCACTGCCTGCGCAGAATATGACATCGCGGCTTGAACGTCGCAATGGCGGCGGGTTCGCAGGAGTAGCAGAATACCTGTCTAAACTCGAACTTGAGTTCGGATCTAATGAAGCACTTGATGCAGTCGAGCAATTGTACCGAGAATTTACACGATCATCGGTCGAAGCATCCCAGCAATTGGCTGAAGAGCGCGGCGTTTACCCGTTGTGGACCGGTAGTCGTTTCGACCGCAAGGGAATCAAGGTTCGCAATGCCTGCATGACCAATAATGCTCCAACAGGCACTCTGGCCCAGGCACTGCAAACCAGTTGGGGTGTCGATCCGCACAACGGAATCGTTTTTTCACGCAAGGTACGGGCCCGCTACGTTGACTTTGTCGCACCAGGCTTCCGCGAGCTGATGGAAAAGTACAAAGCCTGGCCATCGGCTGAAGCCGAGCAAGAGTCGTTGATGAAAAAGATTCGCCAGAATCACAAATCCTGCCGCGGACTCAACGAAGTTCCACATCAGGTGCAAAAGGCGTTTCCTGTGCGTGTTGAGATTGAACCGGAATCGTACATCCGACATCTGGCTGCAATTCATCGCGGCGCTTCCGATTACCCAGAGGCATTCAACTCGATATCAAATACCTGCTCAATTCCTCTGGACATGAGCCAGCAAGCAATTGCCGACGCAACCTTGCTTGCCTACGACTCAGGCGTTAAGGACGTTACATTCTATCCGGATGGAAGCCGGTTGAGTCAACCGGTCGAGCAAATCGCTCGCGAGACTTTCGACCGAGAAGCAGATTTGCTGACACTTTTAGGTCACCAAGAGCACCGGGATATCAATATCGAAGAAACCAGTGGACTCACATACAAAGTCCGTGTCGGCACTGCAGGTGGTGGCTCTACCTTGCACGTCAGTCTCAACCACGAAGTCGAACGGCCCGGACAACTTATTGAAATTTACGCTCGAATGGGCAAACCTGGGGCTATTGAATCCGGCTTGTTTGAAGCGGTCGGCCGTTTGGCAAGCTCCTTCCTGCAATACGCAGCGCAATTCGGCGAAGCAGAAAGACAGCGGGCTGAGCAACTTGTGATTCAGCAGTTGATCAACATTCAATCTGGATATCCGGCATTTTTCAAATTCAATGAATCAGAGAAGGCGGAAGTTATTCAGTCACCTGCAGATGGCTTAGCTAAAGCGATATTAAAATATCGTGCTCAGTTTACCAAAGCGCCTGAACGCTACATCCACGGAAAAGATGGTGCGGATGCCACCGCAAGTGATGCCTCGGCTGCATACCAAACAGGCGAATCGCCGAGCGAGTGTACTGTGTGTGGTCTTTCAGACTGGCTACACGTAGATGGTTGTTTGGTTTGCCAGGACTGCGGATACTCGCGCTGCGGCTAATTGTGTCGTTTCGCTATGTTCGAAAACGATGCCGCTGCCTACCATTGGGCGGCACCTCACCATCATCTAAAAACCCTAGCTACTATCGCATATCAAGGCCCAATTACAAAGAAAGAGAGAGCCGAAGAAAAGCCTGTTGCCAGGCTGTTCCTCAATTCCCTCTTTCGTCTTCTTTCAGTTAATCGCCCCGTACTTCGGAGCCGCCGAGCTCCTTTCAGTTAATATGGCGATCTCTCAGGTCGCTAACAAGAAACGCGCACTGTCCTAACTG
>JADYXS010000646.1 GCA_021772155.1 Candidatus Obscuribacter sp.
AGTCGAAACAGCCTTGCTTAACTTGCGGCAGCGCCAGTGCCAACCGCATCTGGACAGTCGTTCTCATGAACAGCAGCGGCAGCACCAGAGATTATGGGCAAGGCACATGGGGCTCAACTAGCACCTCGACCAGCAGCTTATCCACAAGCTCGTCCGTTTCCGTCGGCTCCGTTGAAGGCTCAAAAACTGCCTGCGGCAGTTGCGTCAGCAAGGCCTGCGGGACCTGCCACTAAAATGGAATGGCCGGCACAAGTGGTGCACTTAGAGCATCAGACAACCCTCAATTGTTAGCAAACGCTTAAAACATCATCAATTTAGCGGCAGCTCGGAAACACCTGACCTTTCCAGTGGTCTTAAGTACTATCGACCATGTTGTTGGGAGAGTGGTGCGATGCACCGCGTTGCTGCGCCGCTTATGCGGTGCCAGGAGGTTTTGATGAAAAATTTTGGTATTCCGGTAGCAGTTGCAGCAATCGTGCTCGGTACAGCATTTCTGCCAGCGCAGCCAGTGCAAGCCAAATCGATCGCAGAGATGGCAGAATCGGCACTAAATGCGGTTCGTCGACAGTCGACGCCGTATCCAGAGTATGCCTTTCCTTATGGCTACGTGCAGCCGCAACAACAAACATTTCTTGGCCGATTGAGCGACAGATATCTCGATAATCGCGCCACCTTTGACCCGTACACTGCTCAGTTCGGCTACAACGCGCAATACCCGAACGCTCAATACGGATATCCCCAGTTCCAACAAAATGGACAATCGCTGGGCAGCCGACTTAAGGACGCAGTTCGCGGCCAAGCAATTCGCAACATCGTCAATCGGATATTCTAAGACACCAGGCATTCAATCGATCTCAAATTTTGATTTGCGATCGATGATGTCTTTTCTACCAAAGGGCCACTAGCAGGTTACTTCGCTGATGGCTGGAGGATTTTCATCGATCAGATCGTGTAATTTCGCTTCTTCTTCGACGGTGAAGGCAAAACTTTCGTCGGCGTTAGGGAAAGTGGAGGCGCGCACATCTTCAGCATAATGAGTGATAGCTTCCTGGCACAGTTCAGAAAGATTGGCATACTGCCGAACGAAGCGCGGTTTGAAGTCCGTAAACTTGCCGAGCAAATCGTCGGTAACCAAAATTTGCCCATCGCATCCGTTACCTGCACCGATACCTATAGTTGGCACCATCAGCTGTTTCGTAATCATGGTGGCAACAGTAGCAGGCACCATTTCTAGTACCACACTGAACACACCTGCCTTTTCCAAAGCCTGAGATTCTTCCATCAAGCGATATGCTTCTTCGGCACTTCGTCCTTGCACTCGGTTGCCGCCGAGGCTGTGAATCGCCTGGGGAGTAAATCCCAGGTGTCCCATCACTGGAATGCCCATACCGACAAGGCGCTCTATTACTTCCAAGTTCAACTTGGTGGCACCTTCCAGCTTAACTGCATGTGCGTGAGACTCTTTAATGAAGCGCCCGGCGTTGGTGATCGCTTGAACGACATCGACTTGATAGCTCATAAATGGCAGATCTGCCACAACAAACGCACTCTGCACACCGCGAGTAACCGCAAGTGTGTGGTGAACCATCTCGTCCATAGTGACAGCATGAGTCGTTTGGTGACCGAGTGCCACCATCGCTAAACTGTCACCGACCAGTATCAGATCTACACCAGCCTTGTCGAGAATTTTCGCAGTCGAATAGTCGTAAGCCGTCAAACAGACGATCTTGCGACCTTCACGCTTGTATTTTTTAAAGGTTAGTGTTGAAATCGCCTTATTGGCGCCCATCTTGCTCATGAGCCCTCACGCTGGTGAAAAGGTTGTATGGTGCTGGATTATAGCAGTGCTGACTAATAGCCACGCTTGCGAATGTACTGATCTTTCTTCTGTTGGCGGATTATGTTTTGCTGAAGTTCCGTGATGTGCTGTGAATCGTACGGATAAGCATTTGCCAATACGCGAAAACTCTCATACATGCGGGCCGCGTCATCCGGTAAATTGCCCTTCTCCAGCAAATAGGCCAGATTATAGATAGCTCCGTCATAGCCTTTGTTGAGTTCGATCGCCTTTTGAGCATTGGCAATGGCTGAATTCAAGTCGCCCTGGGCTTCCTGCACATAACACAAGTTTTGCGTGCAGCGGAAACTAAGAGGGTTTAGCTCAAGCCCCCGTTCAAACGACGCCTTCGCTGCGTCAAGGTCACCGTCTTCGTAAGCGGAGATTCCCTTCGATATGAAAGCATCGACCTCATCTGGATCGTAGGGGAGCGGTTTCTTCTTGCGACCGGCTATTTCTTTCTTTATCTGCCGGTCGAGGTCTTTGATGTGCACGGCGTAGAGGGCGTCGCTCCTGCGCATCGTGACAAGCTGTTGCCAGGCTTCGATTGCGTGGACCAGATCGCCCATGTATTCATAAGTCTGCGCTTCCAGAGTCTTGAGCTTCAGCGGATCGATTGGCGGATAGCCCTGCGTGGTTGTATAGGTCGGATTGATCTTCTGGGCCTCTTTCAATTCCGACAACGCTCTGTCGAGATCGCCTCGGTAATAGCGCAGCTTCCCAAGCTCAAAGTGGGATGCAGCCATCCGCGGATCGCACATCAGCGACTTGCGAAACTCAGTTTCTGCAGCATCCAGTCCGCTTTTTGTCGCGTAAATCTGCCCGAGATGGTAATGAATTCTTGGATTCTTCGGCACCAGGCTGGCAGCTAGTTCCAACTTCTCGGCGGCAAGCGCCAAATCGCCTTGCGATGCCCGTTCGAAAATGGCCATACCGAGCATTTCCTGAGCTTCAGCCAAATCTGGTTTTAGCCGCGTCGCCGTCTCTAAATTCGAAATTGCTCCTTCCAGGTCCCCTTTATCCTTGAGAAACTTGCCCAAGTTGTAGTAAGCGAAGGGAAATTTGGGATCGATCTGGATGCATTGCCTCCACTG
>JADYXS010000647.1 GCA_021772155.1 Candidatus Obscuribacter sp.
CAATGTTGCCGAGGCCGTCCAGAAGCTGCTGCAAAGTACGGAGCCTGCGGAACAGAAAGAAGGCAAGCAATTGTTGGCTATGCTGAATGATGACAAAAAACGCGTTCTAGCCGTGGCAACGGTCGATCAATTAACCGATCCGGAAGCTCGTCGTACTTTCCTCGATTTGTTGAACAAGTGGAAAATGAGCCCGGCTGCAATAGCCTTGTCAGACATGTTGCAGAAGACAGCCGATTCCAGTGCACCAGCAGCGGTGCAAATTCTGATGCAAATGCTAAAGTCTGACCATAAAGAGACGAAGCCGGACGCGGTTCGCCTGGTCGAGATGCTCAATACTCCAGCAGATGCGGCGACTGCGCGACTGCTGATGGAGAAGTTGGCGGGTCGATTCGGCGGGGTCGCCGATATCCGTCGAATGTTCAAACTAATGAATGATCCACAACAAAAGGATGCAGCAAATGTGATTCTCGAACTTATGAAAAGTGAGAAGTCCGAGGAATCGACAGCGGGACGCAATCTTCTGAACTTTCTGACCAATGCTGAATCGCCCGTAAGCGAAGCGGACAAAATGGATCTACTCACCATGATTGGTGGCAAGCGACGAGAAGATGTATTCAAGATTCTCGACAATCTGAACGATCCGACCGAGATTCAGCAAATGCTTAAACTCGCCGGTGATCTGAGTATGGAGAGGGCGTCGACGAATCTGCTCGGAATGTTGGGCGACGAAAATTCACGGCGGTCTGCGTCTGAGCTATTGCGCGCGCTCGGTTCGAAAATTGAGGTCGACCAGAAAGATGGGCAACGATTGCTGAAAATGCTCAACAGCGAAACTCCCGGCGACAACGAAAACGCCGAGAAGGTTTTGCGTTTCGTTACCGGACTAACAGAACGAACTCGCGTTTTGGACCTGCTCAATAATCCTGAAACCAAGAAGGGCTCGGAGAAACTTCTGGAAATGCTGGCTAGATCCGGCCGCGGAAGTCGTGAACCTGGTGAAAAAATCCTTGCGATGCTGGAAAGCCCCTATAGAGGTCAACTAAACATACCGTATCGTTGGGCTGAAAAACTAATGCAACACTTAGGTGGTGATAAAGACCAGCAAGCTGCAGCTGAAACCATGGCCCGAAAGCTCTCTCAGGAACAGCTTGAATCTATGCTCAAGATTATGGATACGAATAAAGACGCTGCAAAGCTTTTGATGTCGTGGATAGGCAGTGAAGAAATGGAAAAGCGAGTGGCCGCTAAGGCATTGCTCGATGTGAAAGCTTATGAATACTTCAAAGGCGCTTCGGAAAAACTCGAAAAGATGCTCGCTGATCCTGCACAAGTGGAGCGAGCACAGGCGATCCTAAGCCTGGACAATCCGCAGCAGATCGCCAAACTGATCGAATTGCGTGAACAGAAAGTGTCCGAGAAAGGCGCCGAAGAAATCGTAAAAATGCTTGCTTCGAAAACTGATTCGGATAAGCGGGCAGCGCAGCGCTTGTTGCAAATGTTCGATTACGACAACGACTCGCGTGAGCCAATCTTGCGGGCAAGAGATGGGGCTCGCGGCGGTTTCGATAACTCGAAGACCGCGGAGCGCATGTTGAGAATGCTTGGTTCGGGTGAACAAGCTACTATGGCGAAACTGATGCTTGCACACTGTGAAGATTCGCAACAGCGTAAAGGGCTTCTGGAACTCTACGAAAGGGACATCACCACTGGCGCAAGGCTGTTGAATTATATTGCTAAAAAGAGCGTTCCTGACCTGGAAGACCTCCCTTTCGGCAGGCCCGAACGCATAAATAAGTATTTGGATATTCTTGAGACTAGTGGTGCGGCTTCTCGGCTTGGGCACGTGTTGGGGTCCCGAGGTGTCAACGATCTGTTAGCACTTCTTACCAGCGATACGAAAGATGAGAAGGAACTTGGCGACAAGATGTTGAAGGATTTGAGTGAGTCGAAAGCGTTCAATCCACTGACCGCGCAAATTCTCAATGTTCAAATGACCACGCAGGAAAGGCAGCAATTGATGACCTTGATGGCTGATCGTGATCGGCGCATAGCGGGACAGGTGCTATTTCAGGCGATTCAAAATCCGGCTGAACGTGCGGGAGCCGAGGCTTTACTTTCTATGCTGAGATCCAAAGAGCCGGCGTTAAAGCAATCCGGGGATCAACTTTTCAATCGACTCAATGATCTGAAAGAACAGGGCAATGTCCGTGCTGTCATGTCTCTTGGTGGTAACCCGAAGCAGATGAAAATATTGTCTGAGATGCTGGGTGATGAAAGGGCTAAACCATCGGCCGAACTTTTGATCGCCATGATGCGCAGCTCCGACCAGCGTCAAGCCGCTGCGCGCGGACTGTTGGAAATGATTGCAACTAAACCTGAGTTTCGTGAAGGCTTCCAGTTCGGGGAGCAAAGGTCCAGTGCCGATGCCTATGCGTCTTTCAGGAAGGCACACGCAATCATAGAACTGCTGATTAGTAAGGATGCGAAACAGCAGCAACTCGGTAATAACATTGTTGATTATCTCAACGGTCCTGAGCAGTACCAGAAGTTCATGGAACTAACGGGCAAGAGAATTGCGGAAACACCAGAACAAAAGGTAGCTGCCGATAAGTTACTGGCAATGATGAGTTCGGCCGACGTTAGTCAAATTCGTGGAGCTGCCAACCTTATTGCACTGTTAACC
>JADYXS010000084.1 GCA_021772155.1 Candidatus Obscuribacter sp.
AATTACCTTACACCAGAGGAAAAAGCTCAAAAAGGCAAAAAAGCGGCCTAGAGCAGCTTGCTCCAGACCGCTGTCTACCAAAAGGGGGGAACCCCAAAGCCCCGGATGGGGCTTAGCTCTGAGAATAAACCGACGATTCGCCGGCCTAAGCGACTGTTACTTGCTACCCAGCGTCGCTTTCGATGCGCTGCACAAAGTGGCAATGCCCCAGTTCGCGTAGTGCTGTTCAAGCCAGCCGAAGGCGACTTGAATTCCGCTACTGAGCGTGTGTCTTGTCTTAATCGTTTCCGATTTGCCATTGACAAGCGCTGGGACTTCGCCAGTGAGTTCTTTGAGAAGCCGCTCCAGCGTGGCTGGGCTGGGGCTGACCTCGTGCAGTGTATTTTTCATCGGGTTGTGGTGCTGAGCCAGCATTGGGCGTTCATAGCCGACGCGAGCCTCTACCTTTCGTAAGGAGGTTGGAAATTTGGGGATCGCCCTGGCGCAAGCAGCGTGATATAGCGCCAGCGATGCAACGGATTTTCCACAACGACCAATTGGTTGGTGCTGAGCACACCAACCAATTGCGCATGCGGCTGCAACGCCTATGGCTCGTCTTCTTCCGGAGGATGAGCGTCAAAGCCCATTCCGATGAAGCACGCACAGGAGGCGACTCCGAGAACGCCCAAAAATGCGGTCGCGTTGCGGAGATTCTGCCTTTCGGCATTCATTGAAATTGCCATGGAGACGATCGTGAAGACGAACACGAACGCTCCGAAGATTCTCAGTTTGATATTCATTAGTTTGATTCCCTGAAAGGAGGTGAGCTGAAGCTCACTCCGTCAGGTCGTAATCAGACGGTCGCCGGTTCAACTTTTGTTGGAGCTGGTGCCACCATGGGGAATGTCTTTGCCAGTTCCTTCCACTCAGGACCAAGGATGGTCTCTTGGCGCAGCATCACTTCCGAAATTGCTGCGATACCGACTTTGTTGGCTTCGATGGCGATCTTCGTCTCCGCGTGGCATTCGTTAACCAGCGCGCAAGTGAGCCTATCAATCTCGTTCATGAGATCCGGTCCAATCTGGCTGACCGCATGACCCCGCTCGCGCCCAATTACGGAAGCGTGTTCGGGGATGCAGATCACTCCAAGCTCGGACATGCCGTATTCTGCCACCATCTGCCGGGCGATCACGGTCGCTTTCTGGAAGTCGTTCTGGGCACCACTATCGGCCACGCCAAGCAATACTTCTTGAGCCACACGTCCACCCATCAGAGTCTTGATGCGATTTCTCATCTTGGCCGAATCGGAGAGGAATTCTTCTCCTTCGGGTTGGAACACCGTCACGCCAAGATAACCGGCACGAGGGATGATATCCACCGCGGCGACTTCATGTCCCCAGGGGAAGAATTCAGCCATCCATGCGTGTCCAACTTCGTGCACCGCGATGTTTCGCTTTTGCGATTCTGTCATTCCACGCTGCAACGAGAGCCTGGGATCACCAAATTCAACCACTGCCCGCGCGCGGTCGAAGTGCGACGCGGTAATGACGTCTTTCGGACCACGTTTGAACGGCGTTACTGTCGGAGCCTGGATCGGTTCTCTCAGTCCACGCGTGTATGGTTTCGTCGGGGCAGCAGGCTTGTCATCGCTCATCAATCCTTGACGCTCAGCCGCTTCTTCCGCTGCCAGCAAGGCCGCTTCATTGGCGATTGCCTGGAGGTAGGCACCACTTGAGCCGGTGAATCGCCGGGCGATGCTGCGGAAGTCCACGTCTTCAGACAGGGGCATTCCGCGTGTATGGATTTTCAGGATCGCCTCACGACCAGCGAGATCGGGGAGATCGAGGCGCACCTGGTAATCGAAACGACCAGGGCGCGTAAGAGCCGGATCCAGCAGCTCCACACGGTTGGTGGCTGCAATCGGAATGATACCGGATTCTTTTTCAGCGCCATCAAGTTCGACCAGAAGTGCGTTAAGCGTTTGCTCACGCTCGTTGTGGCCGCCGGCAGCAGACTTGCTTGAGCGCTCGCCGCCGATTGCATCTAGTTCATCGATGAAGATGATCTGCAACCGTCCAGTCTGTTTGAAGACCAACTTTCTCGCGTCAAACATCTCTCGGATGCGTGATGCGCCAACGCCGACGAACATCTCGACGAAGTCTGATGCTGCCACTGCGTGCACATCGCAATCACCTTCTCCGGCAAGAGCCTGTACGAGCAGGGTCTTACCAGTGCCGGGAGGGCCGACGAGCAGCACTCCTTTTGGACGCTTGGCGCGAAAGGCTGCGAAAAGACCGCCGTTACGCTGGAAGTGCAATAGACGACGAAGGAGTCTTACGGCACCGTCTTGACCGGCGATGTCGTTAAACGTTTTCTTTTCGACGACGCGACCGCGTGGCCCTGCCGTCTTCTTTTTGGTAAGAGATTTGCTTGCACCGCGAAGGAAATACAAAATTAGCACCACAATCAGGATCGTTGGTCCGAATGTCAGGATGAGGGTCCAGAGCTTGCTTTCCGCAACCTTTGGTTGGTCGGCTCCCTCAACGGGAATGTTTTTGCTTTGTGCCGTTTGTCGCAACTCATCCAACGCCACTGCTGTTGGTGCTTTGACGAGGCTTTCCTTGCCGTCATGGGAAACCTTGACGTCGAAACTGCCGCTCAGAAATGTCAGTGCGGTAACACGCTTAGGCTCTTCGCTGAGGATTTTGCGCAAGCCTGAGTAGTCGAGCGGCTTGGCGTCGTTGTTTGCAGCCGCAGAAGTAGGTGGCGCACTCTTTGTGACCGGAGGCTGGGAGCGACCGCCGCGGGACACAGGGGTGCTTCGTTCGGCTGAAACCAGTTCGGTCGAAGAGTTGAAGTAGATAAAGGTCGCTGTGCCAAATGCAAAAGCGAGCCAGAGTAGGATATTGCGTTTTAGGTTCATGTGAGTGGGAGTAGCGATAGAGTGGCTAGTGTCCGACGGCAGTAGCGCGAACGTACTTGCCCGCGGTGATTACGGGCTGGGATTGCTTGAGAGTGCTCTGCGAAGGGATAGTAAGGCGGGTTGTTTCTCTTTGTTATGTGATTTGGATTGGGGTTTAGAAGCGTACAGCCTTCTTGTCTTCATGATCAAAGGTTACGTTTGCGCCTGTACTGCGCGCTCGCGCGCTCTGAGTCATATTCACGAGATCAAATGATTGACTTATCAACCAGTGTTGCTATAGCGCGAGCTCATCACGGGCTGCTTCCGTAGTTCGCGCGAGTGATGAAACGCACTGGAATATTACACGCGCGCACGTAGCCATTGTGGTTCTCAAGCGACATGGGTAAGTTATCGGATCTCACTATCACTATGCATTGCCAATCAACAAACACACGACGGTCTATCACCCAAACTCACTAACGACTGGCTCTATGAAACGAACTTTGTTTCCCAATCCCACCTGCATAGCGGGTCTTGCATTGCTTGCCGTCGGAACCATCGAATACCTCGGCCTCTAGGCGAGCAGCTACTGTTGCTTAGACTGTCTCAATCTCTAACCAAACCCAAACCACACCTAAGATCATGAGAATGGATCAATACATCGGACTCAATCGTTATGCCCGGCGCCTTATCACGAGAACCAAAACGGTTCTGGAATTTGGCATTCGGATTCACAAAGGCGGTAAAAGTGAGGCGTTCTGTCACGAACGGCGCTTTCGTGTCGTTACCGTCGCAAATGTCGGGCGAGTTGCCGGCACCTACAAACCCACAGTCGCGCCATTGAAGAGCTACACGTTCCCCGGCGGTCGCGTCCTCACCGAGTTTGTTCAAGACGTTCCGTGGTCGGGCGGTCCTTGCTACCACATTGCTCTGAGGGATCAGAAAGGAGTTGTGGTTGCGAAATCGCTCTGGACCGATGAGGAGCTCAAGAACTGCTGACCGGGTATTGTCACTCAAGGCGCGCCATCGATCACATGATCGGTGGTGCCCTTGGGTTACGATCGATCTGCGTCAGCTGCCACTAAATGCGGTGCACCAGTATGGCTGGGCGAGGCGGCGGAAGCAGGTTTATAGACCTGCCACGAAGACCATGAGCTCTGGCGGTGTCAGTATCCTGTGTGACGAATGACCTTCGGCATACTCACTTGGCCAATGCGCTTTGTCTCGCTACTCATGCAGTGCCAGTTGTGGAGATGTACTCCGCAAGCGGCATTCGTCATTGGTCCTGAAAAAAACAAAAAAACTCTGCAAATCATGGACAGAAAAATCACCGAACACAAGATCGAACTCAAAGCTGGAAAATTCAAGCTCAAGCTCGCTCGGTCGCGCAGCGGATTCCAAATTCTCGGCTTCAACCACGATGGCACTGCCATCGTCGCGTCTGAAGATGCTCAATACGCAGGTGTTGATAGCGGCACCAAAGAATTCGAATTCGAACTGATCGCCGTCGGGCAGAAATTCGACGAGGACGACTTTGCCAGAAATACTGTCTGTCTGGGCGTCACCAGCGGCAGCGGAATCACCTTAACCCTCTGGGGACCGAAGCAATCTCCTATGCAGGGCGGTCCGGTTTAACCAGCAACCAGCTAACATTCGCCTTAGAAGCGCACCACGACTATGAACAAACGATCCATCCTTATCGCTCTGGCTGTTCTTGCAGTCTTTGCGGCTTTCCCAAGTACTGCTGAAGCCGGATCCCGGCGCAGTGGCCTGAGCATCGTCATCGATATCGGAGGCCTCTCCGGATTCTTTGGCCGCTCTGATTGCCACAGCCGGTCCAGCCACCACCGCAGCACGCCGCGTTACCACAGCGCGCCGCGTTACTACAGCACGCCGCGTCACTACAGCACGCCGCGTTACTACAGTACGCCGCGTCACTACAGCGCCCCGCGTTACTACAGGCCGAGCCGCCACCATCACCATCGCGGCTGCCGCTGAGTCTCTGTAGTTCCACTTTCACCAGGCTAGTGACGGTCCGCTGTCACTAGCCCATGCCCCACGGGGCTTTCACATCGCTACGGCGAAATCACCATGAACGTCTGAAGCGGTAGTGTAAGCTTTAATGCCGCAGTCGGAGTTTATCTCCGGCTGCGGTAGCTTAGTTGCTACTTTTACCTTTGGCGGGAAATACTAGGGCATATCATAGAATGGCGGAAAACAGTAAGCGTTCGGCCAACCCGCTGCATGCTAGAAGGAAATAATCTGTAGAGGGGTTCCCAAGGATGGCCAATTGATCTGGATAGGATCATGCTG
>JADYXS010000648.1 GCA_021772155.1 Candidatus Obscuribacter sp.
ATCCCAGCCGATGAAACCAAAAAAGGGTGCTGAAGTCTAGCGGAATCTTTTGTCCCCTATCCCCAATCACTTCGACGTGCAAACCGGAGAACCTTGCCCTGCCAACATGCTCAATTGTATCGCTTTTCGACAGAGATGCGGTAGTTGTGACAGTCGTATTTTCCAAATTTATTTGTTCGTTGCGAGGGTGAGTTTGGACACTGGGTTTGCCTCGCAGTTTAGAGCGATCTCACAAGTTTTTCATTCCCGCCATTTAAACAGTTTTGGGTGTGATGCTGTACCGTCATCCGGCTTCCCAGGCTTCCTGCCTTTTCCATGCTGGATTCACCTGAGTATCTGCAGTTCCTCGTTGAGAAACCAACCCGTGAACATTCGCTATCTGCTGGAGGGGACTATTTTTGATCACAGTCCCGTTCCAAGAATTATTGAGGCTCTATTTTATGGCATTGATCAGGGCCTCCGCCAAGCTTGAGGGGCGAGACGCGGGTCGCCTCACGTCGTCCATACTGTTGAAGCAGGACTGGCTCAGAAATGATAGCCGCAAGAAGCCGAGAGAGTGGGAGTCAGGAGCCGGTAGCTTCCGTTCACGGTGGGGTTGACGTGGTTGTCGATGGTGCGCCATTCACCTGCGATGAGCTGCCCGGCCACCGCCCAGTCCCAGCGCTTTCCCTTGTGGCCAAATCCGATGCTGCCGACATGTAGATCTGTATCCGGAACGATGGGCAGGAAATAGCGTTCCGAAGTGGATTTCTCACTGTAAAAGTATCCCGCACTGATGAAGTAGCCATCACTGAGATGGCGGGTCGCGCCAAACATATACTGAAAGCTGGGAACCCAATCCAAACGCCGAGAGGGAACACCACTGACGGCGAGTTGATTGACGGAGTTCCAATCAGTCCAGTCAATATCGACCTCAAAGTTCCAGTTGGTGGTGGGGCGGAAGGAGATGCCGCCTGTGATGATCTCGGGGAAATCAATCGGTGTAGTGGTCTTGAAGGAGCCAGGGAATGTCGGTGTGGGCGTCAACGATGCCGTTCCCTCGTGATCCATCTTGACGCCGCTTTTGTAGGTCAAACCAAAGGACCATTCTTGATACGGCTGCCAGAGCAGGCCCACGGTAAAGCCATAGCCTATGTCGTCACCTTTAAATTTGAACTGATCGCCCGGAACCAGGCCGATGGACTGACGGAGTTCAAGCTGGGATCGATTGAGCGTGGGGCCGGCGGCGAAGGAGAGTGTGGGATGAAGCTGGAACGCGACGACTGGATTGATGGTGATGTAGCTCAGTTTGCTTTCAATTCCGCCGGTGGCAAAGGGGGAGTCGTCCGGCCATTTCATGCTCAAACCAAAGGGCGCATACACTCCCAGCCCGAAGGACACGAGGCTGCTTTTTGGCGAGTAAGAGTAATAAATTTGCGGGACTGGAATGATCTCGGTCTCATTCTTTACGCGCGCACCGCTGGGGGATTCGTAATCGGCGAAGATGTTGAGGTAGGACAAGGCTCCGATTTGAATGTTATGACCTTCGGTCAGGGTGATGCCGGCGGGGTTGTAGTAAATAGCGGCAGGGTTGTCGGCGGTAGCGACGAAAGCGTTGCCGCGCGCGATAGCGGCAGGATCTTGGTTGGGGATACGAACCCCCAAACCGAATGTCGTGATGGGTATGAAGAGGAGGGAATATTTGGCCAGCGGGGAGATTATTTTACCGGGTAACGAAGAATTTCCGACGCCGAGAGATCGAGTCGCACAATATACTTCTTTTTGAATGGCACCAGATTCGGACGTTTTGCTCCGCCTTTTCATAGTAATGCAACTGGAAATGGTCGGCGAGGTCGAAGAGCCTGATGCTTTGGTTGTCATTGACGGTTCCGTCAGCATTTCGCAGACCAGAGTTTGGAGTTTTAAGTGTTGTCTCCGCGCATGACAGATAATGGGAGAACTTAATTGTCCCGAGAATGGTTTCGCGATGGTTGCAGTTGTTGTCGTGGAGAGTGTCTTACTAAAAAATGGCGTGTTCTTCCGTGAAGAAAACTGAGCAACGTGGAAGGTCGCAGAAGCGCGCTTCATCTGCGGCAAGGGTGGTGTTGGCAGCTTGGCCTTCTGGTGTGGACAAGGCACTTGCAAGATCTGCGGCACTGTCCCACCACAGTTCGGTGATTCCATCATATGGTTCAATAGTTCCGCGTGGGCCTTGGGCATAACCATTTAGTGGGGTATCCAGAGTGTGACTTTGCACGTAACGTTTGGCGTTGAGCGCTTGAGCAAAACTTTTGACAAGGGGGCCATGCTTCTCGAGCCAGTATTTTCGGAAATCCTCCGAGGAGAGTGACGGATGACGGCGGACGCAGTAAACGAACTTGATCATAAGGAGTTTGCTTTACTAGGGTTTTACGCGTTAAGAGTCAAAAGGCTCAAGTAAAAATGTCTTCAACCGATACCTGCTTGGCCTTTACGGGTCATAAATGTGCTTGAGCGGTCAGTTGCAGTTGTGCATGGCTACCTTTCTTCTTTATTTGAGTCATGGATAGAAACGAGTCTACAGATATAAGTGAAAACGCCGATTCGCGAGTTTACGGTGTTACGAGCGATGGGCATGCGTTTTCTGGATACGTCACTCACTTCACCCCGGATTCAATAGTTTTTAAAGTTTGCGCTCTCTATGATGTGCTGCGTTCTACAGAAGTGATAACCGATTTTCACGCTAATCTGGGAGGGCGTGAAGTGTATTCAGGGAGAGCGGTGATCCGTGGTTTTGTTGATGAGGGCGTTACTCAAGTATGTGAAGCCGTGCTGGAACCTGGATGGGCCAAGCGTGAATCTGAAGCGTGGCTTGACGATTCACTGGGTTTTAAAAGGAAATGCGATGATTTCCAAAAGCGTTGGAATTATTATTGCAAAGTCCTGCCTGAATTCAAACTTCTCGTGACCGATATCAGGATTTTTCTGGATGAGTTCCGTTTATGGCTGGATACGCTCAACTTGGGGTTGAATGCAGTTTACGGTCCTGATCGAGACAGGATGGAAAGCGGAGTCGTTGCAGAGTTGGGGGTTTCCTTTATCCCTTCATTCAACCTCATGTTTGAAAAATTTGAGGTGATCGCCTCAAAGATTCCCGCAGAATTGGCTCCAAACCATCATGCCCATGTGAAACAGCAACTGCATCATCTGGTTCTCAGTTCCCCATTTGCATGGAGGACATTCACAAAGCCTCTGGGGTATGCAGGTGACTACGAGATGGTAAATATGATTCTTCGTGACCCTGCGGAGGGTGCGACGTTGTTTGCCAAAGTGCTAAATGCTTGGTTTATTTCCCAGCCTCCTGCTGAGGCTCACCGAAACCGGGTCTCGTTTCTGACCAGAAAACTGGAAGAGGAATCCATCAGAGTGATGGCTGAAAAGAGAGGTTTGAAGGTTCTAAACCTAGGTTGTGGCCCAGCCATCGAAGTTCAGCGCTTTCTAGAAAGTTCCATGCTTTCGGAGCAAGCCATGATGACGTTGCTCGATTTCAACGATAAGACACTTGAATACACGAAGGGAGTCATCGAAGAGTGCAAGCGACGCTATCGTAGAAGCACCTCGTTTGAATTTGTGAAGAAGTCAGTTGTTCAGTTGCTCAAGACGAACGAACGAGGCAAGAGCTATGACTTAGTGTACTGTGCCGGCTTATTCGACTATCTTCCTGAGCGGATTTGCCGGCAGTTGACTAGCGCCTTTTACGGCATGCTTGCTCCTGGCGGACTGCTTGTGCTCACCAATGTTGATAAATGCAATCCCATCCGGCAAATGCTGGATTACTTGCTTGAGTGGCATCTTATCTATCGAAATGCCATGCAGTTGCGGGCTTTAGCTCCCGCAGAAATTAGTGACGATAACATTCGGGTATCGGCCGATCCGACGGGAGTCAATATTTACCTTGAGATTCGACGGCAGGCAGTTCTCAAGGAGGCATATTCATGAGAGTCGGTTCAACTATTGCACCGGAGATCGAGCATTCATATTCGGAGTACACACTTGCTACAAGCGTAAGAAATGCCCAAGTGGCTCTTGTGCTTGTAATCGTGCTGATGCCGATCGGATACGTTCTCGATTACTTTGTATATCGAGGTTTTGCTGAGTATTTTCTTTACCTTCGGCTCTGCACGTCCCTTTTCTCTGCTTTGGCTCTAGTAGCGCTTCGCCAATCAGGAATGTCGACAACGTATTATCATGTCTTAACTGCGAGCTGGTGGCTGATACCCAGTTTATTTATCAACATGATGATCGCTTCCACTCAAGGCTTAAACTCCACTTACTATGCAGGCCTTAACTTGGTGATGCTGGCGGTTAGCTCTGTCATTCAGGCGACAATGCTCCAAAGCCTAATAGCAATTTCAGTAATAGCATCAATGTATATGGGCGCGTGCTTCTTCGGGAGCCAGCATTTCGACGTTAGAATGTTTGTGAATAATGGCTATTTCATGTTTTGCACTTCAGCGATTGTTCTGACGGGCAATTTCTTTTTCAATCGGCTTCGTTTTCGAGAATTCGAGCTGAGGTGGGAGCTCAGCAAAAGTCGTCGTGCGCTAGAAGAGACAAATCAGAAGCTCACCGAGCTCGACCAGATCAAGAACCGTTTCTTCGCCAATATCAGCCACGAGCTCCGCACGCCGCTCACCCTCATCATCTCTCCACTCGAAACCATCCTCGCCCGCTACTCCCAGGCGCTGGACAAGGACGCCGTGGGACTGCTTCACACGATGCATGGCAATGGCCTGCGCCTGCTCAAGCTCATCAACGATCTCCTCGACCTCGTGCGCCTCGACTCCGGCGTGATGGTGGCCCGCCGTGAACCCGTGCCGCTCGGCGAATTCCTTCAGGGCATGGCCAGCGCCGCCAAGCAGATGGCCGAGGACAAGCGCATCAACCTCGCCGTCACCATCGCGCCCGAAGTCGGCACCGCCATGCTGGACCGTGACAAGCTCGAAAAGATCGTCCTCAACCTGATGTTCAACGCCCTCAAGTTCACGCCTTCCGGCGGCCGCATCGATCTGCGCGCCGACAAGGAGGGCGAGGAGCTGGTCTTGCGCGTCAGCGACACCGGCATCGGCATCCCGGCCAAGGATCTTCCTAATGTCTTCGGGCGTTTCTTCCAGGTGGACAGCTCCGCGCGCCGCAAATTTCAGGGCGTCGGCATCGGTCTCTCGCTGGTCAAGGAACTCGTTGAACTCCATGAAGGCACCGTGAAGGTCGAAAGCGTGGAAGGCCAGGGCACGGCCTTCACCGCACGCCTCCCCTACATCCAGCCTGAAGCCGGCGCAGTCGTCGTTTCGAGAACGCAGCCTGATCAATCCCTGCCCGCCGTCGCTGCGGCCACGGAAGCTGCTTCGGGCAAAGGCGAAGCAGCCCCAGCCGGTGTCAGCGCAGGCAGCCAGGAATGGCTTTCCAACCTTTATCATCGCGCGAATCTCTTTGGCTCAGCCGCAGGAGATCGGAGCGGGCCGCCCAAGCGCGTCCCCGCTTCTGGACCGAACCTTCACCCGTTCACCGCGCTCATCGCGGATGACCAGCCGGACATGCTGGGCTTCATCGGCAGCGAGCTTTCGCCGTACTACAACACCATTCAGGTTTCCGATGGACAGCAGGCGGTGGACAAGGCGCTGGAACACATCCCGGACATCATCCTGCTCGACATGATGATGCCCGAGAAGGACGGCATCCAGGCCTGCCGCGAAATCCGGGCCGCCACCGCCACGCGAAGCATTCCCATCATTCTCATCACCGCGCATGTGGACGAGGAGACGAAGCTCAACGCCCTGCGCGCCGGCGCGAGTGACTTCCTGCCGAAGCCTTTTTCCACGACGGAACTTCATGTGCGGGTCAAGAACCTCGTCGATTCCCACAATTTCCAGCGCCAGCTTTCCACGAAGAACCAGACGCTCGAAAGCACCATCGATCAGCTCAAGGAAACAGAGTCGCAGCTCGTGCAGACCGAGAAGCTCGCCTCGCTGGGCCGCCTCAGCGCGGGCATCATTCACGAGATCAACAACCCGCTGAACTATGCGGCGACGGGCCTTTATACGCTGCGCAGCAAGTCCAGGCTGATTCCTGATGCGGATCGCGACGCGTATGCAGAAGTGCTGAAAGACGTGGAGGAGGGGATTCAACGCGTCAAATCGATTGTATCGGATCTGCGGACCTTCACGCATCCGGGCGAACGCGGCGTGGAAGAGGTGAATGTGCAGGAGGTCGTGGCGTCGGCGCTCAAGTTCCTCAGCCAGGAATGGAAGAACAAGGTCACCCTGCGGATGAACCTTGCCGATGGCCAGGTGATCTGGGCGGACAAGAACAAAGTGGTCCAAGTGCTGATCAATGTGTTCCAGAACTCCCTGGATGCCATCAATGCGAAGACTTATGGAACGGAGAAGCCTGAGATCATCATCACGGGCAGGGTTCAACGCGGCCTGAGCATCTTGACCGTGCGGGACAATGGAGAAGGAATAGCTCCGGAGATCATCGGAAAGATTTTCGACCCGTTCTTTACGACGAAGGACGTGGGCGAAGGGATGGGGCTGGGCCTGAGCATCTGCTATCGCATCATGAAAGATTTCGGCGGGCGCATTAACGCAAACAGCGAGAAGGGAGTGTTCTGTGAACTCTCGCTGGAGTTTCCAGTCGATCAACCGCAGGGAGTCCTGCAACCGTAAACATGAACTTTGCCACTGAGAATACCTACGACTACAAGAAGTTCGCGATCCTCTATGTGGACGACGAGGAGAAGTCGCTGAAATATTTCGCCCGCGCCTTCGACGAGCATTTCCGCATCCTCACCGCGCCCAACGCGCAGGAAGGATATGCGCTGCTGGAGAAGCACAAGGACGAGATCGGCATCCTGATGACGGATCAGCGCATGCCGGGCGAGAAGGGAGCCTGGCTGCTGGAAAGGGCGCGGCAACTGCGCCCCTCGGTGGTCCGCATTCTGGCCACGGCCTACGCGGACATGGATGCCGCGATCGCGGCGGTCAACCTGGGATCGATTTACAAGTACGTCACCAAGCCGTGGGATCCGCCGCAGTTGGAGACGACTTTGAAACGCGGGCTGGAATTCTTCATCGTGCAACGAGAGCGCGACCAGCTCCTCCACGAAAAGATGTCCGCGCTGCACAAGGTGATGATCGCCGACCGGGTCATGAGCCTGGGGCTGCTGGCGGCCGGGCTGAGCCATCACGTCAGGAATTCCCTCGTGGCGGTGAAGACGTTTCTCGATCTCGCGCCGACCAAGCTGAAGGAGGAGAAGCTGAATCCCGACGGCCTTCGCAATCCTGAGTTCTGGAAGGACTACTATCAGAACGCCCAGAACCAGATCGAGCGGATCAACCTCATGCTGCGCGATCTGTGGGCGGCGTCCGAACAGCGCGTTTCCGAATTCAAGGATCAGGTCAGCCCTCACCACGTGATCCGCGACGCGTTGCGCGGATTGAGCGAAGGACTCGCTGCACGGAAGCTGGAGGTGGACAACCTCGTCCCCGAAATCCTGCCTGCGATGACCGTGGACCGCCTCAAGTTCGAGCGCCTGTTCGAGCTGCTGCTCCGGGATGAAATCGCCAGCCTGCCGCCAGGCTCGAAGATTACCATCACTGCGAACGCCAGGCCCGCCGTGGGCGCCGAGGCTCCGTCGATTGTCTTCGAGATGCGCGACAACGGTCCGGGCCTGCCGCAGGAGGCGGTTCGTCTGGTCTTCGATCCGTTTGCCCTGCGCAGCGACAGCCCGCTGGAATATGGGATCAACCTGATGGCCGTCTATTTCATCGTTCACCATCACGGCGGGCGAATCGAGGCGGAGAGCGTCGATGGTCAGGGGACGCTTTTCCGGATCACGATGCCGGTCAACTGCGACCAGTCGCTGCACAGCGACGACAAGAGCAAGCTGCTCGACAAGGTGCTGCTCAACGAAAAGCTGTGGCAGAAACTGATGGCGGCGGAGTAGGGGATGGCTTGCCCTGGTCAGGGCAGCTACTGGTCCGCCATGGGAAACGAAGGTGGTTGCGGGCGTCTGCGAGTTGGAACATTCTTCAACCATCGGTCTGACGATGTATGCCGGCGAAACACCAATCCTTAAAAGGCAAGCTGCTGCTCGACAATGGCAGGCTGCAAGGATCGTTCTTTCATCGAAGCGTCATCCTGATTTGTGAGCACGATGCGGAAGGAGCCTTTGGCCTCATCCTCAACCGGGTCACAGGGAACAGCGTCGGTGAGTCCGTGGTCGCCAAGCTTCCCGCCACGCTGAAGGAGCATGCGCTGTTTCTCGGCGGACCGGTCCAGCCCCAGGCGCTCAGCTTCTTGCACAACGATTCCTTTCTACCCGAGGCCAGCGTCATGCCAAATCTTCATCTGGATCATTCCATCGATTCGTTGATGGAGATTTCTGAATCCTATTCCCCGACGCGGCAGCTCAAGGTGTTTGCCGGTTACGCCGGCTGGAGCGCTGGCCAGCTTGACGACGAGATGAAGCGCGACACCTGGCTCATTCATCCCGCGACGGTGGAGCTCGTTTTCTATCACAAGCCGGATGATCTCTGGAAGCTCATCCTCGCCGAGAAAGGCTGGAAGTACCGGATCATCGCCGACGCCCCCGACGATCTTTCCTGGAACTGAGTAATCTGAGCCGGGGTGTTGCAGTCCGACCACGGATGGACACGAATTCACACGGATTGGGAAGGAGACACGAATCATCACGAATGTTCACGAATTCGGTTTTCAGCCTTCGTGAACATTCGTGGAATTCGTGTCTTCCTCCCTTCTCTTATTCGTGTCCATCCTCGGTTTCCATGCGTGTTGTTCCGGCGGTTCTCCTCTCTCCCTTTGCGTCCTTCGCGCCTTTTGCGTGAGATCAAGATTCCATTTCGATTCCTTCCCGCTTCCCGCGTGCGGCGCGATCCTCTATAAACCGCCCCATGCCGAAGACGCCCTTGCCGCCGCTTGCCACTCCGCTCACGGAGCTGCAAGGCGTCGGCCCGGAACGCGCCGTGCAGCTCGCCCGCCTGAAGCTCTTCACCGTCGGCGATCTGCTGCTGCACCGGCCGAATCGTCACGAGGATCGCCGGCATCTGCTCGCCATCCGCGAACTGGAGCTGGGCCGCTCCGGCACCACGCGCGGGCGCATCATCGCGCAGGGGATCAAGACCTTCGCCAAGCGCACCAAGTCCGTCTTTGAATTCGTGCTCGAAGACGGCACGGGCCGCCTGCATTGCCGCTGGTGGAACCTTCCTTACATGGAGAATTACTTCGCGGTAGGCGATGAAGTCATGGTCTTCGGCAAGCTGAAGGCGCTCAAGCCGCGCACCATCGACCATCCGGAAACGGAAGTCATCGAGGGCGGCGAAGAGCTGCTCATCCACATTGATCGCATCGCGCCCATCTATCCGCTCACCGAAGGATTGCCGCAGCGTTTTGTGCGCGGCCTGGTCTGGCGGACACTCGCGCGTTTTGAAGAACACGTTGCTGAACCGCATTCCAGCGTTGTGCTGCCGGATCTCCCGACGCGTGCGAACGCCATTCACATGCTCCATTTCCCGCAGGAGCTTTCGGATGTCGATGTCGCGCGGCAACGACTCGCGCTCGATGAGTTCATTGAACTGCAAATCGCCATCCAGCGCCGGCGCAAAAATCTCCAGGCCCAGGCCTCCGGTCTCCCATGCGCGGGCGACAACCGGCTCATCAAACCTTTCCTGCGCCAGCTCGGCTTCGATCTGACCGAGGCGCAGACGAAGGTTCTCCGCGAACTGCGGCGCGACATGGGCGGCGCGTTCCCGATGCGGCGCTTGGTGCAGGGC
>JADYXS010000649.1 GCA_021772155.1 Candidatus Obscuribacter sp.
CTGTTCACTGGAGCCCGGCGCTCTAATGTCTTGGCGATGGAGTGGAGCCAAATAGAAATGGAACGGATGGTCTGGAGAATTCCGGTCACTAAGAATGGAGATTCACAGACTATTCCCCTCACGCCGAACTGCATGGAGATACTCCGCCGACGCAAGGATGATGGCGAGGCTCATGAGCGCTGGGTTTTTCCATCTGATAGAAAAGGGCGTAAGACAGGAATACTTGGTCATTTAACTTCTCCGAAAACCGCATGGGCTCGATTGCTCGAGAGAGCTGAGATAGACGATCTGCGTATACACGACTTGCGCAGACCGGCTGGAAGTTACATGGCGATTCAAGGTGTCAGTCCGACGATTATCGGAAAGGCGTTGGGGCATCGCTCAGTACAAGCGACAGCGATTTACTCGCGATTGACTCAGGATCCCGTGCGCCAAGCACTCGAGAATGCACAGGCAGCATTGACTATGCCAGATAGACTTCTATCCAAGAACGGACAAGTTGAGAAACTTGCGGAATGAGAATGAGGTGTGATTTCGTCCGGCGAAAACAATGAGGCGTCGACGTAGTTTTCCGTATGTCTCATTTTGCCTCTCGCGTTGATGTGCGCTCGGCAGCAATATGGCTGATCACATTTTGCAGAGCCAGGCATTGAGGTCATTCAGAATAGGTAGATGCACTAGCCAACCGACCGGCGATTTTGAACAGCGGCCGGTTGATGACTGCGGCTGGCTCATCCACGGCCACGTACATGACCGTTGGAAGGTTTCGCGCCGGCAAATCAATGTAAGTGTTGAGGTCTGGAATTTCGAGCCGGTAAGCCTGGAGGCAATAGCTGCACTTATTGAGTCTGGTCCGGTAGCGCCGCCAGAAGCAGAAGGCCAGCATTACGAGTAGGAGTGAGCAATGGAGTCTGCCGGAAGACCACATGTTTAGCGCTACTTGTTCGTTATTGGTTTTAATAACGAACACCGTTATTAAAGATTGGCGGCTCATCCATTGGTAAGCTGGAGATCGCTAAGTGAGAAGTTGATCTTCGGACCGAGAGAATGTTCGGCCGGCAAAGGTCGAGGCTTTGCTCCTAGAGCCGACAGAAAAGTCAACAACAAAAACACCAACCATTGAGTATTTTGCCGGACGGGCTGCTAAAGAGTGATTCAGAGCACAAGACAAGTGCAGTTCGCAGCAATGTTACTTCGGTCGAAAGCGTCCCACGCAGTTGGTGGAACGCTTTCAAGTCACCACCGGTGGTGGTACACCTGCGTCAACACAGAAACGTATTTGCGGAGTATCTAATGCTTCTCGATCTAATTGGGCCGCGGAGAGTGCATGAGACATGCTTCCCTCATCAATGACAACGCGAGGAGCGCCGAGTACTGCCAACATAAACTAATAGCAATTACCGCCGATGGACGATACGGGCATACCTCAACATTAGGCAACGCTGGTTGCTATGATTGCAAATCTGCCAGCCATGCTAGCGCTTTTAATCCAGGCATAAACAAATACTCTCCCCCTCGAGTGATTACAAATCTCGGCAATCCCTGCAGGCGCTTACGCACCGGATGCCGAGGCACTGTGAAGTCACCAGTCCCATCGTTGTCGCCGCAGACAGGATCTTTTTGATTGCTGTTGTGAACAAATTGCCCGCTGTTCATCCATACCGATTGGACGAATTCAAATTGCTTCCGAATGCTCGCCCCGATGAACAAAAAAATCAGCCCACGATCGGCTCCATCGTCTACCAGCACTCCATCCGCCAACAGTGGTCCGTAGCTGGTGCCTCGTCTGATCATGCGGCGAATATTAACGTAAGTCCCACTCTCCTTGATGCCATCACGCGGATTCGTGCGCCGAATGTGTGATCCGGGGGGCGTTTTGAACCCCCACTTGTCGTCGTCGTAGTATTGAAAGTTGTTGTTGCGCTTCGGGTCTGCGCCCAATTCGGGATCATCCTGTTCGGGACTCAACGCAAGCGGCGCACCACTGCGCCACCGTCCCATCATTTTTGCGGCAAGAAGCTCTTCCTCCTCCGGTCCATTGGAGTTGTCCTTGAGGAACTGTCTGAAAGCAGCCACTCGTTGATGCAACTTTCGCATGGTCGCAAAGGTACCGTTACGACCCAACACTTCTGGCTGTGGCATCGGCGCAGTTACGCCCATTTCATCCACATACCCGAGTACAAATTCTCCCGCCTTTAGTGGCGTCTCGTTCGGATTTGTTCCTGGGATTCCGCTACCTTCAACCGCGGGATGGCTGATACCATCCCTGAACCCGAAAGCCTCTCTTTCATTAGGGAGCGCGAAACAATCCTGGCGCCAAATGGCTTTAACTCCCGGAAGACGCTCATAAGCATCGCGCGCGCGATCAATTAGCGATTCCAGAGTCTCGGCGTTAGGAGCGACTGCTGCAACAACAATGTGCACATCCGATGTACCCAACGGACTTTCCCAATTGGCTGGAGAGCTTTCGTCAATATCTCCCAGTTCTGCCGCGCGGGCGCCCATTCCCTGCTGAAACTCGGGCGGGAAACTATTCAGTGAGTCTTCCGGCACTCCGAGTGCTTTCAGTCCCTGAAAGCTCAATGCCACACTCAACCAGGCATCGCCGGCGGGACTCGACGGATGCGCCGCTGACGCCACCGCATTAGCTATCCGCCGCAGAAGCTCTCGACCATCCTTGGGATCATCTATTCGAAATGCGATATATGTCGCGGCATAAGGCGCGGGTCTGCCGCGCAAAACGCCGCTCTGAATATCTTCGAGCTCGAGCTTGTTCACCTGAACGTCCATTGTCTTACCTTATGATGTTTTGCCAGAAGCGTTTAAGACTTTCATCGGCCCCAAACAGTGTGCTGAAGATAGTTGAGTCCACCATAGTGATGTCGCCTTTGCGCTCCCCATTCGCAGGGAGCCAGAGAAAAGCGTTGAACTCCGTGTTGCCGGCATCCGTAAAGGGATGCGGCCTAGAAAGGTCAATCGGTTGCTTCGCCAGCACATGAATCGACTTGGTATCATCTGTGGTGAGTGCATAATGCGGCATGTGCATGTGATAGTTAAATGTCGTCACGCCCTCAAAATATCCGCGAGTATCGAGTTCGCGTGCAATTGTAAGAGGAGCCATCGCCTTTGTAACCTTGTCCCTTGCCGGACGAAGCCCATAACGATTCTCTACCGGTATGCCAAGTCCCTCCATCAGAGAACGCGTATATGCGCCAAATCGCTGTTGACGAGGTACCAGAGCATCGCCGTGGTGGCGGTGCTCAATCTGCCTCACTGCCATGTCATCTGAAATTCCGACGTCATGGTGTGGGCTAAGCACCAGGCATGTTCCTTCACGGGAGAGGAATTTTTTCAGCGCCGCGATCTCCTCCGGCGCCGCCGCTTGTTCATTCACGTTATGATCAAGTCCAAACACCATCAACGTGTCAGTGTCATCAAGCACGCGTTCATCAATCGGCAACTGATAGCCGGCCTGATCTATTCTTTGGTAAACCGGAACCACATGTCCAGTTTGCTCATGGGCGAATTCTTGAAATGGAATCCATGCCCGGAAGAACAGCTCTAATGAACCTGCGACGCCGTTCAAAAAATGACACGGATCGGCTGCCAACGGTTCAAACTTCGGGTAAGAAACCCGGCGCACCTCAGCCATCGTAGAGTATCGATTGTCCAACTCATTCACATCACGATTGGCTTCAGCAGGGTAGCTCCACGCGATGTAGATGCTGACACGTCTCTTGCCTGGAGTTTGCTTCCTTAGGGAATGGGTCTGGTTGTATGTCCTTGCTGCGGGCTTGATATTCATATTATTTCTTCTCACTGAGATAGGCCGCAGCCCATGTTCCTTTCGCTAAACGCCGCAAGCCATCGAACGCGGCATACTTGTATGCGTAGCTATAGGTCGGCGTATTCATAGACATATTTGCAATCGTGTTGAGTGTCGCGCCGCATCGAATGGCCATTTGTCCGATGCCGACCAGCTCTGATGCAATGTCGCTGATGCAGTGTACGCCGACGATTTTGCGGTCAGCGCGCAGGAAAATAATTTTCAGCAATCCATCTCTACCTGCAATTGCGCCTCTGGGAGTGAGAGCAAGTTCCGAACGCCCGATTTCATAATCAAGCTTCAGCTCCTTACACTCTTCCTCGGTTAACCCGACTTTCGCAACCTCTGGCATTCCGTAAACAGCTGACACCGGAACAGGATCCACAATTCCTTCAAATGGAATATTGAAGGCGTGACAGACAGCAATTCGTCCTTGTTCCATTGCCACCGATGCCAGCGTCGGACCAAGAACGTCCCCTGCCGCATAGACGCCTTCCGCATTAGTCTTGAAATGTTCATCGACTTGAATACGGCCTTTTGCGTCTAACTGCACGCCGATTTGTTGTAATTCGAGACCTTCAGTGTTGGAAGCCCGTCCGGCAGCAAACAGCAGCGTATCAGGGTGCACAACCACCCCGGAGGAAAGCTTCACTTCGAGCTTGTCATCGCGCGCAGCAACCTC
>JADYXS010000650.1 GCA_021772155.1 Candidatus Obscuribacter sp.
CAAAGGCGCCAAAAAAAGGGCGTTTGCCGGAACGAAATTGCGGCTCAACAAGCAGGTCTCAATTTTCGCTCCCAGGCTGTGGCAAAGCCCCTACAGGCTTACGAACTAAACAATAGCAGTGCAAAAGTGAAGCTCCCGCTATTCCACATCCCATGCGCGATCATCGAAGGGATCAAACTTCTGGTGCGCTCGAAGGTGAACGCCAGAACAAAGCCAATTGCAAACAGCATGAAAACGCCACCTTTGTCGAAATGCATCATCGAGAACATTCCGGCGCTCACACAGATCGAGAGAAAGACACCGATGCGCTTTCGCAAAGCACCATACAAGAATCCTCTAAATAGAATCTCTTCAAAGAATGGGGCCATCACGCCTAACGTAAGATAGAACAAGGCAACAGCCATTGGATTGGAGGCGGAGGCAGCCTGGACAATTTGACCGATTACCGGGTTGTCAGAATGTTGATTGCTTCCAAGAAAATGACTGGAAACTACTCCTGTAAGTATCACCAGCGGAATGGCCGAGCACCATCCAAGAACGCCCATCAGAACGACTTTGATTGGACCGGCAGTGGTGGTGCCCAAGCGTAAACGCAGAGCAGCACGAAACTTTTGTCCGCTGGGTCTAATAGCAAGAAAATAGATCAATAACGGTCCAGGCAAGTTGCTGACCAGGTAACTGGCAAACGTTGTGAATGCCACGCGCAAAGCGTCCGAAGTCACTTCTTTGTGCTGGGCAATAAACGCGTGCACTCCGGAGCTCATGATAATTTGAATGCAGAACCAACCGACGAAAACCGCGAAGACAGTCCTGAGCGGGACGTCAAGTCCCACGACGTCATCAGGTTCTGGCCCGCGGCGAGCAACCATTCCTAACTGTACGAGAATATTGATTACTCCGACCAAACCGGCCAGGGCCATGATTACAGCAAGAGTGGCGAATCTTCCAATTCTTGCGATGTTCAGATCATCAACTGTCTGGACATGCTTATCCAGTGCCTGCTTATCGCCGGAAGTTGCATATAATTCAGTCAAAGCAGTGTCTTCGTACCATCCATCCGGCAGATAAGTCTTCAACAATTCAGCAAAATCTTTGACTTCGTCTTTGGAAACTTGATGCTCAACGTAGATGTGCTGGAATACTTTAGCCAGTGCCTTTTCCCGCTCTCCCTTGCCTTGAGTCAAGTCGGTTATGAGCGCTTTGATGCGGCTTTCATCGCCGTTGTCTTTTCTTGCAGCTAGAACGACGATCAGCTTGGCCGGGTAGAGCTTATTGTCCTTCTTGATTTTTGTGGCGGCTTCAAGCGCTGCAACAGCGGCAGTGAAGGCTTCCTTCTTCTGCTTACGATCACCTAGAGATGGGATTTTTTCCTTGAGACCCCCACCAAGGCTCTTTGCCGCGTTGCTCGCAAATGATTCAATGCCTGCAAGCAGGCGCAGTTGCATCTCAGCCTGGTCGGTTGCAACAACCGGATTGTTTGCTCCGAGGCGCTCGCTGCCCACCGCCAATACCACGACGTTAACAGCAAACGCAGTTAACAAAGCCAACAGTAAGTTGCCGGCTATGACTCGCTTCTTATCCTTGGTGAGCGCCCATGTAGTTACAAGGAGAAGTGCCCCCCCTGCATAAAAAGCCCATTGCACTTGGTTTAGGCTCACAAGGCCAGCCTATTCGCCGTTAGCTGTCCCGCCAGAACCAAAGTGCGCGCCGAATTCGCCCATTTCACCGAATCCACTAAACTCGCCGTAGTCGCCGAAACCTTCCATACCGACAAACTCCGTGCCGAGGTGATGGAGGAAGTCCGTGTTGTTCTCAGCATAGAAACCGGGATCAGATTTGGGTACTGCATCAGGATAGTATCCCCATGGAAATCCTCGGGCAAGTTGCTTTTTCCGAAGAAATTTGGGCAACTTCACGTAGCCTAGCGAGACGCAGATGCCAAATATGACAATCGCCTCGAATGTGAAGATGCTCCACCATTTGATCATTTTCTTTACCGGTCTGTGGACTGCTGCGATCCTAAGAGGCTGGCAGACCAATGTCAATTGTTAGAGTGGGAAGGTTACGGCTTATTCAAGGTGCAACCGGCGAAGTTTCGGAGCTTTCAGGGCGGTGACAAACACGACCAGAACCGTGGCCATCCCACCAAAAATTACGGAGCGAACCGTACCAAGGAGCTTTGCCGCCACCCCTGACTCAAATTCACCGATTTCGTTGGACGAGGAAATGAAGATTCCGTTGACTGCCGCCACGCGCCCCTTCATTTCATCCGGAGTAAAGGTTTGATAGACGGTTGCCCGCACGTAAACGCTGACGCCATCGAAAATTCCGCTAATTGCCAGGAATGCCAGCGACAAATAGAAGTCGGTTGAAAGCCCAAAGGCAATCATGCATAGTCCAAACGCCGCTACGGACGCCATGAGTGTCAACCCGGCATTGTGGCGGATAGGAAAGCGGGTAAGGACTACGGCGGTCAGAAACGCACCTACCGAAGGTGCAGCGCGAAGCACGCCTAATGCTTCCGGACCGCGATGAAATACTTCATCGGTGAAGATCGGCAACAATGCAACGGCTCCGCCGAATAACACCCCGAACAGGTCGAGCGACATTGCACCGAGCATAATCTGATTTGAAAAGACGAAGCGTAGTCCTTCCATGATGCTGCTTGCCACGGTGCCGGAAGGAGAGCCGCTTAGGTCGGTTCGAGACTTGATCACTTGGAAGCAGACAACGGCAGCCAGAAGAAGAAAGCTGGCAAATGCGTAAGTCGTCGCCGCGCCGCACTTTACGTAGAGAAATCCGCCAAGCACTGGACCGAGCACCGCCGAAGTTTGCCACATCGTGGTTGTCCAGGCAGAAGCATTGCCATAAAGCTTCCTGGGCACTATCTGCGACAACAGGGCGAAAACCGATGGACCATAGAAACCGCGTGCCAAACCGGTCAGAGCGACGAGCCCGTAAATAGAAAAGAGCAGATTGGACTGCTTGAGATGAGCACCCGAGGCGAAGGCGAGCAGTGCAAAGGCCAAGGCAAGGGTAAGGCTGGCCCCCATTGAGATGCGCCGCCGCTCAACAACATCGGTTACATGCCCGGCATACAGAGCAACTGCAATGAAAGGCAGCACCTCAGCAAGCCCGACTAATCCAAGCGATAAA
>JADYXS010000651.1 GCA_021772155.1 Candidatus Obscuribacter sp.
GAACGTGTTCTGGTCGCTACATGACCCAACGTTGGCAGTAGCGGGCTATCGCGGCGGACAATATCGATCAGCCATTTACTTCACGACTGAAGAACAGCACGCAGAGGCAATTGCTTCCATACAGCGTGAGCAGAACACCGGACAGTATCGCCGTCCAATAGCCACCGAGTTAGCACCGTCCCCCACGTTCTGGCGCGCAGAAGATTACCACCAGCAATACAGTGAGAAACACAGGTCAGGCACGTTCTGCCGTTAAGAAAGGCTGGTAGGGGCAAGGACCACGACAAAAAAACGGAGACATCAATTGATGCCTCCGTTTTCAAATGCTTTCGTACGACTTTAGAATATGCGGAAGATGACGCAGACGACGAGAATGGTGACGCATACGGCAGCGGCGCCCATAATCTTCGGACCGAAATTGGTGGTAGTTACTTCTTGAACCACGTCTTTCTTATCGAGATAATCACCGCAGCGCTTGCAAGACAGGCTGTACTCAAATTGCGTAGTCTTGCACTTTGTGCAGGTGATGGGCTTGCGCAAGGTCTGTGTCGTTTGCTGCTTTGTGGCAGAAGCCATAATCCAAATTCCTCACTAACAATCTCTATGGGCTACATGATAGTGATCTTGTAAAGCTGGATCAAGTGGGGATTATACGGTGTTTTCAAGAAATGGCTGCGCAGATCCGCAAAGATCCGCTACAAGTAGCCGCCCCAGACTCGGATCTAGAGCAGCAAGTTCGAATCGAGACGAATGTATTACGTGACAAGTTGGTAACGGTCAAGGAAATCCAGGTCTCTGGCAGCCAGGGACTTCCCCCTGCTTGAAATTCCTCGCCGACGTCTAAGCGACGGTTAATAGCTCACTGACAATCCACGAATTGGAACCAGTTCATCATCTTTTTTGTTGCCTAGCAACATTGTCATGCGAATTCGTCATGATAGAGTGGTAAAGTAATCGTAATTCTGACGATCACTAAACCGAACCTGGATCGTCCAAACCGATTTAACCATCTATATTGCCCTCAGAGGGTCTCACCTTCTTTGGCAAGCTCCACATGCACCACAAACGGTGCGCACACCACGGACGTTCGCCGAGGAGGAATCATGCTGGGAATTATTCGCTTTAAGAAAGCCGCACCCACAGTCTATGTCATACATTTTCAGGATGGAAAGATTCGCAGACAGGGACCAGGTCTATCGTTTTGGTATTTTGCGCCAACTTCAACAATCATGGACGTGCCGGTAGACAGCTCAGACGTGCCATTCATTTTCAATGAGGTAACTTCCGATTACCAACAACTGACCATTCAAGGGCAGCTGACCTATCGCATAACTGACCCTGAGAAAGCCGCTCAGTACCTGAATTTCACGGTCTCCGGCGAGGGATATTACACAGCGGAGGAGACGCCGACCGATTTGCTGTCCTCTCGCCTGACGAACACAGCACAAACAATTGCTCGATCCATAACACAAGGAATGCCGCTTTCCGTGGCTCTCCACACTCATGACGAGATAGTTGGACAGCTGCTTACCAAATTGCGCAAATCGGACCCGGTTCTCATGCTTGGCCTGGAGATCCTCTCCCTGTCCGTGTTGGCTATAAAACCGACGCCTGAGATCGGCCGAGCATTGGAAGCGGAGTCTCGAGAACTGTTGCAGCGTCGCGCGGATCAGGCTATATATGCCAGGCGTAATGCCGCTGTCGAAGAGGAGCGGCGCATCAAGGAAAGCGAGCTCAACACAGAGATTGCAGTTGAGACCAAGCGCAGGCAGATCAATGAAACTCGCATGGCTGGGGAGATTGCCTTAGAGGAAGAGCGCGCCAAGTTGGTAGACATACGTGTTGAGAACGAGAAGAAAGACACCGACAGCCGGGTCTATGCTCTCACCGAATCACTCAAACCGCTTGAGAAAGTTGATTACAGAATGCTGATGGCGCTTGCTTCCAAGGGTTCCGATCCAAGACTAGCCATTGCACTGGCTTTCCAGGAACTTGCGCAAAATGCAGGCAAGATTGGAACGCTGAACATATCGCCCGATCTTCTGCAAACTCTGCTCACTAACGACAAGCCAGCGAAACATGCTTAGTCGGCAGTAGGGGCGATTAGTGAGCCGCCCCTACTGCCGGAAACAGAGGATGAAAGTAATGGTGACACCATGTTTGAAAAAATCGTTGTCGTAACGCGCAAGACGCGACTGCAAGAGTTGGTGGCGCGATTCAATACTCGCGCCCAGGCGCAGTTCTATATCGAACATGCAGGCGGAAATTTTCAAGATTACGCAGATGAGGATGAACAGTACGAAGCTGCGCTCAAATCCATCAAGAAGCAACTACAGTCTGATTTGAAATTGCAGTATGTTGACCGGGGATTCCTTCCAACCTTCATTTTTTGCCCAACGGATCTTGTCGTTGTGGTTGGACAAGACGGGCTTGTCGCGAATGCGGCAAAGTATGTCGGAGCACAGCCGATCATTGGCGTTAACCCGGATCCCACGCGTTTCGACGGGGTGCTTGTACAGAATGAAGTGCAGAACCTGGGCCGATGCGTCGAGCAGGCTGTGAGCGAAAAAGCGGCGATTAAAGAAGTGACTCTTGCTCAAGTCACACTCAATGACGGGCAAAAGATGCTCGCATTCAATGACTTTTTCATCGGAGCAAGGTCGCACGTATCAGCGCGATACAGCCTTACATACGACGGAACATCGGAGCAGCAGTCGTCCAGCGGAATCATTGTCTCTACCGGTGCCGGTTCGACCGGCTGGCTGTCATCGATCTTTAATATGGTCGGCGGCATCCAGCACTTCACTGGCGGAAAAACCGAGCCGCCCCGACAAATGGCTTGGGATGATCCGGCGCTGATGTTCGTCGTGCGAGAACCCTTTGTCAGCAAACATTCAACAGCCCAAATTACGGCCGGGATGCTAGAACAATCGAAGGAACTGGTGATCGAATCCCAGATGGCTGACGTCGGGGCAATATTCAGCGACGGTATAGAAGAAGACTTTTTGCCCTTCAACGCTGGCTCTATTGCCAGAATTGCTATGGCGCCGCTAAAGGCCAGAGTCGTTGTGAAACGATGAGCGATGAGGAGCCTAGGCGAAGCTGCAGCGCTACCTTAACCTGCTGCTAGGCAACTAAAGTCGTTCTCTTTCGAAACCGGGTGGACCGAAATTTTAGCCAGGCAAAGACTGAACCTTTCGCACAGATGGTCTTTCGGGTACAACCTGTCACATGATAACCAGCGAGCATGCTTTATGAATGACTGATATTGCCAGCTAAACAAGGCAGTTTTTGGCAGGCAATAGGCTTTTGCCCGTGTCATATGCGAAATCCGAAGCTATACTGTAAGAGATACTAGCTTGCGGCGCCGATGAGCAACATAAAAAAGACAGCCGAAATTTCAATCCGTCTGCCGAAACAGGGATCTCTGCCTAAACCGCAGGAATTGATTGAAATGGCTCACGAATCCCGGCGCTCGAAAAAGCGTATTGAATTACCATGGCATCCTGAAGGTCGGCCGGAACCGGCGGTGATAACCGTCGAGCACGAAGACAACAGCGGCAAAGCTACGTGGTGCATTTTCAGTAGTAACAAGTCGGACGCCACAATCGATTGGACGGAAATCGATCCGGACCCAACGAAGATCGTGCTGGCTCTGCGCGATTGGTATGCTCGCATCCGTGAGACCGAAAGCTGGGCGAAAACCTCACCGGACCAAATGCCTGGACAAGCGAACGTACCCCAACAGTACCAGCAATACCCACCGGGTTATCCAATGCCGGCACCGTACCCACAGCAACCTGGTGGCGTACCTGTTTGGAACCCGGCTTATCAGCAGCAACCCTTAGGCGGCTATCAATATCCCAACCAAGCGGTGCCGCCGGCGCCTCCGCACTGGGCACAATGCGCGCCGGGCAACAGCACCGGGCAGCAGCCTCTGCCTCCAGAGTTGTGGGCGATTAATTCACCGCAGCCAACAAGCACGAATCCTCCAATGATCGGCGACCTTTTGGTCGCAGCAGGAGTGATTCCTACTCGCTCATTGCAAGCAGCTCTGACTTTGCAGAATAGTGGCAGTCTCGATCGCAAGAGAATCGGCGAAATTTTAGTTAACTCCGGGGCCTTGCCGACCAAGGTAATGGAAGCTGCAGTAAAGCTCCAAGAGATGGCCAGATCGCGCGCAATCACACATCAAAGGGTCACTGAACTTCTACGGCAGGTCTATGCCACAAGTGGTTCGCTGGACGATTTACTCGTGCACGTTTCGCAGGCCCCGCTCGTAGATAAGCCCATAGCAAAGAATCGCGCTGATCAATTGATCGAAGACGAAGGGCAGGTCACTAAAGAGGAACGTGAAAAGCTAAAACACGTGCTGACTCTGGTGAAAGATTTTACTGACGCCGATGCTGCAGAGCGGGCAAGTCAACTGCTGGATTTATTCGTCAAAGCATCAATATTGACTGATGATGCGGTTATGGCCGAGCTACGACTTACAAAAAACAATTCGATCGACACGGTAAAATCACTACTGATTAAAGAGCTGGTTGATCCGACAACATTTGAGGCCGCGGTAGCGTGCCAAAAATTGATACAACTGGAACGACTCAAAGTTGAACAAGCCGTCATCGCACTAGGCTACTGTTCACGTAGTCGAGTTACACTGCGTGATGCAATCTGCGACTTGAATTGGCTGATACCAATCGACGGCATTTAGTAGAGCCCGCGCTCCCAGGCCAGCTACACTTTCTTTTTCTTGTCGATCAGTCCGAAATGGTTGCCACTTGGATCGATGAAACCATATATGGTGCCAACTCCGGTGCCAATTGGTCCAATAACCGGTTCCAAATTATGGCGAGCCAACTCAGACAACACCCGTGGGCAGTCATCAGAGGAATAAATCGGCATACTACTCCGAATTTCCAGCGATTCAATCAGCAGTAGAACTGGTCCGCTACTTACTTTCACGCCAATGACTTTGACACCTGTCGAATGAGAGAAGACACGGTCTGCATTGGTATTTACTCTATAGAATTCAGCATCGCGCTCTGCATTTGTCGATGACATGCAGATACATTCCAACGTCTGCAAAAGCCTGTTCAGTGGCTTGAGTCCAGTAAGTGTGGTTCTATCCAACTGCCCGGAAGGAGGAGCCGCGATCCGTCCTCCAGCTCTTCTTGCCGCCATGTTTCTCTTCAACAACATTTCGCAGGAGCGTTGTTTAAAGGCGAACGCGGAATCGGGATCTCCAGATTCCTCCATTGTTTTTGCAATACGAGCGAGCTCCGCTGCAACTTCTTTGTCGTTCTTGCCGAACATTTGTTCGAGTTCGTCAATGAGATCGTTATATATCTGCTCTCGTTGCACAATGTCGTCTTCACCGAGGGCCTGTCGCGCCCGGTCTAGGAATGTTCCTCTTAAGTTGTCATTCACAGGACCGTCCTTATGAGCACTCTGCAAACAAACATCTACCAGACCTTTGCAACTTCTGCAACGGGAGGTGTCTGTAGTTACCCATAATTACCGAATTTGGTTTGCAAATCCAGCTCCAGCAGGAATCACTACTGCCGATGGCAAGACAACAGGTGCTAGAGTCCCACCTGGCACAACTAGAGTGGGCGTTGCAACTGCAGAAATAGCCGGAGCTACTACTGGGCTAGAATAGCCTGGTCTCCCGTAAGCTGGAAGCGGAGCCTGTGCTCCGGTAGCCATCACGGTGTTTGCTGTAGCTGTGCGAACGCCAAAGTTCGTCATGCGACTTCGAACGCAATTATCGGACGGCATTGCTGTGCCACATGCGCAATGGTCATAGTCTACGCCCGCGCCCGAGCTCATGACTCCTGTAGCGCCCATTATAGGCATGGGGATCGGAATGCCTCCACGACTGCTACTTGCAGGGCGCACCACAACTTGCGGCGCCGCCGCTGCATAGGTCTGCTCCACGGCGGCGTAATCCACGGCTTCAGGCATCTGTGCCTGCGGCGCTCGCGTGGCCACAAACGTAGGAATTGGAGGGTGGCGCGAAGCCTTCCCTGACCATGGATTCCACTCTTCAGCACTGGACGGAATCGAACCGCTGGCATCGCCTGCCTTGAGGACAAAACTGTCGTCCGTCACTCCAGCTTCGATCGATGCATCAGCTACTGCTCGAGAGGTCAACTGCGGGTCTAAAACTGGTGCAATTTGGTCCTCTGGCAACGGTCGAACCACCCTGTTGTGCTCTTTATGAACGCGACCGGCATATTCAGCATTGGCCGAAGGACTGATCGACAAGACTGTCACAGCCAACATGAAAGAGCTAAGTCCTACAAATCCCAGTGTTTTCCAATTCATACGACACCATCTGATTGCCAAGTGGATATCTCCAACATAGCATCATTTTGGGAAGCTGGCGCTTGGTTGAATGTCCCATTAAGATAGGTAGCAGTGCAATCACGAAAAGCGAACCTATCCAACCAAATAGAAATAACTTGGCCCGGCAAGCCAGAAGCTTTCGCGCAGGCAACCACACCGGCCGACACAAGCCTTGTATTGATGCCCGAACACTGCCAAGGATCTTCCACCGCCGAAAATTCGATAATCGAAGGCGATAATCTGGATGGAATGAAGCTTTTGCAGGCAAAGCTTGCTTCGAAAGTGAGCGCAATCTATATCGATCCGCCATACAACACCGGAAACGGCTTCGTTTACCGCGATCGACGAAATCATGCGGCCTGGTTGTCGATGATGCTACCTCGGCTCATGCTTGCCCGAGAGCTGCTCTCTTCGAAGGGCGCCATTTTTGTTTCTATCGATGACCACGAGGTCGACAAGCTGAGAATGCTGATGGCGGAAGTTTTCGGCGAAGAGAACTTTGTCGCTCAAATAACCGTAAAGAGCAATCCACGGGGCCGCCAATCAGATAAACACTTCGCCGCTGTGCATGAATACCTGGTTGTTTTTGCACGCGACCATCAACAGTGCGACCTGGCCGGCGAAGAGCTCACTGAAGATCAACTGGACGATTTCAATAATATTGACGAAACAGGTAGGCGCTTCCGGCTGCTGGGATTGCGCCAACGTGGTGCCGCGTCCCTTCGAGAAGATCGGCCAGCGATGTATTATCCAGTTTTTGTCGACCCAACAACCGGTGCGATCAGCATGGATGAAAGTGACCAGTTCCAGGTCTCTGTCTATCCGAAGAAATCAACTGGGCAGGCCGGTCGGTGGATGTGGGGACAGCAGCGCGCGCGAGAATTCGTCGGACTGCTCCAGGCCCGGCTCATTTCGCGCCGGGATGAATGGGACATCTTCGTCCGGGATTACCTTGAATCGAATGAAGGCACCTGTAGAACAAGAAAAATCAAAACCATATGGGACGAAAAAGAACTTAACTACCAGAACGGAAAACGCGAACTGAAAGAATTGCTCGGAGAAGCCCCGGTCGATTATCCGAAGCCAACTGCTCTAATCAAAAAAATCATTGGCATGATCGGTGATCAAAATGCCTTGTTCTTAGATTTTTTCGCAGGTTCAGGAACAATGGCGCAAGCTGTTCTTGAATCCAATATTGAAGATGGTGGCACACGCCAATTCGTACTGATTCAATTGGCAGAAGTTACCACTAATCGCCGATTTCCGACCATTGCAGATATTTGCCGGGAACGGGTGACAGCGGTCGTGGCGAACTTGAATCGCGAACATCAATCGCAATTCGGGTTTGCGTACTACAAACTAGTCCCGAACTAATGAGCTGAGAGCACTTGGCTCTGTTCAAGCAAATAGTCGATTGCTTTTTTGTATTTAGCCTTTTCTTCGTCTGGAATGAAGCTGGCTTCAAAGCTGTTCTTCGCCAGCGTAGCCAGCTCGTCGTCAGTCAAATTTAGCGCTTCCTGAGTAGCAACGAAGTTTTCCCGAACATACCCGCCAAAATAAGCCGGGTCATCAGAATTGATTGTCGCCACAACTCCAGCATCGAGCAGCTTCTTCAACGGGTGGTCTTTCAAATCCGTGACCACCTTCAGCTTCAAATTCGACAGCGGACACATGGTCAAAGGAATCCGTTCGTCGACTAACCGTTTGACCAGAGCGGGATCTTCAAGACAGCGCACACCGTGGTCAATTCGACGAACTTTGAGAATGTCCAACGCTTGAGTGATGTATTCCGGGGAACCTTCTTCCCCTGCGTGAGCCACAGCAAGGAAGCCCTCGGAACGAGCAAGCTCATAAACTGCGGCGAATTTTTCGGGCGGATTGCCGATTTCGCCGGAATCGAGACCGACTGCAATAATCCAATCCTTATAAGGTAATGCTTCATGGAGTGTCTTCATTGCTTCAGCCTCGCTAAGGTGCCGAAGGAAGCACATAATTAAATGACCGCTAATACCCAACTTGCTTTTAGCATCGACCAAAGCATGATGAATGCCGTTGATGACCTTTTCAAATGGGATGCCTCGATCTGTGTGAGTCTGAGGGTCAAAGAAAATTTCCACGTGCCTGACATTTTGTTTAGAGACTTTTTCTAAATAGGCCCAGGTGAGTTCATAAAAATCACGTTCATGAATGAGCGCTTTGGCCGCTTCATAGTAAATGTCCAGGAACGATTGCAGGTCGGTAAATTGATAGGCCTTACGAACGTCTTCCGCGCTCATGAATCTAAGCGGGACACCGTTTCGTTTGGCGATCTCGAACATCAATTCCGGCTCAAATGTACCTTCGATGTGCAGATGTAATTCAGCTTTGGGAAGTTTGTCGATGAGTGTTTTCTTGGAACTCGTTGTCATAGCGCCTCATGCATGTCAAGCGAACCGTCGCTTCTGCATATTGTATAACCGACGGCGTCCACTTAACGAAAACTATCGCCCGATGAAGTTTGTTGGCGTTCTTCCAGAATCTGTTGTTGCTTTTGCGAGTGCTTAACAACCGTTTCGACGTCCATGGACATTTTCGAGTTGCCATTATTCCGCAGTATTGCAGCATACGCGGTTCCGACTTTGATGACAGTTCTGTCAAAAGAGGAACCGCTGGTATTGCGCTTGTCGGCAACAAGAAGATCGTAGGCATGTTGTAAAAAAAACTCCTGGTCCTTCGCCGATTGACCCGACCTCTGCGCAAGGCCTGCTACACAACTGGCTACTTCGATGGTGTTGCCGTATCCACGCTGTTGGGTAAAGTTTGGCGATTCTTGAAGTAGCTTTCTTGCTTCTGCTAACTGCCTATTCATGGCGCCAGCATTTTTCGTTTTAGCTTCGATCGCGAGCTGCTTCGCCTTGTTGTCGTCGTACACAAGCGCGAAGGAGGAAAATTCGTTTAACAAATCACGGTGTATGATGCTAGCATTTTTTGTTTTACCTTCGACCTCGAGCCACCCCGCCTTGCCGTCGTACAAAGTCGCTAAAGCGGAAATCGCTGTTATGCGAAAGTGCGGCTCTTGCCGCTCGGCTGCTAAGCGAGACGCGTACAGAAGTTCATTTGCGCTTTTAACCGGGTCGGTTTGATGATTGGCAAGCGCACTCGACAGAATTCGCCTCGTGCTGCGAGCCTCCGCGATTGATCCATTGTGCAATGCTACTTTGCCGTCATCGACTTTTTGCAGCGATAGGACCCCGAAGAAGCCTAAGCAGATGACCGCTAAGAACAAGATCGCCGGAGCCCAGAATCGCCTGCTGAACCGTTTTCCGAGCAGCTCTTGTCTTATTTTTTTCGTGCCAGTCGGTTGAACTGTATAGTCAGCTACGGCAAGAGCTGATTTGACTTCACTGATTGTTTGAAATCTCGCCGACGGATCTTTTGCCAACGCCCGACGAAGAACTTTGTTCAGATCTTGGCTCACCAAATCAATGTCTGACGGCTCTTCGCCCAAATGCTTGCTCATTGTTTCCAGAACTGTGTTGCCCACGAAAGGTGGTTGTCCAGTCAACACCTCGTACATCAAGCAGCCCATTGAATAGATGTCTGACCTTGCGTCAATTACATTACCTTGACACTGTTCTGGACTCATGTAGAAGGGGCTACCAAATACTTGACCAGTTTGTGTCAGTTTCTGTTGCTGCGCTCCTGACTCGTGCAAGACTTTGGCTATTCCAAAATCCACCAATTTTACGGACTCGCCTGACCCGATAAGCATTACATTGCTTGGCTTTAGATCCCTGTGCACCACCCCATGCTCATGAGCATGATTCAGCGCATCACAAATTTGGGCAAAGATAGGAACGGCGCGTTCAACAGCAAATCGCCCCTGATTTTTTAGTAAATCAGAAAGACTTTCTCCTTCCAAAAATTCAAGTGCCATGAAAGGCTGGTCGTCGAATATTCCAAATGCTAACACTTCGATGATATTTTTGTGCTGTAGTGCGCTTGCGGTAGCTGCCTCACGCTGGAACCGTTGGATGGAAATCTGCTTCGCCATTACATGCCCCTGCAGCACCTTGAGTGCAACGACACGGTCCAGAGTGACATGTCTGGCTTTATAAACTACGCTCATGCCGCCCATGCCGAGCAGACCGAGCAGACCGAGAATCTCAAATTTTCCATCGACTAAGCAGCCAGGGGACAACCGACCACCGGCTGAGTCAATCACACTATCTGTCGTCTGGACGGTCACTTTTCCTTCAGCAGGCATTTTCGCAAACCTCTCACTTCAGATTATGCCCTCCAGACTACAAAGCCCGCGGGGTGATCACTCCGCGTCTTGGTGTTTTTTCTGTTCGAAAGGTTCCAGTGCTCGAGATTGTAAGCGGAAACTAACTATCCGAAAGAGAACGAACTATCTCAGGGCGCGCGCCAATCCGCCATTGATCATCCCTCTTCCAACACGTACTGCGGCAACCCCATAGGTTTTGACGTAATCATTTCGCGTTAACTGTTGCCGATTTTGAAATTGCTGCTGTCGTGCGCCCCCGCGGCGCATGGGTTTCATCGCGTCCTTGTTACCGATCAGGTAATCGGCGTTAGGCTTTCCTGGTTTCGACACAATCTTTCCTGTGGCATCACGCGAATCTTCGCGCTTGTCATATAGTGGACGACCATAATCGGCGTAAGCGGCAACGTCGAACTGGCCATATTGCATGAATGGGCGTTGAATCATCCGCTGGTGCATTATTTCGTCCGTCGTTTTGAACGCTTCTTGCGGGAGCATCTTCGCTCCTTGCGTAATCAAATTCGGGTCGCGAATCGTATCGGAAGTGGCCAACCTATGCCGCGCCTCGTACTTCTGGTCGAAGCTTTGCATGCGACTGCGGCGAATAGTTGCTTCCGAATGCTGTTGCAAATGAGACGCATGAAGGTCGCGGAACTTTTGATTCTTCTGAGTTCGATTAAGCGAGGGATTTGTCCACACCTGATTTAAATCTTGAGCCAACGCAAGTTCATCAACTAAATCGTCAGGGCTCCAGTAACCAGGCAGACAATGGAGCACTGTCCCGTCGGCGGAAAGAACGAACATCTGAATGTTATGCGGACCAGCGCCGTTCGTAGTCTGGATGGCGTTGCCATCCGGTTCGTGGCGTCCAGAAACACCGGAGTAGGACTCGTTGCTAATATCCTTGACGCCGCAAACGAAGTTATCTTTGATTGTGCTGAATGCTGGTTGCGAAGAGAGCGACACGGCTCTCAAACTATTGCCGGCACTTCACGTGACGCCGTCAATCTGTCCCAACATGTGCATCCAAAAAATCAATTTTCCCTGACGACGGGCTTGGGTTTGAGCAGCACTTAGATCTTTGTGCCAGCGAATCTCTTGACTGAGCATTGTTGTTCGCGATTGAGCCTCTTCGCCAGGTACCATCATCCGCCTTGCCTCGGCGCTCGGAACAGTAAGAAGTGTCGTACAGAGCGCAAAAACAGGCAAAAAGGCAGCAGTAACAGCACGAAGTTTATTCATAAGTCTCACTAACCTTAGAAGAAGACAATTGTGGTCGCTTCTCTCCTCAACGTACCATTTCTGAAAAGAGTTCAACGAAAAGTTGCCTTTGCTAGATTAAATTTGGTTTTTCTGACCTGCACCGAATTTGCAGACTCTTCGAAGGCTCCCCCTGGTCACAACATCAACTTCTGCTCATGGGACAGATTTAGCCCTACATTCGCCACTGAATGTGGTGCACGAACCTCGAAAGCCACATCCACGGCACGTTTCGTGAACTCTATCTCATATGCCACATGCTACACTTGGCGTCTACCAACTAGTTTGGAAGGTAATGGTTCCCAGCAAAGGAGAGTAGCTGTGATGCTTAATGGAAAAACCGGTGCATTGGTCGGACTAGTAATCCTGTCTTCTTTGTCGCTGTCTGCCTGCACCAGCTCAAGTTCGAGCGTTCCACAAGCTCAGGTTCACCGCGGAACTGTCAATCTCGACGCTGTTCGCGTGGGAACTCCTGAATCAGTATTCAAAGAAGCCATCATGACGTTCATTCCGGACGCAAACGGCACTATGCAAGGCAAAACACAATATCTGAGTCGTATGCCGAACTCCACCGGTGGACAGTTCGTGATTCAGGCCAAGGACGACGTTTGCTACGAAGTGGACGTGGTCCACACAACACCTGTCAGCAAAGAAGTGGCTCTTAAGACAATGAAAGCGCTGCTTCCTAGCAACGTAACGGAAGAACCGGTTATCTCGATCGACAATAAAACAGCAACTCCAATCGAGACCTATCAATACGGAACTGCCTATGTTGGACACGTTTTCTATAAAGATAAAACCGGAACTGAAGTAAGCACTGTCAGCATCACGCGCAATCCGACAGCGGATGTCGCTACGGGCGCTCAGGCCCAGTAAGCGAGCGAAATATATCGAGGAAAGGCGCAGCGTGATGCTGCGCCTTTTTTAGCGAGATTTCTAAGACGGGCGGCTCACGTGCCGTCCCTGCAGTTGCTGTCAGACCTATTTATCAGTGGCGGTAAAGACGTCGCTCCCACGTGGCCTACGAAGCGATTCGTAGTCACTCTTGCGACCCCACTGATTAATTGAGACGAAGTCCATTCTTCTGCTTGAAAATTAACAGTCCAGGTGATATCGCCTTTGGTGCGGCGCTCAATTACCTGAGTCAATTGAATGTGCATTCAAGTTGGTGCTATCTGCGCGCCTAACCGAGGTAACTTGGCATTTCCAAATCGGCATCGAACCTTTTGTTTGGCAAAGAGGTTTTCTGCCCTTGGAGTTCTCAGCGTTGCTCCGCACCTTCCCAACATCTGCGCTGTTGATTGACTGAGGCTTTTCTTCCAACCTAATTTTGCGGCGGAATCAGGGATTCCATTCCAAGATGCCACTCGGTTTTCAAGACCGCCAACTTAAACGCCCTTTCCCCATTACGCCTGAATATTGTTGCCCTGCCGCGGTCAGGGGTCTGTTGTACATCGCACACTGATTTAGCTTGATTAGCTCGAATCGCCCACTACTGCCCCTCACGGGCTTGACACCGATACGTTATGAGCCCATCATTGGTTAGTGGTGAGGACCCGTAGGCTTGTGCTACAAACTCACTACTTAAACGCATAAGTATGCGTCTAGTTCACCGTGGTATCTCGTTAAGATGGCAACTTTCGAACTTCCTGTGATCGCTGCTACCCTAATTGGGATCAGCGCCGCAGTGCATTTCGTTCGAAAACGTAGGCTGGAGAAACGAATCAACGATGTGCGAATCGCTGAGTTGGAAGAGTCCATTAGCAGTCTTACGGCACAGCTTGAAGACACTCGTTTGCGTTTGGATCGATTGCAGATTATCGACCCCCTTACTGAACTAACGAATCGCCGCGGTCTGGAAATTGTTCTGGGGCGGGAAGTAAACAGAGCGCAACGGAATGGTTCGCAGATTGTCGCAGTGCTCTTGAATTGCGATGACTTCAAAAAGATCAACGAATCACTCGGACATGCAGTTGGTGACGTTGCTCTTAGAGAAATGGTCGACCGCATAGTTACGACCTTGCGTCCCTCTGACTATGTTGCCCGCATAGGTGGCGATGAATTCGTCATCCTGCTTACTGATACGCTATTTGCAGAAGCGAAATTGATTGCTGAGCGAGTCAGATTATCTGTCGCTGAAAGTCCAATTCGAAACTCAAACGACAACATTTACATGACAGCCAGCCTCGGGGTTGCGATTCTGCCATATGAGATCTCTTCCGTAGAAGAACTCCTTTCGATGACCCGCCATGCCATGAAAGAGTCTAAAGTGGCCGGCAAAAATCGAGTCAGTGAAGGACTAGTGGCCGTTTCCAGAAACGGGCAAGGAATAAGCCCAGAAGCGAGCGACATAGTCGAGGTACTGCGAAAAGGCGAGTGTTTCCGTTGCGCAAAGCATCCAATCATTCGCCTATCTGATGAAGTGCAAGTCGGTTACGAACTTTTGATTCGCGGTCCGATCGGTCCGTTCCAGATGCCATACGACTTTTTCCGGATCGCAATTGAAAGCAACATCCTGACCAGAGTAGATCTTCGCTGCATGAAAACGTGCATCGCAGCAGCACAGTATCTCGAGCGCGGCTCAAAATTCGATGTCAATATTTTCCCTTCTACAATCATCGACACGCCCATAGACAGGCTCATTGAAATGTTCCCGTTGGACAAGAACCTCGGCACGTTTTGCGTAGAGATCAGCGAACAACAATTCATTGGTGACCCGAGCTATCTCAAAGAACATGTCGCCGCGCTGAAGAAAGCTGGCGTACAAGTGGCTATTGATGATGTTGGCTTCGGACGCAGCTCTTTGGAAAGTTTGATCCTGCTCGAACCAGACGTGGTGAAAGTCGATATAAAGTACGTCGCAGGCATTGCGATGGATGTGCAAAAGCAGAGACTGTTGCGTCGGTTAATTGGCGTTGTCGATGCGCTCGGAGCGGAACTTGTGGCCGAAGGCGTCGAGACTCGCGAGGACATGGAAGTAATCAAGTCCATGGGTGTCGAGTACGCGCAGGGGTATCTCTGGGGATATCCAGCTGAAGTTAAGTTGCCTAATAGTGCAGTGAGCCTCGAGCCAAACAAATAGACATATTCTTGACGGTCGAATCCGTAGGGTCCGATCAACCGATATCACCACCAATGGTGCTGCTGACAATCTGGGATTTGTCCGCTCTGGAACCTCATCCTGGCAACCACGTCTGCAAGCAGGCGCTTTAGGCGCAGGATTGGAGGAAAAAAGTTATGGCAAGCGAAAGTAGCAGCAGTGCAGCAATGGTCATTCTCATCGTGTCGCTGGTAGTCGTAGTTGGAATCTTCGCTTATTTTATGGCGAATAACGGTCAGCAAAGTACAGTAATACAGACTCCAGCACCTACTATCGAAGCGCCCAAGCTTTCAATGCCTGAGCCCGCAAAAGCTCCAGCCCAGTAGCTCTACAAAAGCTCCGGCTCACTAGCTCTAACGGAATGGACAGCCAGTTCCTGCAGGATTTGCTCCTGGACCGGGTGTCGCTCCGTTAAAGGTGCTGTCATCAGCGCCTTCCGGCTTTTGCAACAAGGTTCTCAGACGCCACAAATCGGGGAAACAGCGGGTGCTTAGAGTGGACTGTAAGTAGGCCACGCCGTCACTGCCACCGGTGCCGCGCTTCGAGCCAATCATGCGCTCGACGACGGTCATATGATGCGCACGCCAAAAGTAGAGCAATTCATCGAACTCAACCAACGACTCGGCAAGGTCATGCAACTCGGCGTATGTCTCTTCTTCATCGTAGAGGCGGAGAAGTTCGCGACAGCGTTTTTCCTGGCAGGCTTCCGCTTCCTCCGGACTCATCGCGGCATTACCTTCCGGCAAATCGAAACCGTTGCTGCGCAGCAACGCATAAAAGGTTTCACCCAGCGAAGGAGCCTCATATCTCTTAATGAGTGCTTGATGCGATATATCGCTCTTAAAGTACTCCAATAGATCAGGTCGGCGGATGCCGGTGGCAAATTCTATTTCTCTGAATTGAGTTGAACCAAAACCACTTGCCGGGCTCAATGCATAACGAAAGCCAAGGAAATCTCGCGGAGTCATGGTCTCAAGTACGTGAATCTGCTGCACCAACAGTCTCAGAATGGCGATGATCCGGCGCATGTAGAAAGTCGCTTTTCTCGGTCTGGACGCTGCGATTAGTTCGAGAACAGCGTCCATTTCATGCAATATCAACTTGAACCAAAGTTCGTAAGTCTGATGGATGATGATGAACAGCGGTTCGTCATGGTGAGCCGGATCAGACAGGCAGGTCTGTAACTGCTTCAGTTCGTTGACCTTCAGATATCCGTTATATGTCAGTGACTCCATCGTCATTTACTTTCACTCCCACCAGTTTCTGCTGGCACCGCGGGCTCCGCTGCTGGACTTGGACTAGGTTCTTTTAGCAGATCATCAATCGTTTGTGCCGGACCTGGTTCAGGTTCTTTCGGGGCACTTTCTGCTGGCTCAAGAGGACTCTTCTTCTTTCTTCGCCATCTCGACTTCTTTTCGACTGTCTCTGCCGGCGGCTCGGCAACTGTCTCTTTCGGCGGTTCGGCAATCTTCTCTTTCTGCTGCGGCACTTTTCTTGCCTTCTTCGGTGAATAGGGTTCAAGTGGACCGGATGCCATAGGTATCAGGGCATTGCGATCTTCGCGAGTTCCTTCGATGACTTCCAGAAATGCCGCTGGATTTTCCCGGCTGTACCGTCCAGCCAATCCCGAATCGATCAGTTCCTTTCTCGCCTTTTTGATCAGCGCCGGAAAACCAATCTGACGCGTTTCCATCGTCACTACATCCGGTGCAACTTCAAAAAGGCGATACGAACACGGATATACAACCAGACTGGCAGACGATATATGCCAGACGTCCTTTTCTTTTTGAACCTTGTTTATGTGTGTATGACCACTGAGCACCATTTTCACGTTTGGATAGGCACCTATCACTTCCCGCACGGAACCACCATCGGGAATCACATATTCATCCCACGGCGCGCCGCCGTCGTAAGGAGGTGGTGGCAGAAGAGGATGGTGCGTAAAGACGATAGTAAAACTCTTCTTGTTGGCTTCAAGGTCCTGCTTTAGCCAATCAAGCTGTTTCTGTGACACACCGCCGATCGTTGAATTCGGAATGCTTGTGTCCAATCCAATTAAATGAACGTTCGGCACTGAAGAGATATTGTGTGACCAGTAGGCTGTATCAGTTTCAAATCCGCGACTCTTCCAGTCCGGTCCGAAAGTTTTACGCTTGTCTACAGAATTGCCTGAGACGTCGGCCTCACCGAGAATGAATGTCCACGGTGCGTTAAGCCCCTGAAGTACGTCCAAAAACAGTTGCCAATTGACTTCGTCCTTGCCGATGGTTTCAACCTGGTCTCCACCGAACACAACGAAATCGAGCTTTTCGGCATTCAGTTCTTTGAC
>JADYXS010000085.1 GCA_021772155.1 Candidatus Obscuribacter sp.
CGCGCTTGCCAGAAACGTGAACAAAGAAGAGCTAAGAAGCTACGCAGCGCGCTTTCCGGCCATGGTGCAGAGCAATGGCTTGGGACAGGCGGCGGCCTTCTATGCCTGCCAGGGCGGAACCTATGGAACGCTTTACGCCCTGCTCTCGGACTGGCTCACGAAGAGCGGGCAGCCCTATGCCGGTCAGGGCGATCTCTTGACGGGAATCACGGCGCTCGACATGCACGTCTACCGTGTGGCCCAGTGTGAGTCCCTGCTGTTACTCGACTGGGTAAAGAAGTTCTGCAAGGCCTACGCGCAAACGGAGACCCATCATGCTCCCGCTCTATAGTCTCGAAATCGGAGAATGTCCGGCGCGCGGCGACGGACATTCCGGCCTGTGGCACGAGCGCTTTTTCAATGGCTACGTGGGCTGGAAGCGGCCGACCAGCAAGGTTGAAAAGGAAGACTGGGCGGATAAGAAAATCAAGTGGCTGGAGGCGATGGCAACGCCAAGCTGCGGCGAACATGCCGCTTGCGAGTCCGCCACGCGACGGCTGGCTGAGCTTTGCAAAGGGCTGGGCGGGCAAATTCGTGTTTACGAATGCACCTGGCATATGGTGACAGGCCTAGGCAATCCCCATCCGCTTGAGAATGGTTTTGCCTGGCACCCCACGCTGGCCACACCCTATCTGGCGGGTTCCGCCGTCAAGGGCTTGGTGCGCGCCTGGGTGGAAAGCTGGATGGAATTCAGCGATCCGGATGCCAATATGCAAAAGCTCAATCGACTTTATCGCTGGTTCGGCAGCGAGCACAAAGATCCAAAGGAACGCAAGAAACTGCGCGATACCGGATTCGTACCACCCAGCGCGCTCGCTAAACCAGACACCGAAGCGGGTTGTTTTATTTTCTTCGATGCCATACCGGTCAAACCGGTGCGCCTCAAAGCCGATGTGATGACGCCGCACATGGGTGATTGGTACGAAAAAGGCGGTCAAATCGGCAGTTTGTCTGAGAGCGATCGCGTTCCTGCTGATTGGCACGATCCGGTGCCAGTGGGATTCTTGGTTGCCCATAAACCGCGCCTGCAGTTTGCGATTGCCCCACGCACAGCGGCCGCCAAGGACGAACTGAATGAGCTCATGGACGCCCTTGGAATGGCCCTGGAGTTCCTGGGTGCCGGCGCCAAAACCGCTGTGGGCTATGGCGCCATGAACCGCCAGAAAAGTGCCGAGGCCGAGATCAATCAGCGATTCTCAGCGCGCGATGAGGCCAAACGTCAGGCCGCCGAACTGCAGGCACGTCGCGCACAGCTGAGCCCGCTGCAACGCACCATCAGCGATTATCTAGATGCCCGCATCGACAAGCATCAGAGCGACATTTCAGCGCTGATCAACGCATTGAAAACTGACTGTTGGCAGGGCGCCGAACGCGAACAGGTGCTGCGCCATCTGCAGCTGCTGATGCGTGACAAGTCAGGACAGTGGAAGCAAGCATCAGCAGCGAAGCGCCCGGAAAGAGACAAGGAATATCAAAACACACTGCTGGTGCAGAGTTGGCTCAATGCCTATTCCAACTAGCCCAATCCGGGCGGACCCCGGAAACGCGCAAAGCAACAACGCCGACTGCAAGTCGGCAATCCGCACACCCTCTGGAGCGCCGAGTTGTACTCGGCATGCTGTTGCTCCGGAAGAGCACAAAGCCACAGCGCCGGTTTGGTCTTTGGCGACATTCTGGGATGACGCATTCTCGCACTTCGTCATTCCCGCATGTTTTTAGCCCGAATCCAGGCTGTTCGGCGATCCGCGCAACCGGATCCCCAACAAAAGTGTTCTTGACTTGAACTCCAACAGCGCTTCCACATAAGCAGGTAGCAATTTACTAAAACCTTTGGGTACACCCTGTTCGAACTGATCTCGAACCCGCCGCTTTTCCAGTCTAAAACTCCCGGGTAATTCCATCCGCAAGGTCTGTCTATCGGACAAACTGCGAATCAGGTTGAAACGCAGCTGGGTCGCAGCAGTTGACACAAGCAACTCTGCCCGGTCTAACTGATGCATTCCGATTTGGGACATTTTGATATTTGCAGGCACGTCATCAAGGTCAGCCTGAAGACCCGATATTACGTTTTCATCTTTATCGATAACTTCATAGCTGACAAATAGCCCCCCGTAATTGAGAGCTTGCACACTTCTGCATGCCCAGATACCGCCACTGAGAGTAGAAGCAGCCAAAGTAGTGAAATGAACGCTGACCTCAGGCTCTCATTCCGATGCAGGTAGCGATAATCAGGATGGCAAAGTTCAAGTTATGTTTGGTTAAGGACAGCAACGAATATCTAATAAGTGATCCGGCAATCATGCCGGCATCGGGATTGCGACTTGCACAAAGAAATACAGCACAAACTGACTAACGGCCAAAATCGTAATAACAGCCAACAACGACAATTCGAATCGTCGCAGGGTCGGCTCGTCCAAGTCCTTGGCAAACTTCGCAATGAAGAACCTAACCAAAGCCATTAACAGCACACCGAAGCCAATCAGTCCGCCTTCTTGAGCTTCTGTCTCTTTCTCATTCATTGTTGGCGTCTGAAACCGCTGAACCACTTGGCTGCGGGCTTTTGACCGTTTGCGAAATGGAC
>JADYXS010000652.1 GCA_021772155.1 Candidatus Obscuribacter sp.
GATCGCACGTCAGCTCGCACTCACGATCCGGTAGGGTCTCGATGAGCACGCAGTCCGACATAATCATCAGTGTGGTGGCAAATGTGATCTATGGCACAATGTTTTATGTTGTGCGGGTCGTGCCACAGGCAGTGCGAAACCGCCAACACTGGAACAGTGCAGTGTTGATTGGGTTAGGGTCCTTCTGGGGCGTAATGAACGTTGCGGGTTATGTTTACTTCCCGCAAATCACGCCATGGGTGTTCGCCGTTTCTTCGTCCATGTTCGGTGTCTGGATTTGGAGACAATTCAACCAGTATTGGAGTACTGGTATAGTCGGTATCGACAAGACAATCGAAAGTGGGACAGCCTACGACGAATCTCTTCGCCGTTGTAGCAGTCAGTTGGAGTTTATGGGAGTTGGGGCACACAAGCTGACGACATCTGCAGAATTCGAAGGGGCAGTCGAAAGATGCTCAAGTCCCACCAGGACGATTCGCTTGCTGCTGTCGCATCCCGAAAGCAACTTGCTGGAAGATGCTGCCCACCAAGAAGGCAAACAGTCCCTGCAATATCAAAACAATGTTCGCGCGTCGCTTCGAACGATCGCTCACTTAAAACACAATCGCAGGTACAACATCGAGGTCAGGCTCTACCGGCGCGACACCAAGAAAATCGTCCAGTATTTTCGTATTATGTTTATTAACGATGACTTGTGCCTTTTTAGTTACAACGTGTTTGGAAAGGGAAGCGGGAAGCAACAACCACAGATGCATATTCGTCGCGATGCATCGAAGCGCAACGTCGATAGCTTTTACTACGCATTTCGATGTCACTTTGAAGAACTTTGGAAGACTGCCATTGAGTCTGACCTGAAGGAATTCATGGCAGAGGGACCCAGCGAGAATTGAATCCGCCAAATCCGCCAAAAAGCTGGGCTAAAGAAGGGTGCGTTCATGGAAGGTTTCAGCCCTTCCACTTGGAGCACCTTGAGTACGCCCTCGCCGCAAAGGGCCATTGCGATTATTTATGGATTGGGATAACCCAGTATGACTTGGACGATTTAGGCGCAGGAACGGCGGAACAGCACAGGACGCAACGGTCTTCAAACCCGATGACCTATCTCGAGAGAGTGCAGGCAATCTCTGCAAGCTTGCAAGAAGCCGGAATTCCAGTTGAGGAGTATGGATTTACGCCGTTCCCAATCGATGCCCCCCAGAAGCTGTCCCAATTCGTGTCGACAGAGGTTATATGTTTTACAACAATTTGTGAACCATGGAACGAGATCAAGATTGAGCGTTTGCGTTCCCTTGGTTACAAAGTCCATGTCTTATGGGAGCGCATGCAAAAGCAGTACTCTGGAACAGAGATTCGTCGGCTGATTGAAAGCGGAAGCAGCGATTGGCACGAAATGGTTCCACCAAGCGTTGTAAAGGTAATTCAACAGCTAGATCTGGCGGCTCGTTTGCGCCGAGGCTGAAGCGATGTCATTCCGTTGAAATAGAGCGAAGAACGCATTCAGCCACTCTTCCGCGCCCCTGCAATCCTGCGCTTATCCGTGACTCTCGATAGACCTTCGCGATCCCAAATCCATGGTACAGGTCGATTATTGGTTCGTGATATGCGTTGCTCACGATCACATGAACACCCCGTTTCACGGCACGACGACATGCTCGAGCCAATCGCTCTTGGTCAGCCCACGCGAATAACACTTCATTGTACCTCCTGAAACCGTTGTTGTTGTGCTTAACCGTGTAAGGCGGATCGGCATATACCACGTCGCCTTCCCCCGCAGCCTCAATCGCAGATTCGAAATCACTTACATGCAACGTGCGGTTTTGAAGTGAAGCCGAGGCGTGTCGCAGGACTTTTTCGTCACAAAGTATCGTCCCCGGTTTGCATCCGAAAGGAACATTGAATCTTCCCTGCCGGTTGACCCGATGAATCCCATTGAAGGCCGTCCGGTTGAGATATAGAAACCTGACGGCGCGTGTTACAGGAAGGCTCGGTTGTTTGTTACGAATCGCCGTAAATACCTGATGCGAGATACGATGTTTCTTCAGGCGATCGATCAACTCGTCGACGTTATCCCGTACTTGCCGGTACACATTGATTAGCTCTTCATTGGTATCGGACAGAGTCGCGGGATAAGGCGTGATGTGAAAATAGAAAGCGCCGCCTCCCAAGAACGGCTCGTAGTATCGGTTGAATCTCTCTGGTACTAGTGCCGACAGCATGTCAACAGCCCAGCGTTTCCCACCGGCCCATCTAAGAAATGGAACCGCTGAGCGAGAAGTTGTGCGATCTGGGGGCATTGCGTCGACAGCGTCGTGGGGACATGATGGGGTCTGTCGCATAGTCTCAACCATTGATTGAGACTTGACCCGTTTGTCTCCCTGACTGATCAGTGGGTTGCTTTTCGACCGCGTCGGCTGATGTGTGCGTGAAAGCAGACCCCGTCTGACATCTCCATATGCAAGACGCTACGATATGCCAGACGGATTTTCAAGTATGCAGACAAGAACGCTGCTGAATCGGAAGCAGTCGTGGAGTCGTGGGCTGCCGCTCTTGCAGGTACCGTCTGCCGGGCAGGATTTCGCTGCTTGCCGCGATCTGAGTGCATGTGATCTGCCGAAGACTGTCCACATTGTTGATCCACGTCGAGCGGGTTCCCCAAGCGGCGAAAGTCCTTGCCGGCAGCAAGGACCTGCATGAGTGCGGGACGCTGCTTCCGCTGACGATGTTGAGGACCGAGGCTCGTCACGCCGAACGTGCCGGCTACGATTCGTGATATGACGCTTCAGGTTCGCACTCAATGGCATTCGATCGCTGGACGTTCAGTTGAATTGGTGCTGCCGGCAGATCCGGAACAGGGACTGCATGACGCTGTGGTCGCGGAAGCAGCCGGTACATCGGGCTGCGATCCGTATTGGGGATTGCTGTGGGCGGCGGCTCCGCAAACGGCAGAGATGAGTGTGAATTTCGCCTTGACGCGTAGAGGGTACAAAGCGCAGGGCGCATAGCGCAA
>JADYXS010000653.1 GCA_021772155.1 Candidatus Obscuribacter sp.
AAAGGGCTCTCCGGAAAGTAGATGACGCCGCCAATTTCCAAAAACTCACAAGCCCTTGTCGGTGACTGCAATTCGTTGATCACGTTCATCGCCGTGCCATCTGGCATGAACACCTGATACGAATCTTTGGTGAGTTCCTTGAGCATCGTCATACCTTGGAAGAAAAGCCCGCGCATAATATAGCGAGCGCCTTCCATTTTGCAACCCAATCCGGCTAATCCTACGGACGATAGTCGACCTGTCGGGTCTTCTGGTATGCATTACGTAGCGCTCGATCAGTCGGGTGGAAAATATCCAGAATCCGATTCCAGAGAGCCTCCAGATCATCGCCCACTGTTACGGTAACAATGAAGCCGATAACCGCGCACAGACAAAACATGTGAAAAATAAACATGCACCACCTACGGTATCACCGTAAATCTAGGAATCCATGTAAGCAGACTTCAAACAGCGATAGGCTATGCATCCATAAACGGCGAGCACAGCCAACAATGCCAATTCCGGGCTCTTAAGCAGTCCTTTAAAAATGGGCTTTAGCATCATGTCGATCCAGAAAATTCCAAGGCTTGTTCCTGGCATAAAATCCTCGCGTGGAATAGAAGCACACCGGCAAAGCTCGCCGGACGTGCATCTCATCAGTCCCAATAACGTGGTCGGTTTTCGCTTTCAATAATTGATCGATGTTATTAAGGCGCAGTTAAGAATCGAAGCACTAGCCGACAGTTTTTGCATGTGCATATAGATAGCCCGAAAGACGACAGGAACGATATGCATTGGTCGCCTGATATGGTCACAACTAGCAGGCAGTGCGCACGACCCTTGCCATCGGCGCAATGATCACTATTAATGATCAACTGTAAAACTGATTCACTGGATCAACCGACATCGACCATTTGCCTGTTCGGCTGCGATCCAACTGACTGGATCGCGCGTCCCTTATCCCACCGCGCGTTGATCGTTATCAACAGACCAACACGTTGGCTCAAGCAACTTCGAATCAGTTACGCGTTCAATAGTGGTACCCGCGCGATGCGCAACATATGGGTTCACGTCTTCTTCCAGCGCCGCAAGTATGGCCAACAACATATTATGGTTTTCGGCCATTGCGTACCGCACTTCAACAGATTCATCCTTAGCCAACATCCAGAGCGTGTCGATCGGCGTGTTCGGGTTATCGGCAACTGCCTCCCGAACTAGTGGGTTAACGTGAAATGCCAATTGGTCCAGCATAGAAGCCGGCATGCTGGTATTTTCGGCGATTCTCATAAGACACGGAATAGAAGTGTCGGAGAAAATGGCCTCCAAACAATTAGCCCGCTTAGGGAAATTGTTCGCCAGATGCTTGTCGTTCGTGGAGTTTCGTGTGGTCATCACTATCCTATTTCTCCAACTTTGGTTGCAAAAACCAGCCACGGGCGTTTCCTTAGTTCTACCTTGTCATGAGCAACCGCAACAACTCAAGAGGAAACGCCCGTGCCGATTGCATCTTCTTTACAATAACCATTCTTATGTCAGAGTGTTTATCCAAAATCACGCTTATAGCGCATGATGTCTGGTTTTGGCCTCATATGCTTCCAATTGCTTTGTTGGAAAAAAGGGCGAAAAATCTAATTGCGAGCCAAAAGTAAGAAGGATTTTTAAATTGCGCGCCTTAAGCAGATTAGTCATATGCATTTCTGCACTGCTGATTAGTAACCCCAGTGTAGCCATCGCAGCCGGTACTAAGTCACTTGCTCCGAACGAAGCGAGGCTTACAGAAGCGCATGGTGACGTCCATAAGCGGGCATTCAGCGATTGGACGCGTGAATCCATGAGCGAACCTTCGCCAGCAGCGATCGGCGAAGTACTGCATGAAGGTATGCAGATCGGAACTGGTGATCGTTCTTGGGCACAGCTTTCCTGGCGCCATCTAAGTGCCAGAGCATGGGCGAACTCTATATATTCGATTGCTCCGAATCAGCGGCTGGTCTACCTTGTCGGGGGCGAGATGCTCTACCAGTTGGACAAGAATCGCAAAGACAAATCCGCTTATTACGTTTGGACTAATCTGCTACAAGCAAGAATTCGCGGAACAACCGTCTTGTTCCAAGCCACCAAAGAAACGTCACGAATCACCGTACTTGAAGGAACGGTCGAAGTTCTCAACAAAGTCGACCGCAGCGTCGTCACGCTCTCGCCCGGTGTCGTATACGAGATATCACTCAAACCGAAGGACAGAAATAGCGTAACGGAGGGCATCCCCTCCTCGCCGCTGCCTCAAGCGCAAACGACAGAACTGACACGGATAACGTCATCGACGTCACAAATGTGGTCTGTGTTCGACACCAGCAAAAGTCATTCAACAATTTCCGCAATTGATCCCACGGCGATCATGAACCATCCACTCTTACAGGATTTAGGGGCGCCTTTGCCAAGCTTGCCTCTGGTGCGCGTGGCGATAAATAATGTGCAATCGCTACTTGAGGCAGGCACCGGTCCACTCAGCGACATCATCGCAAGCTTGCTCCATGACAGTTTCATCATTCAGTCTGCACCAAAAGCATTGGCTTATACCGTTAACTCCAACATCGGACAAATAGCTACTCTTACGCCAGGCGTTTTTGAATACTTTCACCCTGAAGGTCCGATTGGGGGGCGCCCAGGAACTGATTTGCTGTCTAACACGGCTTCCGGTATGCCATTACCTCCGCTGGCAGGCACGTCACTGACTCAATCCCTGAGCGGTGTGGGCTCATCGATATCAGGGCAATCCGCGTTCACATCCAACTTTTCCACCATGACGTCAGGCATAAGCGGCAGCCGGATCCAAACGGGCGCGTTAAGCGGGGCCGCTCCAAGCGTGTCCGGCAGTGCGGCTGGCACAGTTGCCGGAGCTGGAGGCGTTGTC
>JADYXS010000086.1 GCA_021772155.1 Candidatus Obscuribacter sp.
GACACGTACTTCGTTGCTATTGCAGCGAGGAATGCTCGGTTCAGAAGAGGAGCAGTTCGGCGCGGACTGCTCCTCAGCGTTAACCGGCACAGTGTGCCTGTCACGCAATATCCGCGCTAACCCAAGTTCGAAACAAAAGAGAAAAAACCTCATGCCACTCGTTCTGAAAAAATCTGGTGACTCGCACGGACTCAACCTGGTCAAAGGCACGCCCGGTAACATCGCCGTCAACCTCAAATGGGCCGCTGCCGTTGCCCCCGTCGCGCCCCCGGTGAAGAAGTCCGGCGGCTGGTTCGGCGGCTTGTTCGGCGGAGGCGAGACCGAAGCGCCCAAGCCGGCTGCTGCTCCGGACCTCGATCTCGGATGCATGTACGAACTGACCGTTGGCGCCGATCCCAAGGGTGTCATCCAGGCGCTCGGCAAGCTGTTCGGCTCGCGCACCAGCTCCCCGTTCATCGCTCTGGACGGTGACGATCGCGCCGGCGGCTCCGCCGACGGCGAGAATCTGTTCGTCGGCCTCAGCCAGCTGAAGCGCGTTGTGATCTTCGCCTACATCTACGGTGGCTCGACCGACTTCCGTTCGGTGAACGCCCGCGTTCTGATGAAGGTCAGCAACGGCGAAGAGATCAGCGTCGACCTCGACAGCCCCTCGCCGAAGCAGACCTTCTGCGCCATCGCGCAAATCGTCAACCAGAACGGCAAGCTCACGGTCACCAAGGAAGAGCGCTACTTCGCCGGTCACAAGGACTGCGACCTGCACTACGGCTTCGGCTTCAACTGGACCACGGCCAGCAAGTAAGCCACAATCTGCCCCCTCATCACACGGAGGTGCAGCATGTTGCTGCATCTTCTCGTTTCACACGTGTCTCGAAACCAAGGATCTCACACCCATGTTCACGCAAAACAAGCTCGCTGAAGTCGGTTCGTTCGCCATCGGCGGACTGATCGTCGGCTACGTCGTCAATGAATTCCTGCTCCACGGCGTTCTCAACGTCGACCTCATCACGAACACCGTCGCGGTCGTCGCCGGCGGTATCATCGGCATCATCGTCGGCTTCCTGCCGAAGGGCAACTAATCGTCCGGGGGAGTCACATTTCCCTCACTGTGTGACACCTCCGTGCACAACAACTTAGGGCGGGTACACGAATTCGCGTGGACCCGCCCCTGGCGCGCAGTCTCATTAGGTCCAAGAGCGGACCCCCTCCACCTCCCAGGAAAAAGCACAGCATGACCAAAACGCAAAAAGAGCTTCACCTCACCGGCTGGTTCCGAGTCTTCCACGGTCCCGTGGGAGCAGTACCGGTGCAGTTCTTCGCCATGCTCCACACCGGCGAGTACGTGTACTTCCGGGCGCGCGGTCGCAAAGCCTCGCTTACGATCAGCCGCCACCCCTCAGATGCAGCGCCGATTCGCCGCTTCGAGCGTTTCGTGCGCATCGACCACCCGCTGGGTGCAGGCGTCATGAAAGAGGAGCAGTGCGTTCAGATGGTCATTCACTGGCTGGGCAAGTACTTCACCCAGCTGAAGCGCGAAGAGCCCACGCTCCCTCGCGAGCAACGCAGCGACCGTCAACGATCGGCGCGGCGCAACCGGCAGCATTTACTGCCATGCTGCGCCTAAACGGCGCGGGTTGTGCGAAAAGGTGGGCACTTTTGCCCGCCTTTTCGTGGTTGGTGCAGTCCCATTCACATTGGAGTTGAGTGAAACATCCCTCACTCACTGAAAGGCGCAAAGCCATGTTCAACAACAATTACTACGACGACCAGGAACAACCGCCGTTCCAACCGCCTTTCAAGCTGCAACCAACGCTACACACGGTGCAAATGGATGCGCTGGCTGGTATCGGCGACACAAGCTTCATCCCGCAGCTCGACACGCGCAAAATCACCGGTCTGGGGATCGCCATGTGCACCGATGACTGGCTGATTCGTGCATATCTCGCCCGGCTCGGCTAAGCCACCTGGAGCCTGCCCGGACAACGAAGGGTGACCGGGCAAGCTCGTCAAAAAGAGGAGAAAGGGTCGGCGCTTCGTCGACTCTTTCATCTTTTTATCCGGCTGATCGATTAACCACCTTGCTGCAATCGTTGCAGCAAAACTCTAACCCAAACCCTTGAACGACTCCGACTTTTTCATCAAGCAGGTAACTGCCTTGGGTGGGGAGTCCGGAAAGGAGCCTGTCATGAATTTTCTCGATCTAGTCAAAGCCAAACGCGATGGGCGGGAGCACACGCGACAGGAAATTGACTTCATCATTGACAAAGTGATGGAAGCTTCCGTCGACGAGAAGCAGGTGGTGGCCTGGCTCATGGCTGTTTGCTGTAAGGGCATGACAGTGGATGAGACCACCGCGCTTACCTGGGCCATGGCACGGTCTGGCACCATGCTCGACTTCAGCGGGCAACAACGCCCTGTCGTGGACAAACACAGCACCGGAGGCGTCGGCGATAAGACAACGCTGATTCTTGTACCGCTGCTTGCCGCTTGCGGCGTGCTTGTTCCCAAACTGTCAGGGCGCGCGCTGGAACATACCGGCGGCACGCTCGACAAGCTGGAATCGATTCCCGGTTGCGGTGTGGATCTGACGATGGATCAATTCACCCGGCAGGTTAACGCCTGCGGTGGTGCCATCGCCAGCCCGACCAGAGACATTGTGCCTGCCGACGCCAAGCTGTATGCGTTGCGAAACGCTACTGCCACCGTTGACTCGGTCTTCCTTGGCACAGGCTCGGTCATGTCGAAGAAGATCGCCGGCGGTGCCAACTTCATTCTGCTCGATGTGAAAACGGGCAATGGTGCGTTCATGGACACGCTCGCCCGTGCCAGAGCCATCGCCCGCATGATGATCGCCGTCGGACAGCGCCTGGGCCGCACGACAAAGGCGGTGATCACAAACATGAATCAGCCGCTAGGTCACGCCGTCGGCAACGCTCTCGAGATCACTGAAGTGATCGAGA
>JADYXS010000654.1 GCA_021772155.1 Candidatus Obscuribacter sp.
AGCCGCCGTCACGAGTCGCAGCGTGCTGGTGCCCTGCATGCGCACGGATTATAGGGCTGGGCGAAAGGGGGGTGAGAGGTGGCGCCGGGTTCGCTGATGTCAAATTTTATGGACATAATATACTTGCCTAACCATCAGCTCCTGCCATGATTCGTTCATGGCCGCCGCAAACACCGCCCCGAAGACTCTCCAGCAAGCCATCCTGTTCTTCTCGGACTACGAGAACTGCCGCAAGGCGGTGGAGTCGATCCGCTGGACCGATGGCACGGCGGTCTGCCCGAACTGCGGTTCGGAGCGCGTGGCCTACTTGGCGAAGCAGCGCCGCTACAAGTGCTACGAGAAGCATGCTCGGGCGCAGTTCTCGCTCAAGGTGGGTACTATTTTCGAAGATTCGCCCATCGGCCTTGAGAAGTGGTTGCCAGCCCTGTGGCTGCTCACCAACTGCAAGAACGGCATCAGCAGCTACGAGCTTGGCCGCGCCCTCGGCGTGACCCAGAAAACCGCGTGGTTCATGCTGTCGCGCCTGCGCCTCGCGTTGCAGGCGGAAGACGGCGGCAAGCTTGGTGGTGACGTCGAAGTGGACGACACCTACATCGGCGGCAAGGCCCGCAACATGCACGCTGGCAAGCGCGCCAACGCAATGAAGCGCGGCGGATTCAAGGGCAAGGTGGCCGTGATGGGCATCCTGCAACGCGGTGTCGACCAGTCGTCCCGCGTCCGCACTGCCATCGTGCCGACCAACAAGCGTGCTGACCTTCTGCCGGACGTTGACGCCAACGTCGAGCGCGGCGCGAACGTCTACACCGACGCTCTGCACTCCTACGACGTACTCCGCCGCGACTACGAGCACGGCGTCATCGACCACGCCAAGGCGTACGTGGATGGGCAGGTCCATACCAACGGGTTGAACAGCTTCTGGTCGATGCTTAAGCGCACCCTCGGCGGCACCTACATCAGCGTGGAGCCGTTCCACCTGTTCCGCTACCTGGATGAGCAGGCGTTCCGCTTCAATGAGCGCCGTCTGTCCGACGCGCAGCGCTTCGCCCTTGCGCTCACCGGTATTCTCGGCACGCGCCTCACCTACAGTGCCCTGACCGGCTCGGAGTTGCCGCAAACGTGAAAGAGAAGCCAAAGCTCAACCCCACAAAAGAAGAGGCCGTAGACGTGCCCGCCGATGATCCGGTTGGCACGATGATGCGCTTCTCCGATGGTCTTAAGCGCATTCTGAGGCTTCCGAAGACCGCCTCGCGGGTCCAGGGCGTTCGCCATCATCGCGTGCGCCTAAAGATTTGACAGCAGTGGTAATCGGCCACCGCTATTTGATGCCGAACTATCGGAGATGGCATCAACTAAACGCTTGCATTTTGAAGCATTCTTAAACACATTTGCCGCGTAGGCATTTGGGAAGAGCTTCAGCGTCTGTGCCGTCGCATCTGAAAGCGCATCGACGGTTTCATGTCTCGCCTGCACAAGAATATCAGCGAGGATAGAACTCGGGTCGTTCAACGCCATAATTCCTAGTCGTGCGAACACGACGTGGAGTATTAAACGGTTGCCGTGAATGGCGATGAGTTTCTCTTTGCCACCCTTCTGAGACTCCTGCTCTCTCAATGCGACATCTACAATCCGTGACACCTCGACCGCATACCAGAGACGTTGCGCTGACACAGAAGCGTTAAACAAAAGCGTATAGGGTGGCGCTTCGATGCTGTCGTATAGTTTGCCCACCTCTCTCTTGGCCTGAACGCATAAACCGACATCGCGTTGCGCGCAAGCCAGCGACACCGTGGCTTCATCCAGGGTGCAGCCTTGATCTGGCGCCGGAGTACGGTCCCCACTCCTAAATACGTATTCCTTGTCGAACGACAACAGCAGATCGGACCTCAGGCGTTCCTGTTGCGGATCCAGAGACGCAAAGTCTTTTTTCTCAATGCGATTCTGCGTATTGGCCGCCCTGGTTAGTGCCGATGCGAACTCAGGCGGGCAATTGTCGAGCGAAATCAAGCGCACGAACACCCTTGCACTGGCCGAGCCATTGACGCCGCCTGAGAGCGCTGCGACGATGCTCCCAACCGTCTGCGCTCCGTTTACTACGCTTGCGCCCTTACAATCGAAGACGCCGCTAGAATGGCTGTCGCCGCCGAGCGGACGTTTGGCTAGTTGGGAACAAAGGATCGTGATCCCATTATTGAAATACCAAAAATGTTGCGGTGCCGCCTTAACTGTTCCAACAATCGCGTCGTTGACATCAGTGCTACCCTTAAATCCTCGGATATTACGGTGATAGAGTCGGTCTCCAAAAGACGCCCATGGCGCAATATCGGCTACAGCTACTTGGCCATAGTAAGCCCTGTAAGGCTCGCGCACCGTCCCGAACTCTTGGAGCATGACAACCAAGTCAACCGATTCTCCGAGGGCTTGAGTAGCAACGATGTCATGCAGACGCTTTTGATTCAGAATAGATAGCGCGACTATTTCGTCGTCCTCATTTAATGAATCAACTAAGTCTTGGAGTGGTTGAAGGACTTCAGCAGCCAGTGATTGCTTGCCTGTATACACGCATGCCAACACGAATTTAGCGTTAGCATCGCTCAGCACATCCGTAATGTCTTGGCTCTTTGCTGACAGTTTATTGAACCTCTCAAGCTTGAGCTCTAGAAGGTCTTTCACTCCAGCAACGAACTTGAGCGCATCGGCTCTGTCCAAGCTTCCGTTGCCGTTCTTTATAAACTTGGACTGCACCAGGTAGCACGTTCTCTCTGAACGGTTGAAATAAAACGCGTCAATTCCGTTATCGGATCCACCATCGACAACCGCTTGCGCCGCAATATCGTCGTCCACCTTAGCTAGTTCAGCGATCGCAAAGGCTGACAGGGCTCTAGTCAGCAAGAAGTTGTCTAGGTCCGGCCTGGGCGAAAGATCCGACATGTCTACCTTTTCGGCAAACCGCTTACGAAGCGCCGCTGTGATGTGGCTGACGTGAAGGATGCTCATACTGGCTGCCATCATCGCACCTGTGGTCTGGTTAGCCAGGTATATTGTGTCCAGAATATTGGACACAAGGAGCGCCGCCTGCCGATGTCCCTGATCGAGATGCGCGCCACGCGGGTGGCCTTCCAGGTGCTGGTGCTCGGCGCACTCGCG
>JADYXS010000655.1 GCA_021772155.1 Candidatus Obscuribacter sp.
AACTGAACGCTGCTGGCGACCGAGCGCAGCGGCTCCTGCAGGTCGTGCGAGGCGGCGTAGGCAAACTGCTCCAGGTCGGCATTGGAGCGTGCCAGTTCCTGGTTGGCGGCCTCTACATTTTCCTTGGCGGCAATGAGCGCTGCCTCGGTCTGCTTGCGCTCGGTGATGTCGCGCTCGATGGCCACAAAATGGGTGGTCACGCCCGCAGTCGACAGCACGGGCGTAATGTTCAGCTCGACCCAGTATTCGGTGCCGGCTTTGGTGTAGTTAATGAGTTCGGCAAAAACTGACCCCATCTGGTGCAGTGCGGCACTGATGCGTCTGAGCTCGGCTTGATCGGTGCTTGGGCCTTGAAACAGCCGGGGCGTCTGCCCGATCAGTTCCGCGCGGGTGTAGCCAGTCATCCGCTCGGCCGCTTCGTTGACGAAGACGATGCGCGGCCCTGGCGCGGTGAGCTGCGCGGCAGCGGTGATGATCACGGCGTCGTTGAGGTGCGCGACACTGGCTTCGAGCAGGCGCAGCAGGGATTCCGCCTGCTTGCGCTCGGTGATGTCCTGGTCCACCCCACGGATCCGAATGACCTTGCCATCGCCGTCCAGGACCGCTTCACCGCGGGAGTCTATGTAGCGCAGTTCGCCAGTGTCTTTGGTGAGGATCCGGAATTCGGTGGCGTAATTTCGTTTGTCGGTGAGCGCATGGTTGATAAGCGTTTCGAGCGGCTCGTGATCGTCCGGGTGGATGGTTTCTTGCCAAGCTTCAAACTTGGGCACACCCAGGGACTTTTCCCGCCCATAAATGGTGAAAAGCGCATCCGACCAGATGGAATCTTCGCCCGTCAAATCCCAGTCCCAGCTGCCGATACTTGCCAGTTCCTCGGCCTTGGAAAAAAGGTTTTCGCTACGCTGAAGCTTAAGCTCGGTATTTTTCCGGGCCGTGATGTCGCGCAGGATGACGGTAGATTGCCACTGCGCATTGCTCCGGAATCGCGAAATCGAGGCTTCAATCGGAAACTCTGTTCCATCACTGCGCAGCCCGTACAGCTGTCGCGCCCCACCCATGCGTTGGGAGCTTGTGTCCTCTCTGACGAAGGACCGAACGTGGTCACTGTGTTGGGCCCTGAATTGCTGCGGCAACAGCGCGTCAAGGGTTTGCCCCAGCATGGCTGCTTCGGCGTGACCGAACATCTTCTGTGCAGCAGGGTTGATCAAAACGATTTTGTGCCGGCTGTCGATGCTGATGATCGCGTCATGTGCCGAGTCAATTACACCGGCCAAACGGACTTCACTCTCGTCCAACAGCATGTTTTGAGCCTCCAGCTGCTGGTTGGTTGCCGTCAGAGCCGTCTGAGACCGCACCAGATCGGCATTGGAGCTTGCCAGTTCCTGGTTGGCGGTCTCCGCTTTTTCCTTGGCGGCAATGAGCGCAGCCTCGGACTGCTTGCGCTCAGTGATGTCGAGCTGAATACCGGCGACCCGATAAGGCTTGCCGAGGTCGTCAAAGTCAAAACGTCCGCGGGACCACAGGCAGCGTTCAGTTCCGTCCGGCCAGATAACGCGGAAGTCGACGTCATAGTTGCCCTGGCCGTCCATCGCCAGAGAGTAGAGGGCATCCACGCGTTGGCGGTCGGCAGGATGAACGTGCTCCAGGAAGGTGTCGTAGCCCCACTTGGGCACCGCCTCGGCGTAACCAAAGCACTGGTCGTGCCGCAACGATCGGAGAGCGACGTTGGTCCGGAGGTCCATATTCCAATCGCCGATTTCTGCCGCATCCAGAGCAAAGAGCAGTCGTTGCTCGCTCTCGTGCAATTTGGTTTGGGTTTCTTGCAGGCCATGGTGCAAGTTCTGCAGAGTCACAAAAGCACCTGACAACTCATCACTTTTCTTGCGCAAGGCCAACAGAGTCACGACCTGGCGCGACAGCAGCGTCAAAGTGACCCGCTGTTGCTGCGACATCCCCCGCGCAACCCGATCGATCACACATAGAGTGCCAAGCACGTAGCCCTCAGCCGTCAGCAAGGGCGCGCCAGCGTAAAAGCGAATCTCCGTCTCACCGGTGACCAAAGGGTGATGCATGAACCGCGGATCTTGGGTGACGTCCGTCACCACCATCACCTCGCTGCTCTGAATGGCAGCATCGCAGAAGGACGCTTCCCTGGGTGCTTCCGATACGTCGAATCCAACTTTGGACTTGTACCATTGGCGGTCTTTGTCGACCAGTGAGATCAGGGCAATCGGCACCTCAAAAATGGACGCTGCCAGTGCGGTGATCTCGTCAAAACCGTTGTCCGGTGGAGTGTCCAGAATGCCGTAAGACCGCAGCACGTCAAGACGTTTTCGTTCGTGCTCGGTATCAATGACTGCCATAGAAATGGTGGTTGAAACGATTAGTGGATAGCGAAACCTTGAGCGCCAATAAACTGGCAATTCAACTCATGCAAGCAGTCTAATAATATGCCCAAACTGCTGATACCAAGGAGTGGCTTTCAAGCAAATCTGACACGCGCCGGCCTGCTGCCGGTTAGCTTCTCGACTACCCGTAGTCGGTGAAGATAGATTCAATGGCTGCATTCTCCTTTGGCGTACGAAATCGTCCCCATCAGTTCGGCAACGAAATCGGCATAGGGGGCCTCCATTGTCGGAGGCACCCCTGCCGCACCACCCGGCATGCGGGTCCGCACCGGGCGGTTCGAAGAGTTGAGGTCATGAGAGCCGGGGTACTCCGAGTCGGTCGGTAGATTATTTTGTCGCGGTTAACGCCTTTGCGGCGCGGGAACCGGTACGGCGGCTGACCTTGACGAGGTCCGATGCTGCCAGGAAGCAGGCAATCCCGGTGAGCCATGCAGTGGCATTGCAACCGACCCCAAGCGGGTATCTGATCGGCGAGGCTCAGCACCTTGAAGCGGTCGTGCGACGATGCAGCGTCGACCGGGCTCAAAGCCACGAAAGCTGTGCAGGTGCAAAAAAAAGGGGGCGCAAGCGTCATGGATGATGTCAGGTTCCAAAATTGACCGAAACCATCGGATGGAGTATGGCTGGCGTCACGGCGCGGCGTCGCGAGCAACCGCGGGCACGGCAACTGCGACGCACTGGGCAAGTCCCTCTTCGAGCAGTTGCCGCGGCATGTCACGCCCG
>JADYXS010000087.1 GCA_021772155.1 Candidatus Obscuribacter sp.
CCCGAATTTATCGCCGAACCGGTTCATGTAGTCGTAGCTAAACTGGTCAACAACCAAAACCAGGACCAGGCGCGGTTGGCTGGCCTGCATCAACTGGCAAAGGGCCGGTTGAGCGCCAGCTAGTATCAGCGAGAACAGCAGCCAGGCGACAATTTTCCAGTTTCCAGTAAACAAAGCGAATCCCTCACAGTATCAGAGCCATTTTCTGATACTGGGCGACCGCTTTGCAGTCTTGTTAGCCGATTGTAAGCTTATTCCGGCGGAAGGGAGACAATCGGCTCGACTGCCCGGGCAAAGAATCGTCTGGTACAGTCAAAACCTGGAAAGGGCACAGGGGCCCTGGCTAGAAGGCTGGTAATAACGGCAACGTTGCCAACGCCCGGGTCGCCAGCTGGATCGGACGGGGGCGCAACGCCTAGTGCCATTGACGGTGGACCGTTGTACCAGAGCACAGAAAGCTGCACTTCCGTGATATAGCCTTCCGTCTTGCCAGTGGCGTAATTGCTGACCACTAACTCGGCTGCCTTTTTCCCCGCCGCTTTGAACTTCGGATTGCGAATATTAGGGTCTGCCATTTCAACGGCGGTCAGAGCCGGATTCGGTATCGCACTGGCAGCTGCCCGCGCCGCTTGCTTCGCCAGGTCGTCGTTGGCCGTGTTGGCTAAAAGCAGAATCCCGCAATCGAAAAGGAAAAGCACGATGGGAATCATGAAGATGATTCCAGCGACCGTTTCTATTAGGGTTTGCGCGTTACGGCGACTTCTTGTTGGAACAGGGCGCATATTTATCGCTCGATTTCGGAGGGAATGAGCATATTAATCTCCCGATATTATATCCCATTAATGTAACAGTGGGCTAATCAAAGCATGTTGGCCGGCATCGGTGGTATTTGGGACATTCGCTCGTGGGTGGTCGGGTTCACAACGAATGAGCCCACAGGCAGATCTGGAATCAATGGTACCGGAGAGCGGACCTGAATTTCCACTGCCAGGGTAGGGCAAGAGGACACGGCCTGTTCTTCGCTCATGCACCATTTGTTTTGGCTCGAGAAAATCACATTCGTGTTTAGTCTTGCCACTGCATCGCGGATCAAAAGGGACCAACCAACCGGCGGATCCTGTCCAGTGTTGAATGCATCCTGCGCGTAATAGGCTAACTGCCCCGAGGGGATGCCGCTATCAGCAAATGGAGAGTGGCTCAGAACCAGGACGCTGGGTTTTAACCTGGACAACGTGCGCGCCTCCATGACGACAAATCGCGCACTGGCTCGGTTCCTTGAAGATTTCGAGCGCCGCTCCAGTGCCGTCAGTCCTTCAGCTACGAGGTCATCTGGAGCCGGTTCCAAAACATTCACCAGAGAAAGCCAGACGGATGGTTTTCCGGAGATCTTATAGATTTCATCTTCAGTCACCGAACGTGAAATCGGTCTGAATACGTATTCCGATCCGAGCAAGAAAGCGCTGTTGTCTTCACAACGAAACACGCCGTCTTGGGCGTATCTCGACATATTTGCACAAAGGTCGAAAGAAGATTGTGCCGCCGTTTCGGCTCTCAATAAGATCTGGTTTGCACGCTCTTTCACTTCTTGGTATTCGGCGCGTTTTGCCCGTTGGGAGCTTATCGACGTTCGTAACTCGTCTTCACTTTTTCTCAGCGATTTTAGTTCCGCTGAAGCCTCACCAGGCATTTCAAGGCGTAATCGCCGGTTGGAAATGGAGGACAATTCCTCATTGGTCAGATCAATCGACCGGTTCGCCTGTTCTTCGGCGCGGTCCAATCTTTTAATCACAGATTTGGCGACGTTTGTCGACTCAGTTGCCACCAGGTTCGTTTCGTAAACCAGTTCGAGCAAGTCTGCAATCAGTTTGCGGTCGAAGCCCGTGCGTCCGGCGAAATTGCAGTTGCCATGTTGATCGACATCCAGTGGTATCGCCGAATGCGGCAGAAACGAAGAGCTGGGACCTGCGTCAAAAGCGTTTCTCAATACAGCCTGTCCGGCGCCTCCGGGACCGGACTGATAGAACACGGCAAAGGCTCGTGCTCCGGTGTCCTTAGTCAGGGCGCTGTTAGGTACGCTAACCGGCTTTGTTTGATCTGTATCGTCGGCGGGCACTGCGACATTGGACCATGAATAGTTGAACAGGCGCTCAATGGCATCCATTCGGGGCTTCGGTCCCAGAGAACGTAACCAGTGATAGTACGCTGTTTGCAACGCGTCCTCGGAAGTCATTTCGGTGGTGTCCATGGCAAATGCAGCCGCCAGACGTCCGCTGCCCGGAACGCTTCCGCCGGCTGCCTGCTGCCATGATCCAGGATTTTCACTTTTGGCTGAGACCAGGGCACGCAGAGAGTGAAAGGCGCCAGGCATCCCTTGAGGGAAGCTTACCATCAGCACCGAATTTGGTGCCGTCGTGTTGATTCCGCCTAGCATTATCACAGCCGAACGAGTCTGCACAACGTCTATCCGGTGATTTCGGTTGGACGACTTGAAGGTTGCTTCTATTAGCACCGCCGATGGTGTCTGTTTGCCCTGTGCTTCCACGAACTCCGGGTTAATGACCAATTGCGTTTCCGGAGCCAATTGATAGAAGCGTGCTGTGCCGGTCGATGTTATCGGTATGTCTACACCGGCCAAGTAGGTGCCATTGGCTGCAATCCTGACATCGCTTGGATCGCCGCTCACCGGCATACCGGAGTTGAATTCGGCGGATTTCAGCGAGCCCAGTTTAATCCGCAGGTCTATCAGCTCCTCGTCTGATTTTGACGAGCCTGCTGCCAACTTGTAGGCCTTTTCAAAAATAGAGTTGTTGTTGTCTGCAACAGCGCTGCTGACGCGTTTTTTGATCTTGTCACGGAGACTGAGTTCCAGTTTCTTGACTTGCGCAAAATCAATTTCGATCAGTCGGGACATCGCTGGAACTTCCAGTTGCTTGCTGACCAAATCATCCAGCCTGAGTGTCGCATAAATACGATTGAGGCTCGTTATCGATGCTCGCGGTTCTCCTTCGTCCAGTTTCAAGTCGCACAAGCCAACCAAGCCGAAGGACTGATCTTCCACAGCTACTTTGCGTAGCTCCTGGGCGACAAACATTGCTGCCTGCTTAACTGAATCTTCCGAACTCGTGCGTAATGCCAGTTGTCGAATAAATATCGTGTAAAGGCTGATGAGGAGTCCTGATACCAATACCAGACCGGCCAGCGACAGGACTGCAAGGCCGTCGGCTGCTGCGGTTTCACGTCTGAATTTTGTTTTGCTCTCTGACATGCCACCGGCGCCGACAACTCATCAGCATGATATCATTCGGCCGTAGGGGCGCCCCACTGGTGGCTTTAGACGTGTTCATTTTGCGCACAATAACAATTGCGACTACCTTATGCCTCGTCATGGCCCCTTTTGCCCCTTCGGCGTTGTCGCAAGGTCCATCACGTAGCGAGTCTCTTCCGTATGGCAGTGCCCTCGGTCACACAAAGGCCAACTGGGACAGACGAATTGCCGCCAGTCCGAAAAACGCGCAGCTGCACATGGACTACGGCACTTTTCTTTTGTCCGCCGGTTTGATTGAAAATGCCATCGCCCAGTTTCAAGAGGCAACGTTCTTGAATCCGAGCGATGTTGAACCAATCATCGCCCTGGCAGAAATCTATTTGCAAAATTTGGATTTTGAAAAGTCCCAGACTTATGCGGCAAATGCGCTTCGGTTACAACAGGGCTCATCGGCAGCCCGTATCGTTTTGCTCAGCGCGTTGGTGCAACGGGACCAAATCGCCGATGCCGAACGAGAGCTGACTATATTGCTTGCTCAACCACGGAACCCGCGCGTTCTTCAACTTGCATACATGGTGAAGGCACGTCGGGGGGATTTCACCGAAGCCAGACGATATCTACAACAGGCCGTGACTCTCCAACCGGCGAAGATTGATTGGGTGCTCCAGCTTTGCAAAATGTTGGAAAGTAGTGGCAATGATGCCCTTGCCCTTGAGCAACTGCGCACCATTTTGAAGCGCTATCCCAATTCTCTGGAAGCCAGACTGAAGCTGGCTAGAAATCTAGAAGTTTATCGCAACGACTACAAC
>JADYXS010000088.1 GCA_021772155.1 Candidatus Obscuribacter sp.
ACTTGTGAGCGCCGAGGGCGTAGAAAAACCACTGTTAGCGCGTAAAATGTGCCTTGCCTGTAGTCGGGAGTACCAAGGTGACGTAGCACAGTGCGCTGACGACGGAACAGCACTGATTGTTTTAGACAAGCCGGACCCGCTGATCGGGCATGTTCTGGCTGATAAGTACGAAATTCTGGAAATGATCGGCAAAGGTGGCATGGGCTCCGTTTATCGGGCGCGTCACCAAATGATGGACCGACTTGTGGCGTTGAAGATGCTCCATGCAGAGCTGGCGCAGGACGATTCCAGTGTCAAACGCTTTCAGCAGGAAGCCAAAGCCGCAAGCCATTTGAGCCATCCGAATCTGATTACGCTTTACGACGTCGGTATCACATACACCAGGCAGCCTTACATCGTCATGGAGTATCTGGAAGGCGTGCCATTGCTTAATCTAATTAAGCTCGACGGTCCGATGGAACCAAAACGGGCAGTCAAAATCTTCACCGCCGTGGCCGATGGTTTACAGCACGCGCACACCCAGGGAATCCTGCACCGAGATCTAAAACCAAGCAACATCCTGCTGATAAATCATCAGGGCGATCCCGATTTCGTGAAAATCGTCGACTTCGGCTTGGCTAAATTGATGCCCTGGTCCGGCAAAGAGTCTCAACACCTGACCAAGACTGGCGAAGTCTTCGGCAGCCCTATCTATATGAGTCCGGAGCAGTGCATGGGCAAGGCCCTCGATCGCACGTCGGACATCTATTCCTTCGGCATCACGCTGTTTGAAGCGCTGGTGGGCAAACCTCCATTCCGCGGAAAGAACAGCATCGAAACCGCTTCTCAACACATGCAAATGCATCCGCCGCGCTTTGCTGACTTGCGCCCGGACTTGTTTTTGCCACCGGGTTTGGAAAGAGTTGTGCTCAAATGCCTGCAAAAGTTTCCTGAGGACCGGTTCCAGGATATGGCCGGGCTTCGCGACGCTCTGGAAGCCGGGTTGAGCGACACGCGCGTGGAAATACCTGAATCACTGCTGGTCTCGACGCGCGCAATCCCGGCAATAACAGCCAACCAAATTTCAGCGGCTTCATCAGCTAAATTCAAGAGCGAAGCCAACCGCAAACCGATGACGGACTTGCGCGCCAAGGCTAACCAACCTCGAGGACTGAGCCCAGCTATTATCGGCAGTGTGGTTGGTGGGTTGCTGCTTGTCGGCGGGATTGGTTTTGTCCTCATGCCGACCTCGGCCAGCACCAGCGGAACCGTCTTTTATTACGACAACGCTCAAGGTGGAAAACTTGAAATAAGTGACAAGAGCGGCCACGTGAAAGTTCTCCAGATCAATAACTTCAGCCCCAACTGGGGCAAGGATGCGAGCAATTGCGCACTTGGTGATGTTGTGAAAGCGACCTTCTCGACGGCACTCTTATCAGACAAGAGCACCGGGACTCTCACTGCTGTCGAAGCCGATGGCAATCCAAATGCAGCGATCCATAAGGCGGTCGAACAGGCAAATGAGTTTCTAATTGATTTCGTTGCCGGCTATGTGGGACAATGCCCAACAGCGTAGCAGCGATCCGAAATTGACAGAAAATTTCCGCAAACTGATTCCAGGCAAATATATAAAATCGCCAGCTGGCTATGGGTCATTTTTCAGCCGTCAGAAGGATGAGCCAGATGCTGAGAGGCCACCGGGCTATCGAGCTGTGCACTTCTTCAAGGTAGCCCAGGCAGACGAAGATAAAGTGGTCGTCCTGGTAGACGGAGCAGGCTTCACGACTTCGGAACAGCATCCATTCTGGAAGTTTGTCTTTTCTGTCAAAAACGGAAAAATAAAAACCATAGAAAGCATAACCGAAGCGCAATGGGTCAAACCATAAGCACCGCGTTTACTAGTTTGCTTGCACCTGCTCAACTTTAAAATTCTTCGCTCTTAGAAGCGCTATCAGTCCTTTCGGGCCACCCAGGTGCCCCGATCCGACAACGACGAACGCTGTGTTTCCGGAATGGATATATTCAGATATCTTCTCGGCCATACCGATATTGCGTTCGTAGAGCAGCTTGTCCATGACCGGTTTCAGCTCCGGGTGCGCAGTTTCTTCCCGGACAACCACGCTATTCATTAGTTCGATATCGCCGTGCTTCCAGGCAGCGACCAGATCTTTTAAGTCCCGATCAACATTTTCTGCATCGACCAATGAGGAAAGCAAAAGCTTATTCTGCATGTCTTCTGAAAAACCGGACAGCATCTTGAGTTGAAACTCAGTGCTTTCTAGCTCGTCAACCTTTTTCCCTTGCAAGTGCGCTTTCTCAAGGAAGTGCTTGTCAATTCCTTTTTTCGTATCGAAGCCACGTTTTTGTAATTCTGATACCGGAATCATAATGCTGGCGAACCAGGGTTTCATCTTTTGCATGGACCGCGCCGTCGTCGGATCTGCCCCAGTAATCCATTTCTCTAGGGCTTCACTTGTCTGCTTGCTTATGTGGTTGTTGAGGACATCACCATCGTTGTACAGGCCTGCTTTCATGACATACATCTGCGTGGCGGCAGGGTCATCTTTGCTCTCATCAATTTCCAAAACAAGATTCGACGACTGGTCGAAACAATTTTCCATCTCCGCAGGAAGTGGATAAAAATCTGGTCGAACCATATGTATCGAGCCAACGAGATAAGCACTTTCGTGGCCGGAACTAACCTTCCACATAAACAGATTTGAAGCTGACCGGCGCTGATCAGACTTGGCTGGGGCAGTGACATGCACCTTCTCTTCTGCTTTAACCGATGCCTTCGCTACCTTAATAGCATTGGCCGACGGCATCGTGAATCCGAAGGAACATACGACCAGCAACGCAAGCGCTTCACGTTTTCTGAGCATGAAAAACCTCAATAGAGATAATAAAGATTCCCGTCCTGGCTGCCGATACACACACCGCTCGGACCGACTGCAGCATTAGAGACGATTGGTCGCTGGGTTTTGAATTTCCACTTGATTGCGCCGTTGCGCGTATCTAATGAATAGACATTGCCATCGGAACTTCCCATGTAAATTGAGCCACCGGCAACAACCGGTGCTGATGAAAGCAGTGGCACCGGACTATTTATCTGCTGCTTCCAGAGGACCTTTCCTGTGGCAGCGTTGAGACAATACAGTTTGAGATCGTCACTGCCGACAAAGATTTTTCCGTCGGCTCCAGCAGGAGAGATCGAATAATTCTCCGTACCTTTGTATGTCCAAACTGTTTTTCCTGTCAGGGCATCAACAGCGTAGAAATTGTGGTCCCAGCTGCCGAAATAGACAATGTTGTTCATCACCAGCGCAGAGGAAAAGATTTTGTCAGCAGTTTTAAATTTCCATTTGAGCGTGCCATCCAACGCATTCACGGCGTATGCAAATCCGTCATGCGATGTCACGTAGACTGTTCCATCGTAGTACGCCGGTGACGAAGTCATTCTTCCATTTGTCGGATCCGCGCCGGCAAATTTCCATTTGAGAGTTCCGGTCTTGCTGTCAATGGCATAGAGTGCCGCATCCCAACTGCACACATATGTCGTGCCATTCACCGTGCATGGTGAAGAACTCAAACGACCGCCCGCTTTAAATTTCCAGATCTCCTTTCCGTTTGCGCTGTCTAGCGCATATAGATTGCTATCTTCGCAACCAACAATAACCATAGTGCCATCGACGGCCGGTGATGATTTAACCTGACCACCAAGCTTTGCGCGCCACACCATGTTGCCGCTACGCTCATCCACTGCGTATACATTCCAGTCGTCGCAACCAACAAATATCAGCCCGTTATATATGGCAGGAGATGAATCGATACCACCTTCTGCAGGAAACACCCATTTGCGCTTGCCCGTAGCAATGCATTGTGGGGCGAAATTTAATGATGCGGTGCGCGCAGAATTAAATCTGTACATCGGCCAGTTGACCGAAACCTTCGCAATTGAGACAGGCAGTGGCTTTTGCTCTGCAGACGTGGCTGCACTCACTAACGCAAATGCTAAGAACAGTGATGCTATCAAGACAGATGCACTTCGAAAGGTGCTTCGCAGCTTAATTCGCTTAGTGCATATCATTCAAATTTCCTCGGGATCAATTGCTTGCGGACTTCCAAAACGCATTATAGATTAAATCGCGCAATCGCACGCGTACGGCTTGTTTAGCCGTCCTCAGCCGTATGCCCTAAACGCCTCCTGTTGAAAACCTGCTGGCTCCTAAGTCCCATAGATATAGGCTCTACTGCATCCGATACAAATGCGATGAATGAACTATTGCAGATGAGTGAATTAATCAGGAGCGAATAACTGTGTGTGCGAATCAAATGTCCAGCCGGTGGCGTTTTTGGGCTCTCTCTACAAATGGGGTGGCATGCGTGTTTGAAAAAACGAATCCAAAAAAAATTTCTGCTAGCAAGGCAGAATCACTTGTCCAATTGTGAACGGAGTGATATTATCCGCAGAAGTGGGTTGGAATGGCAATTTCCGTAAGGAGGAAATTTAAATGAATCGAGCTGAGCTCGTTGAACAAGTGGCTGGAGCCACAGGTCAACCAAAGTCTGAAGTTTCACGTACACTCTCCGCGTTGATCCACACGGTCACCGGAGCTCTTTCCAAAGGCGACAAAGTAACACTAGTCGGATTTGGAACATTCGAGCGCCGCATGCGCAAAGCTCGCACTGGCCGTAACCCAAGAACATTGGCACCGCTGAAAATCGCTGCTGCTAAGGTTCCTGCGTTCCGCGCTGGTAAAGAGCTCAAGGACATCGTCAACGGTCGCGCTAAGCAACCATCATTGACCTTGGCTAAGCCTGCGAAAGCAACCAAACCGGCTGCTAAGAAAGCTGCTGCTAAGCCTGCTAAGAAAGCAACTAAGCCAGCCGCTAAAAAACCGGTTAAGAAAGGCGCTAAGAAAAGATAGTTTTGTGGGGCAAGCTGCTTGATGCAGCTTGCCCTATTTAACGTTTCTGGTGCAATTAGGTACTGTTTTATAAACCCATTCCAATTCGCGAAACCGAGGACCTGTCCTCGGTTTTTCGCTTTGTAGGGGCAGTGCCGTGCGCTGCCCGGACGGTGCATGGCACGCCCCTGCAAGCGATTATCTGCAATGACGATTGGTTATTTGAGCAGTGCTTTTCTCAGTGCAATGGCAGTTTGCGTTTTGGCTTCTTCTTGCTTACTCGTTTCAGAACGGCAAGAAATATCGCCACAGAAGAAGCCACTGCGATCAACGCGACGGTTGAAAATCGCAGAATATTTTCGGCATTACCATGGCTGTCTCGTTCGAGCGTAGCAAGCGCCTGCGATAGCGGATTAACATCAGAATTGTAGACCTGGCGCACTGTTGCGATATCGCGCTTACTTAGGTGCATCTCCGCGTCAACAAGCGGAGTGCTGCAATACAGCACATCAGTCGTACGCATGCTGTGCCCCAACAATCCTAACGAATGACCGATCTCATGCAAGCACAACGTACGGACTAAATTGTCAGTGAACGGAAATGGAGAATCATTGTTGTTCAAAGAGAGCATAATCACACTCTTGACTACACTCTCCTGGAGTGACCGTACATCGGCTTCACCGCCTTCAGCAGAAGATTCCAACAATGTGCCGTCAACAACCCATGTACAGGTTATGTCTGCATCGCGTGATGTGGGTACGAAGGCAAATCGCACTTTTCCTGCCGATGCTTTTTCCCACTCTTCAAATGAAGAATGCAATATGGTGTTGTAGTCATCCTTGTAATCAGGTATTCCAGTTGCTGGATAAACGTACACTCGAATGGGCATTGAGCTTGCTGGCCAGCGTTTTCGTCCCTGCCCGATTACGTTGCCGTAGTAGCTAGTGTCATCCATCAGCTCTTGTTTTTGATTGTGGTTCGTTTTGCGCTGACGCGCCATCTCTTTTTCAAAAAGCGTCACGCGCTCTTTGATTGCCGGAATGATCTTATGATGCGGAAATTGCTTGAGCACTTCCTTGTACATGCTCAAAGCTTCCTGCGTTTTACCGGAGCCTTGGCAGAGGGCCGCCAGATTCAACAACGCGGCAATACGCGCATTAACTGCAGGCGCATCACCAGCGATGACCATTCGCAGTTGTTCTGCGGCAGCATCCGACTTACCGAGCCGGGCAAGCGCCATCCCATACATACTTCGTGCTTCCGGCACCATTGGATCAAGCAAAATTGCTCTCTTCAATTGCTGACAGGCTTCAACAGTTCGATTCTCTCGCATCAAACGAAGGGATTGATTGATCAATTTGTAGGCCTGGTATGTGCTTCCACTTACCCTGCGACCATTCACGGTGAAACCTGATTGCGCAGATGCAGACAGAACATTACTGAGAAATGCAGTCGTCAATCCCAACACTAAAATTTGTGATATCCGTTTCATCATCACTTGCATGATGAAGTTATTCCCGCAGAAGTGACACCAACGACACTACGTTGCGCAGCTTGCGCCAGCTGCATTTGCTTGCTCGCCAAACGCGCGCAGACGTGAATAGACGTGTGTACACGTCTATTGATCAATCATGAAATGACAAAAACTTATAACTACAGACAGGGTCAACGTCTTGGGTTTCAACGCTCTATTGACTACTGTGGAGATCTTCTTTTCTTTCTCACCCTAAGTGAAAAACCCCTAAACCGCAGAGTATTCGCCTATCTGAACAACCTTCTGACGTGTCGTTGACGCGTAAAGTTTGCTGCTATCGCGATGTGCACATCAGTGCATTCTGCTTTTACTTGCACGCGTCAACAACGCATTAGAAAGCGAGGTGTCTATGGACTCTGTACTTCTGTCAGTAATCGCTAACACATTCACAGATTCGCTGAACGACGTCATGACCTGGGTCATGGCTTTGCCCCACATCGAATTTGTCCCACGAGTTTTGGTCGGGCTTCTGCTCGGATTCTTCATCGGTCTGGAACGACGCTCCCGGCACAAGGCCGTTGGCGTTCGAACCTACATGGTCATCGCCGGCAGCGCTGCCCTCATTACCATGTGCGGTGATATCGTTCTGGCCAACCGGGCAACTGGAGACCCGACTCGACTGGCCGGACAAATCATGAGCGGCATCGGCATGATTGGAGCAGGCGTAATTCTCAAGAAGAGTTTCAACTCGACTGGGGTTACGACCGCTGCTTTCATTTTGCTAGCCGTGGGCGCCGGAATCGGTGCGGGCTTCGGCATTTATGCTGCAAGCATCATTTGCACGTTGATCGTGCTTGTCTCCACGATAGGCGCCGGACGCATCTTTAACTCCAAGGAATACTCACAGCCGGTGACGGTTGTTTGCCGCGATGCCGACCCGGAAGACATCATGAAGCTCTTTGGAAAGGGCGCAATCCTGGGCGGTTTCAAGAAAAATCCGACCACCGGACTGTTGACTCTGGTCATTCAACCGCAGATGTCCCCAATGGAGTGCGAACATCTGCTGCAGCGATTGATCGCCAACGATCAAATTACCGAGGCGACCCTCAAGGACGCCGACTAGGAAGCGACAGCCCGGCTGTGGAGCCCAACACCTGCAAACGGCGAAGGGCTCCATGCTGGCTTGAAATCTGTAAGGGCGGCTCGTCCTCCCGTACCGCTGCTTGTTGCCTGACGGCGCAAACAGCCTTTGATCGACGAAAGTGTCCATGAAACTACTAAAAGTTCCGCTTCATTTCCAACCACAAGGATCACCTGACTGCGGCCCAACGTGCGTACAGATAATTCTCGGTTACTACGGCATCAATCGAGCGCTCAAGGATCTGCGGGCTCAGCTCCACTACGGAGAAATGGGCACCACTGCCTTCGATAACGGAAGCTTGTTTCTGGCGGACGGTTTTTCTGTTACCGCCGTAATGGCTAACCCGCTGCTTTTTCCCGGCGATCAGATCGAAGCACTGAGCAATCGCGCCAAGCTACGTCGACACCTCAACCAGTTCAACAAGAAAAACCCCAAGTGGGGCGACAACATGTCCACGTTACGCACCTACCTCAATCGGGGCGGTGACATTAGGCCTGAGATTCCGACGTTCGAGCACATAAAAGCTGCTATCGACGCCGGCAATCCGCTTTTGACAGGGACATATGCTCGGGCGCTCGGTCGCAACCAGGGTCTGTTCCATTTCATCGTGGTCAACGGCTACAAGCGTGGACGGGTGCATCTCACAAACCCGCTGCGCGAAGCGAGGCAGGGCTGGTTCCCAGCGGATCGTTTCCTCTTCGCCGTTCACGCCTCAAGCGTTGCGGACGTCGATAACGGTGCGCTGATCATTCCCTGTCTGTGACATCGCCATCTGACTAACAATTCTCCGGTGGAGCCCGACGCCTAAAAGCGAAGGGCTCCACCGGAGTTTTTGTTGAAACGAGTATCACTATATCGCTTAGTTACCGAACACCAATGGGGCGACGCCTGGTAAAGAGCACGAGCCGCGCTAGGGTTGTATTCCATTTGACTTCCAGGTAGTACTGTCCGCTCAGCAATGTTTGCACTAGTCAAGCTGGAATCAGCGCTCTGCGCTTGCTAGATATTGTTTATCACCTTCTCGCTTACTCTCGGAACCCACACCCACCGCAATCAATCATCAATTGCCAGCTTGCACCCTTCATTGTCTTTCCGACGATGTTGTGTTTTTGCATGCCGCTAATTCTGATTCTGAGAAGGTATCAACTGAATGCCCGCAAACGGGCAGACAGACTCGTTTCAATCGAATCTAGGAAGCTGCAAGCGCACTTCCACTTTTCCCCAAGAGGTAACAACATGCGCGCCACAATTCGCACTGCATGCAACACCGCACTGGTCTTGACACTCGTAATCTTCGCGTCACTCATTGCAGGTTGCAACGGTCCGGACAAAGAAATCACACCCCCGTCACCACAAGTGGTGACCCCGAAAACGCAAGAAACCGTCGAGATGATGCCCCCCAACTCGGAAGAGTTTCTTCGCCGCCATTTCATCGATTCCACCGGTTTTGAAGTGGAAACACACATCAACTATCGCAATGGCGAAAAAGCCATCGTCAAGATGCGACCGGACAAAACCAAGGCTGAATACCGTCGCATGGCAAAGAACGGCACCGTCCGCATCGAACAGATCTTCGCAGCTGACGGCAAAACGGTCATCGGCGGACACGAACTGCGCGATGATCTGACAAAGAAATTCAGCATCTCTCAGAACTCGGCCGGCGCAACCACCACTGTCACGTATTGGTACGACGGCGTCCGCGTGTTCTCCGAGAAGACCGTGAGCAAAAACGGAGCCTACGAAATCACTTACTACTACAAAAGTGGAAAGAAGTGGTTGAGCCGTTCGGGCCCGAGCGACGGAGTCGTGACCAAAGAAGCGCAGTACAGGCGCGACGGTACGAAGGAAATCACGCGTGAGCCTGGTACCAACGAAACTATCGTCACTCGCCACCGAGCCGACGGCACAGCAGAATATCGACAGCACATCGTGGAACGTCCGTCCCCATATGGCGGTTACTACACGAACAGGACAGTCATTTCTGTCGAAGAGATGGATGTCGACGGTACGACCGTTCTGCGAAAGCTTGTGATGTCTGACGACGGTTACTCGCTAGTGGAAACTGTCCGGTTCAACGCCGACGGTACCACAACTCATCGCACCGTCACCGGATACTACGGGACTGTGACCCACGAAGAGACGCGCGACTCCAACGGAACTGTTACGTCCCAAAAGGACTACACCTCGGCGGACAACGTGCAGGAAACGTACGACAGCAGCTCCACTCGCGACTATTACTACACGCCTGACCCCACTTCAACCTGGGACATGCAAGAGCGCTATCCGCAGTACCGAAATCAGGACTGAGCCTGACTTTGGACTGCTCAAAGGGAGATGGAGAAGCGCTTTGGCCTCTCCATCTCTAACATCTTGCACTGTCGTGCAAGAACCAAGGAATGCCCTGGCAAACAGGGCCACGCGAAATAAGCGTGCACGAGATTTGAACATGTTCATGACGAAGAAGCTGGGATTGCTCGGATTGCTGGCTGGAGTGGTGTTGTGTGGCTGCAGTGCCGAGGCGGATGACGCCAAAGGTGCCGCCAAGTCCTTAACGAACACCCCTTCGGTGACAGCGACAACGCCGACGCAAAACCTGAGCGAATCCGACGACGGTAAAACCATTACGTTAAAAGCTGGTACCGACTTGGTTATCTCGCTGGAAAGCAACCCCAGCACCGGCTGTTCCTGGAGCGTCCCGAACGTCCAGGGAAAGGCCGTGAAACAGCAAGGCAAGAGTACGTACATCGGCAACCCTAACCCACCCAACGCCAAAGGGCAGTTCAAAGTTGGCGTCGGCGGGGTCGAATCTTTCCGCTTCAGTACGACAGCTGCCGGCACCTCGACGATCGAGATGGGTTACGGACAACCCTGGAATAAGAGCGGTCCCTTCAAGAAGTTCAAGGTGACAATCAAGGTTGTGCCTTAAAGCGTCCTCTTCGCGTATTCAGCGGCCAAGCCACCGAAAATCGCGAAAGCTACGCCCCATAACTGGGGTTTAGCTTTTAAGGACCTTTTCACTATACGACCCAGTAACAGTATCGCTCAAAATTGAGACTGCTATTTGCTCAAACTAGAATCAGAAACACTCGGCCCATCAGTGCATAGAACCGCAGGAGCCCACTCTTGCTGTCGCCTGAGAGCCGCCATACGCAGCTCGACTGCTTCGTCTATCCAATTCTTCCAGAGTGTCAATTTATTGAGGTATCGCCCTGGCAGCTCAATTTCTAACCGAGCCATAGGGCTCAGGCGCAGCTGCTTCCGTTAACCGGAGTATTCAAAATCAATCGTCATGAACGGAGTCTGAAAGCGCCGCCGGTTAACTTCGACTTTGCAAATGTCTTCAAGCCTGATTACAACGCGTGAATTCTCCGGACAGAGCATGTCGGCTTCGTGTGCCAGATGATAGGGGGTGAGCGAGAGCCAGCCGAAATTTGGGCCAAAAAATCCACCAACTCCATCGCCACCCACCGACGCCGAGAACACATCGGTTTTGGGAATTGGCACAAGCGGTCTATCGACTGGCTGCACTGATAGAGTCGCCGTTGACTGGCGATAGTACTGAGCAATAACGCGCCGTCCAAGTCTTTCGTTTATAGAGGCTAACTTAACCAGCAAGTGAACTACTTGATGCCGATCGGCGGTCGTTTCGATTTTTCCTTCAAGCCGTCCTCTTCTGAGAAACCTGCCTGTCGGAACCAGCAAAACTCTCATTAGTCCGAACAACAAAGCTGTGAAAACCCAACCACAAAATATCTCGACCAGGCGTTCATAGCCCATTGCGCGAAAAGCGCCAAACACCAATCCGAACGAGATCCCAGTTACCACCACCGAGTAAAGCAGTGCGGCTGCGAAGGGAATCGCCAGAGAACTAACGAAAATCATCCGCGGTAGGTGTCGCCACCGGTGGCCGGATCGAACGCTCAGTTGCGTCCGGTGTTGATCATGCCGGTAGCTGGTTAGGTGATTCTCCATTAGTAGCCTTATTCCCTCGTTAGCACCGAAAAGGCCAGCAGTTGAATTGCACACTCCCACAATAAATGTGCACACACATACAGTGGGCAACTTCATCAGAGCACGTATGACTGAAGGTGTCAGACCGGTAACCTGCTCATAGCCGCTTTGCAACCGAGAAGCGCATATATTGGGGGTTCCGCCGTGATAGCCACAGCGGTTTGTAATACATACATTGAATTAGGCGTTACGGCCTACAGACAGGGTTATACAGACGTGGCAGACACGATGCTGGAAGCCGCACTGGAAGAGGCTCAGCGGCTAAGTAACCGCCAGTCGCCACCGTGCGCCGTTATCAACAGACTGGCGCATTTGCATTATCAGCAAAAGAATTTTGATAAAGCGGAGCAGGTTTACGAACAGGTGTTGTTGCTCTACGAGCGGATTTTCACCGACGAAGACGCAATCCTTTCGGCGATGATGCTAAATCTGGCTGAACTCTATTTTTCACGCCGTAAATACGAGTTGGCCGCGCCGCTCTATGAACGCGCTTTGCACATCGATCAGAAAGTTATCGGACCAGACAGTAAAACAGACGAACGCTGCCTCCTTAAATTGGCATGGATTTATTGCCACAGTGAAAGATTCGAAGATGCCCACAAAATCTATAATCGCGCAAAAGCTATACGAGAAGCCGCCCAAGTGCGGAAGGCTGGATAGGAAGCAAGGCTGATCCGTACGCGAAATTTGCGCCGCGGTAACAACTGGTGCTAAAAGTTCGTCACCAGATTCAATACAATATTGTGATTGATTCGATTTGGCAGCGAGCTTACATGGTATCGCCGGTGCAACCATTGATTCAAATATGCAACTTCAAGCCGCCGGTGCTCACCTAGGGGAAAACCTACTCCGGCATTTTTCAGCGTTCCAACAACGCATGCCCCGTGCTATGACAGGCGACATCATGAAGTTGGTTAGAGCAACAATGAACAAACATTGGAGAGATATCATATACTTCTCACCACTTGCTGCGCTTGACACCAACAGACGCCAAGTGGCTACACGTCAGGTATACGGAAGTCCTTGTTGTACGCTCACAACGGAGTCCTAATGCGTATATACCATATAAAGGAATTCTCACTATTAGACATTAGTATGCCATGTTAATCTCGTTTCTAAGTCACTCAGGGAACTCTAAGATGCAACAACGCAGGCGAAATAAAACTGGTACTGTTTTAACTGAATATTCATCCGTGATCGCGTTTGTCGGCGTGCTTATTGCAATGACATTGATGCTCGGTAGCGGAAGCCTGTTCAGAGCGGTGCGAGACTCCAGTGACAGTTGCACCAATGCACTACTCCAACTGATTGCTGCAACCGAAGCGGCAAACCAGCCGCCGGCACCGCCAGTGCAATAGAATTCGAAGACGTCACCATCGAAGACCGCTGATTGCTCGGCGGTTTTTTGTTTGCATCCCATGCACATTCCCACGGAGCGCCGGAAAGCGTTTAGATCCAGTGTTGTGCAACTCCCTTAGCGCTAGACCGCCAGATACTATCTTTTATAGTGTGTTTACCAACAAGGCAAACAGCCGAGAGCGTGGGGGATTCCCACGCCTCGGCTGCTGCCGTTCGCGCTTACGCCGACGCGTTAGCTCTTGCGCAGCACACGACGAGCAGTGCCCGTTTGGTGTGCAACACGTGCCACCGCTGCGGCCACCGCCAGATGCACCTTCTCTTCGAAGATACTCGGGATGATGAAGTCATCACGCAGGCTCTGCGGCGGAATCACAGCGGCCAAAGCGCGTGCCGCTTCCATCTTCATCTCCTCGGTGATGTTGGGCACGCGGCAGTCCAAGGCACCGCGGAAGATACCAGGGAACACCAGAGCGTTGTTGATCTGGTTCGGATACTGCGAGCTGCCGGTCGCCACGATACGGGCGTACTCAGCGGCTTCCTCCGGATCAACTTCCGCTTCCGGATTGGCCAGGGCGAACACGATTGGGTCGCGACGCATGACCTTAAGGTCCACCGCGTCAATGACACCCTTGACGGAAAGGCCAAGGAACATATCGGCACCCTTGAGCGCCTGGCGCATGGTGACTTTGACGTTCTTCGGGTTGGAGTTCAACGCCAACCATTGCTCCTCGGCATTCATACCTTCGCGGCCGCGATAGATAGCGCCGTCCTTGTTGAATCCGACCAGGTGCTTGACGCCTGCCGCGATCAGCAGCCGGCAACAAGCCATGCCCGCGGCGCCAACGCCGGAGACGACGACACGCAGGTTCCGCAGTTGCTTCTTGACGATCTTGGCGGCATTGATGGTACCGGCAAGGACAACCACGGCCGTGCCGTGTTGGTCGTCGTGGAACACGGGAATATCGAGCTGCTCCTTCAAGACTCGCTCAACTTTCCAGCAGCCTGGTGAGGCGATGTCTTCCAGGTTGATGCCGCCGAAGCCAGGCGCGATGTCCTTGATGGTGCGGATGATTGAATCGGGATCCTGGCTCTCCAGGACAATCGGCACTGCGTTGACATTGCCGAAGCGTTTGAAGAGCATCGCCTTGCCTTCCATGACGGGCAGGGCAGCCTTGGCACCGATGTTGCCGAGCGCCAGCACACGAGAACCGTCGCTGACGATCAAGATCGTGTTGCCCTTCATGGTGAGGTTGTAGGCCTTGCTCGGATCAGCATGGATTTCCATGCAGGGAATGGCTACGCTCGGCGTATAAGCCAGGGACAGGTCCTCCCGCGTATTGATCGGACGCCGCAAAGCGATTTCGATCTTGCCACCAAGGTGCATGCGCATGATGGGATCCGACGTGTGCACCACCGAGACGCCATCGATCTTGCCCAGCGCGGCGACGAGTTCCGTGCCTTGCTTTGTTGAAGCGACATAGACGGTGATGTCTCGTTCGACAAAACCATCGACCAGGCGGAAGCCGTCCACAGCACCGACGTCGACATTCATGCTGCCGATGAAGGTGGTGACTTTGCCGAACATGCCGGGTTCGTCGAGAATGCGAAGCCTGATTGTCAGGCTGTTACTGGCGCTGTGGTTCTCCACATGCCTTTTCTTGCCACCGCTTTTTGCGGTAGGTTTGGTACTTGCAGTCATGATAGCCTTTCAAAATAACGGTAGGCACCACCGACAGTGTCGAATGTGCGTGCACATCCAGCGCTGCCGTGCCTCATTTAGCCCGGAAGAAAATGCATTGCCAACAAAGGCAATACGGTTAACGCTGCCAGGTGGTTAAGAACAGCGGATTGAGCTGCGCTGTCATGTGTTTCTTGCTGTGCATCCCTTCAACTTCGCCGATGACCACAACGCCGGCGGCGACACAATAGGCGTATTCGGCGGAAGTAAGAGTGCGCATCAGCTTGTCGGTCTGCTCATGCTGTTCACCGTGCTGGTGGATGAGCAGATGCAGTTCTTGCAGTGGCACCAGCTTGCCGAATTTCTGCCAGCAACTGAAGTGAAACTGATTGCGCAGTTTGACGGCATTCTGCCGCAGACGCCACGCACCGACGGGGAACTCGATGATGTCATCCAGCAGCCTCCAGAAGAAGGACTCGTTCGGGCAAAGCAGGATCACCTCGTTGATCGCCGCCCGCTCCAAAAAGCACTGCAGAACATCAGCACCCGAAACGTTTGCCCAGGCGCGAAACTGAGCGATGAACTGGGCGCAGCCCGCCTCGTCGTACTTCAACTCGTTCTTGGCCGAAGCCTCGTCATAACCGCTCTGGTTGCCGGCGAAGTTCTTGGCAAGTTGTCGGTCAGCGATGTAGGCGATGTAAGGACGCAGATGTTCAACTGTCAGCTTCTCGCACTGTCGACGCAGAAAATCGTAGAGCGGATCGAAAGGCAGCACATCGTTCAGCGAATCTCGACAGAGCGGATACTTCTCTTTGGCGACCGCGTTCAGCCATGAGCCAAGTGCCTGACAGGCGCCGACAGATCCATACTTGTGAGTGACAAGCGTGGTGTTGGCGATGCGTTCGGGCAGGCCTGGAAGTGCTGGCTCCGTAGTGAGTACGTGATTCATAATCGACTCTCCTCTGGCACCGCATGCGGTGCCTAAAGCAAAAGAACTCGAGCACGCAGAACAGTCAGCCCATGACTGTGCTGTAGTCACCAACTCCAAACAAGCTCTGCTCTTCTCGCGATGAAGCGGGTAAAGAAGGCAGAATGTGCTCTGTTGTTAGGGGTTGGAGACTGAAGGCCGTGCGCAAGGAAATATAGATGGACGCCCTAAGCTATCGGGTACGCAGGATGTAAAGCAAGAATGTTTAAGCAGCTTTCTGCTTATCGCTCACTCATCTACCCATGTACAATCAACGTTCGCCTAACGCGGTATCAAGAATGCTCAGCTTCCACGTAATCACGCTCTTCCCGGACCTCATTACAACCTACTGCTCTGTCAGTATCGTCAGTCGCGGAATTCAGGCAGGCGCCATTGCGGTTCGAACCTACAGCCCGCGCGATTATTGCGCCGACAAGTACCGCAAGGTTGATGACACCCCATATGGTGGCGGGGCCGGGATGGTTTTGAAACCAGAGCCTTTCTATGCGGCTTTTGAATCAATCGAGCGAGCACCGGCCAGTCCGGTCATTCTGTTAACACCCCAAGGGCAGCCATTTCGGCAAAGTGTCGCCAATGAACTTGCCAAGGAACAAGACATAACGCTGATATGCGGTCATTATGAGGGATTCGATGAACGAATTCGCGCCGTTGCCACCATGGAAATATCGCTCGGAGATTTCGTCATGACCGGCGGCGAATTGCCGGCATTGGCGGTAATCGATGCCACTGGCAGACTGGTTCCAGGAGTCATCGGAAAAGCCAATTCCCTGGCCAACGAATCGTTTGTAGATGGCTTGCTGGAAGGACCGCAATACACCAAGCCACAAGTGTTTAGGGACATGGAAGTTCCCGCCATCTTGTTATCCGGGCATCACCGCGATATTGAAAGATGGCGCCACCAGCAAGCTTTGAAGCGAACGGCTGAACGACGTCCGGATCTTCTACGCGCCCTCAACCTGAACGCTGAAGACCTCAAGTTCCTTCAGACTTTAGACTACAACAAGGAAGGTTAGCAAAGCTAGCAAGACTCCCCTAAACTGCACTGCTCTTGGCTTCAAAAAACTTGCGAAGTCCCACGTAAGCCGGGTTCTGTCATGTACCGTCATCTATCTTGGAGTCCGGTTACCCGGACCCTCTAGCGGCATCAGCATCTCAAAGCAGCGGGCCACTGTGATCCTTGAGATATACCTTCGCCTTGCACCTTCAGCGGGGTTTACCTAGCCAAAGCCTCTCGACTTTGCTGGTGACGCTCTTACCGCACCGTTGCACCCTTACCAGCGGAAAACCGCTGGCGGTTTTCATTTCTGTGGCACTATCCTCACGCTCACGCGCACTGGGCATTACCCAGCAACCAGCCCTATGGTGCCCGGACTTTCCTCATCCTTTCGGACGCGACGGTCCGTGGAACTTCGCAATATGGATTTTAGTTTATCGCAGACTGACTCGCAACCCAGCAGTTGCAGCCTACATCGACGCGCGCGAAAGCAAACCATAAGCTGAGTCGTATTCGATGAGCTGTCGTTTATCCAGACTGTCTTAGCGGTGCTGCGCCAAGTGATCTTCGCGAGAGTTAGTCTTTATTAGTCATTATCAAGGCTTTCAACAGAATCTTGATTGCCGTTTTATTGCTTCGATTCTCAGCATTGCAGTAGCGTCAATTCCTATCCGTCTCCGACATCTTCACAACCGCAACTAAGCACTTACACCCACAGAAACAGCATCCCCGCCCTCTCCGGAAATAGCTACACAAGTAGTTCGGAGAGGGCTTTTGTTTTTGTGCTTATTGCCAGAACAGTAGCCGTCGCTCTGTTTCTTGACTAACCGAAGTGGGAGGAACCAACAAACGAAAGTGGAGCCTGAGTATGAATGATCTAGACACGATTACAGACGACGCGACAATGGAAGCACTGATGGCTCAGTATTCCAACCCGGTGACGCCGTTGCGCGGAACCATGATAAAGGGCACTGTGTTCAACATCGATGCCAAAAAGGGTGCTTGGGTGGACTTCGGCGGAAAAAGCGAAGCTCTAGTCCCTGCAGAAGAGCTTCTCGATGCACAGCTGTCCGTTGGTCAAAGCACCATGTTCTTCGTTTTGAGCGTAACCGAAGAGGATGAGTCTTGTAGGTTGAGCAAGCAATGGACCGGCCCGATCTTTTCGGCGACGCGCGCCCAGTCCTGGAACTGCATGCAGCAGCACCTGACCGATCGCACCAACGTAAGCGTCCGAGTCACCAAGGTGGCAAGAAACAGAACCGGCGGCATTGCTGGTTTGAACGTGGTGGCAGGTGAACTGCATGGCTTCGTACCGTACACGAAGTTGGGCACCGCCGCGCGCTCCCTGGAAACGCTGGTCGGCAGCCAAATGGAAGTCAAAGTAGACCAGGTCATTCCGGACCTCAGGAAATTGATCTTCAATCGCCAAGTATGCCTGGCCGAGCAACTTGCCGAGACACTCCTGCGCCGGGATGAGCTATTTGCCGACCTCACTGTCGGCGATGTTCGCTCAGGTAAAGTGGTGCGCCTGGTGGACTACGGCGCATTCGTTGATGTTGGTGAAGGTCTTCACGGGCTCGTGCACCGTTCCGAGATTTCCGGCGACACCAAGGTGCCGATCGCACAACTGATCAAGATTGGCGAGCAGGTTCAGGTGAAGGTGCTGCGCGCTGAAACGACAGATGGTAAGCGACAACTGGCTCTGAGCATTAAACAGCTGCGTCAGGCCGCTTTCCTCAACAGCATCAAGCTCGGAGATCTGCTGGAAGGCACCATTTCCCGCCTGACAGACTTCGGTTGCTTCGTTGAACTGTCAGCGGCCAATGGTGTCGACGGGCTCATCCACAAAAGCCAGTACAACAGCGCCGTCCGCAACGGACGAAAGCAGTTGACCCCACAGCAAGTCGTCCGGGTGAAGGTCATTGAGATCGACCTGATAAAGGGTCGTGTCGGACTTTCTTTGAAAGAAGTGACCCAGCCGGCAGTTGACGGTGAAGGCGAACAGACAGAAAAGTTGGCGTAACAACAAACGCCGATGAAATCTCACTCTTCCATGTGGACGTTATGGTCCCTGAACCAAATCAACAGCCAAACTTGAAACCGCGGCGCATTCCATCGCCCCAAATAAATGTGCAGCGTTCGTAGTTTGCCAACGAAAAACGCTTCACCACAAGAAACGATTTACCGATGTTCTTTCCGCACACAATGCGGCTGTGTGTTGCAGCCGCTCTCGTTTTTGTCGCCTACCAAAGAATCGATTCCTTACCGGCGCAAACCGTTGTCCAATCAACGACAGCGGCAGAAAAAAGTTCCGTTACGATGGCGTCTTCACCTGCCTCGACGAAGACCTTGCTCGGAGCGGTGCCCGATGGCTCCACTGTCCCCTATGCCGATTTCAAGAAACAGGTCGGCCCGCTTGCCGACCTGCTCGGCTTCGCCAGTCCGCAGTCCATCACACGTAAGGGCAACCATTTCATTCTCGACAATGCTGGCCCTGCCACCATGACCGAACCGCAAGCGGAGGTCACTTTGCAAAAGCGTGTCGAGTTCGACGTTGATCCCAACTCGACTGACGTCAGCATCAAAAATGTGAAGGGCGTCACCGTCAAGCTGTCGGTGATTACGATGGATCTGAAGGAAGCGAAGCTGGTGGTTGATGCCAACGGTGACACCACGGTCAGTGGCAAGCTGTCGGCCTCAAGCTGGCTGCCCAACGTTCCCTTCGCCCTCACGTTTGGCCCCGACGGCAAACTGAAGTAGCACGGCGGCGAACGAATCACGCATTGTTATACCGGAGTCTTGTGACTTCGGTGACGCTGTTTTGGCGCTATGCATACCTGCCAGTCTCTCTAACTGATTGGTATGCGTCAAAACAGCAGGCAGACAGAAGCATGCTTGAGCACGCGCTTCTGTTTCCATCCAATCTTAAGCTCAAGCAGAAAAGAGAAACGATCATGAGACTGCATGAAACCATCATCCGCCCTGAGTTTCGTCCACTAAGGTTGAATGCCGGCAAGGACTTGGCGTTCATTAGTGACACGCAAGGAAACGACTTGTTGGAACTGCTGGCGCATACTTGCGCCGTGGCGCAGCACAGCAATGTACCGCTGACGCTGGGCCAGGTGCAGGAGATCAAAGGACGACTGCACGAGAAGCAATACGCTGCTCGTATGACGCAATTGGCCGGCAAAGCTGAGCTGCTCAGAGCGGCAATGCGGTCCCAAAACGGCTTGCGCTGCCAATATGCCAATGCGCACCTGATCCTGAAACTTTCACTGCCTAAGGACAAGCCGGAGCTGCAGCGGCTAGCGGCCACCATCATCAAAGTTGCGGAAGCAGCACAGTCGCTCAATTCCGAATCGGACGCGGCACTCAAAGTCGTCATGATCAACAACTGCCTGGTTGCTCGAAACCTGCTGAGCGAACGGCTGAAAACCGTCGCTAGAATCGAGCGTGAGCTCCAAAGCGATGCAACCACAGGGCGAGCAAGGCAAGCGCTTACCGAAGCATTTGCTGAGCTGGATAAACCAGCCTCGGCGCGCAAGACCGATTTACAGGAACTGGACTTACGATTCATCGAACGCCTTCCAAACATCACGATGGTGAGGTTGGCAGCGGCGTACCGCGAGGTCGATGTCAATCTTCAGCAGGCGCGAAGTGCGCTTCGTGATGCGCGCCAGATGCGCGGCATGCTCCATGAAGAGCAGTTCGTGCGCCAGCTCGAAGCAGCTTCCGAAAATTCTGGGGAGCAACTGGCGTTGACAGCCCGCCAGAAAGAACGCCGACGGTACTACCAGAGTCAAGTCAGTTGTCTGGACTGGTGGACAACTCGACTGGTGACAAGTGTAGAGGCGCTCAAGGTAGCGTTAGAAGACGCTCGCCTGGCACACACTATTTTTGCTGATCGTCCGGACATTCGGGACGCGATGATCAGTAACTGTCTGGCGGCAAAGGCTCTGATTGAGGATGTCACAGATATTCACCTCGTCAAGTTCAAGACTGAGCTGACCAACGATGCAACTGACGGGCAAGCTATCCTGGCGTTCGACGAAGCACTGGCAGAGCTTTCAGTCGACGAGGAGCTATTGGCGACCGCGAAGCTAACAAGCTAAGTGCAAAGCGCCCGATTAGCGCTGACTTAATCGCGAAGAAGTCCGACAGGAATGGGTCCAACCCAGCCCTGTCGGACTCTCGCGCGATTAGTCTTTTGGGTCAATCTACTATCTTATCTAGTCTTTTTACAAACTGAGCGAACGGGCGGTTGGCCCCAGGCTGCCGGTCACCCGCCCAGACAGTCGCCGAGATTCAAAGCAGCAGATCGCCAAGACGCCACCGGCTTTTGACCAAGCTCGTCCAGGATGAGGCCTCCAGGCCTAGCTTTTTCCGGGAGCCTCAGCAGTCTCCCACTTCGAAAATTTTGATGATCAATTGCTGGTTCTGAGGCTTGCGAGCCTCAACTGGTCAGAAAAGAGGATAAGCTATACCGATTCGTGAGCAAGGAACAAAGCAAATGAAGACGATGGATAGCAACGAAGTATTCGACCGCCTGATTCGGCGCGACGTGCCCCGCATGTGCGAAGGCTATTTTGGGAGCATCCCGGATGAGAACGTCGTTCGGTCCGTTTGGACACATCTTTTCGAGCGAAAGCCGGAAGAACAAAGCGAAATGGACTTCCTTGCTGCTTTGACTCCAGAAGGTAAGTGGCTCCATCTGATCATGATAGTCGACGGTGAGGTCGGCAACGGCGGCTTCAACCAATATTTCTTCAACACCGAAGGAGCATACGCAGATGCCACAGTGGCCGCACTGCAAAAGTTTTGTAGTCCAAAACATGCGGAACCTTTAGAAGCTGCACTGCGCTTTATCGGCGAAAAATCCGGCGAAGAGGGACGCGAAAAACCGCGGACCATTCAAGAAATGCTCGATGCACTGGGCGACTCTTTTGACGACTTAGACTTTGGCGACTTTGACGCGGAATGGAAGCGTCTGGAGAAAGCGCGAAAAATGCAAATGGCACGCTTCATGCGCGCCAACAGCCAGGCATTTATTGACAGCAAAGATCAATCTTCAGTGTCAGACTTGTTAAACGAACCAAAGACGTACACGGACTCAACTAAAGTAGTTAAGGAAATCGAGGCCCTCGAAGGTAACGACGACCCAACAACCCGAATTCGCAAAATCGTGGCAATTTCCCAGAAGTACCGCCAAGCCGGTGCTCTGATAGAAGCAGAAACTGCCTTGCGGCAAACACTTGTGCTTGTCCGCTGGATGTCCCAAGGTTTCAAAAATCCAGTGTTCTTTGAAATACTCAAGGAATATCAAACTCTGCTGGATTTGATGGATAGAAAAGTTCAAAGCGAAGCAGTGCAAGCGCACATCCAGCAACACGAACAGCTGGCAACGAAATCAAAGCGCTAACTTTCCATAGGCGTGCAAACTAAGGAAAAACCGGGCATCGCCGCGCACGAACTGAATACGTTGCATAATGAAAGTCATCCCAGACCACGAGAAGATTCCTTGGCAGTAATCGCGTTCACCAAGCGATATGCAGACCGTTCGAAGCCAGAAGGCTTTCAGTTCGAGTTTTTCTGCGACAGAAGCCGGACAAGCTGGCAGGAGTTCCTGACGAGCTCAAATTACCCGCGCCAAGATGTTTGCACCTACTCATGGGTAAGTCCGATTCAAAACAATCCGGCGAACATGACAGCCAAGTTTGTCGAAGACGCCAAGAAATTCATGGAAAGTGAAGCGATTGGCGCCGCCGGCAAAGTGCTCAATCAAGCCGTGAACGAAAAGGCTAAAGAAGTTGCGCTCGCCTCAATCATAAACAGCGCCAAAGCCCATTTCCGCTACTGTACAGAATGCAATAGATGGGTTTGCAAAACGGGTTGTTGGAACAATGTTACTCGACTGTGCAAGGACTGTACACCGGCAGCAACTGCACCGGTAGCGCTTAACTGCCAGTTCTGCGGCGAGCGCTCAAGTGGTGGCAGATTCTGCGCGTCATGTGGAAAAACGCTTGCCCTTACGATCTTCTGCGGGAACTGCGGCAGTAAGATCGACGGAGACAAGGGATTTCGATACTGTCCGATGTGTGCCGATTCGTTGAATTACATATTCGGTCCTGGTTAATGCGTCACTTAGCACTACTGCTTATCGTGGCCGCTATTGTGACCGGAGGTGGCTTCTGGTATTGGACCAGCACTCCGCAATATGCTGTGCAGCAAGCAACCAAAGCCATCAAAGAACATGATGTGGTTGCTTTCCACAACTGGGTGGACGTGCAAAGTTTGTCCTCCTCAGCAGTTGATGATTTGGTTTCAGAACCGATAAAAAAGGCCGGCGGAGTTGGACTATTAAAGAGAATCGTCGGATTCGGCCTGGTCACTTTGTTCAAGCCTACTGTCGTTCAATCGCTGGAAAACCAAATCGACGAGCTGGTCAGGCAAAGCGGAACAGACCCGCAGGAAACTCCTCCACCACAACAAACAAAATCGCTGCTAGGGCAGATCTTTGAATTGGTGAAACCTCCATCGCTAATTCAAACGTTACGCGATTACGGTTTCACAAAAAAGAACTATCGTGGACTAGGCCAGATAAAGACAACCGAGCAAGTGGCGGTAGTACCGTTGAGGTTTTTCAGCCCCAAAGTTAATCACGAGGTAGAAGTCCAGTTACAGCTGCTGAAACCAGGCGGGCGCTGGCAGATAGTCAGAATTACTAATTTGTCGGAAATCGTGCGCAGTATCGTTACCGATTAACGGCTATTGCGCTGGAATGATCGGGCATAATGCCGTTACGCTGGGACCATAGCGCAGAATCCATGGACAAAATCTTCCGCTTTCTTGAACGACTGATCTACCCTGTGGCGATTTTCACTGCCGCTCTGGGCTTAGCCTATTGGTACTGGACGACGACTCCTTCATACGCACTAACTGCAGTAGTGGTGTCAGTGAGAAATCGTGACGTACAAATGTTCGAGAAATACATCGACGTTGACTCGATCACTGCGCACGCTTTCGACGACGTGGTCGACGGCCCGATCAGCAGCGAAATCCTTGGCCGACAGAACAGCTTCATCGGCATGGGGTTCATCAAATTCTTCAAACGGGAACTGGTCGAACTGGCGCATGGAAAGGTCGTCAACTTCGTCGAAGATGGAAAGCTAAAGATCAGCGACAATATGCCTACCAGTGTTAATCCACTGACGGCAGTTGCAGTGATGAATAGCGGACAAATCG
>JADYXS010000656.1 GCA_021772155.1 Candidatus Obscuribacter sp.
AAACATCGCCAGCAATGTAGATCTAGCGTACAAAAGAATCTTGGTCATGTTTATTCTCCTTTTCTTGGACGTTTCGATGGTGAAGGGGCGTGCGTCATGCATTGCCCGGTTTTGATTGCGTAGGGGCGCGTCGTGACGCGCCCCTACAGACCGTTATCGTGGAATCGTTTGACTAGCGATCACCGGAGCACCGGTGTTTGCCGGTGCCAGGTGATCAGTTGCGGCTTGGACTGTGGGTATTGATAGCCGAGATTGGTTTGCACCATCTCGAGCGCCTTCACCATTTGCAGTTTGTTTTCCGCACCCAGGCTTCTAGATCCTGAGGAGATGTTGTTGCCTTCCTTGTCGACCCACTGGTACTTCACCGTAATGCCGGGATAGATCCAGTTCTTGGCCGCCGCATCGGGCACCACGATGAAGGTGATCGGTCCGTCGATTTCCTTTGCCAGTTGTCGGAACATTTCTTCATGCTTCTGGTGCGTTTCGGGATTCAGGTGAAGCTCGGCGATCAGCTGCGCCGTTGCTCCTTCCGGTGCAGTTTCCCTGGCTCGCTTGGAGAGTAGCCCTACCGTGAAGAGAGTGCCCAGCAGTGCCAGGATCATTACCACCGTGAAGGACCGTTGCCAGAATGTCATCGGCTCTTTGGGCCCGGTCAGAACCATCAGCTGTGTTTCGTCACTGCGACGATTCCGGCGGCTCACCCAGGACGTGATGCCCATGAGCAGAGCCAGAATCCCGAGCATGCTGCCCACGCACAGGTAGCCGGGATCGTTGTACCAGTGGCGCCCGGACAGTGCGTCCTTAGCCGTATCCAGTGGGTTTCCCCACCAGACCTTGCGATCCGGGCTAATCGACGAGATTGGTTGATTGTCCTGCGCGAGCAGCGTGAGTGTGGGCGCTTGCAAATAGAGCTGGTGGTCTCCGCCGGTGAAGATTCTGGTGCTCACCAGCTGGTTGACTCCGGCCGTTGTGCTGCCGACCACAGTTGCGCGACCACTCTGCTGCAACGCCAGCGCCAGTGCTTCTGCCGTACCGCTTGTGCGGTCATCGACCAATACCACAAGCTTGGTATCAAGCACTTGCCTGATGCGCCGCTCCACTGCCTTGAGAGTTGGGTTTACGGCTTGCAGGCGGATTACCAACAGTGTGCAATTTCCCTCGTCTGTCTGTGCTACAACGTAGCGAACCCTGGACTGCTGGCTGCCGGCGTAGCTCAGAACCTGACCATTCTCAATGAAGCGAGCGGCAATGCGTGCTGCCAGCTCCGGGTCGTCACCGGAGGCGCCGCGCAGGTCGAGGATGCAGCCCGGATAGGTGTTCATGTCATCGGCATGGTCGTCCACCCAATTGACCACTTTGTTCCAGTCCAGGTTTTTGAGCGTCAGGTGAGAGAGTCCTTTCCCGCCCGGCCCGTCGGAGCTCTGGGTGCTCATGCCGAAGGACTTGTCCCATGTTTCCACTATCGACCGCTTCATCTCCACGGTGAAGGGCTTACCGTCACGCTCGAGAGTCAACGAAATGACCGTGCCCAATGGCCCGGTCGCCGACTGGTTCATCATCCATGCGGAGCTCCCGCCTTCGACATTGTTGCCATTGATGTGCGTGACAATGTCGCGTTCTTTGATGCCAGCTTTCTGCGCGGGGCTTTCCCACATGACCCAATCAATCTCGAACAGGCAGGTGGGTTTGGACAGCTCGACTTCCAGTCCGAGGGTCTTTCCGGGGTTGCGCTTGGTGGTAACTTCGCTCTTCTGCCCGTCTTTCAGTAGCGCCAACTTCATCAGGCTGGCTTCCTCACCGGCGAAGAGAGCTTCTGCGTTCTCCCAGCGCATGCCCTTCATGCTGACGCCGTCTACTGAGGTTATTACCGTGCCGGTGGTCAAACCCGCATCGCTAGCGGTGGTGCCATCTACCACCGTCTTGATCAAGAGCCCTTCGTTCACCAGGTTGAGGGACTTGAACCTGATTCCGAGTCCGACAAACCCGCTTTCCAGGCGGCATTGGTATTCTTCGATCTGATCGCGGGTGAGGACGCGCAGTCGCCGGTCGTCGACCGAGGACAGGGCGGTCTCAACTGCGCCGCGAAGGCCATCAGCGGATTTCAGTTTGCCAGCGAAGCGTTGGCGATAATTGTCCCAGTCCGGCGGCAGCTTTGCCGTATAGCTTTCCGTGACATGCTGCCAGATTTGCTGGTAAGTTTCGTCGAGAGCCTTGAGCGGCGGATCCTCGATTTGCGCCCTGGCCGATTGCTTCTGCGCGTGCGTCGGAGCGCCGACGAGCAACGCGATACAGATGGCTGTCAGGGCGGCCATCGATAAAAACTTCCGCATAAGATGTCCTCCATCCAATTGCAAGAATCCGGAGCTGCTTAAGGGCAGCTCGTTCTGTTACCACACTTCTCCGAGCAGCGATGGCTGCAGGACACAGAGAGTATGTTTGAGCTGTCGTTACCAGGTTGTGCGCGGTAAGCTCCTTTGCTGGAAGCTAACCCGCTCTGCGAGCGCGGAGGGTCCGTTCAATCAGGAATCGTAATGCTCTTCGCGGTCAAACTGTCCCTCGGCGAGCACATTCGCGCGCATGCTTTTGTATTCGTTCGCTTTGTCGCGATGCGCTTGTGCCTGCGACCTGCAGACCCTCGCGTTCTCCCGACAGATCACTGCATTCGCTTGTCCGGACTTGCTCGGACCAGTGGACCACCCATAGTAATACCAGGTGCTCCAATAGGTGGTGGTCAGCATGTTGCCGTAGGCTTCGGCCTTGCCGTCCCAGCTGGCCGCTTCCTCTTGCAGCCTTGCGGCCTCCTCGTATTCGCGATCGATCAACCACTGCATGCTGCTTTCGAACTTGCTGCGAGTGACACCAATCAGTGCCATGACATTCTCCTTTTGAAGCCGCTGGTCCAGCGGCTTGTTACCGTTGTGCTTCTATCGGACGACCGAATTCGAAATTGAGCCCGGTCGCCCACCAGTGGTGGTTCGCTTTTCACCACGCATTCTCCTGTTACTTTCCGCGCAGTGCTCGCACTTCCCGAGCCGCTTGCTGCACGTGGGGCAGTACTTTTTGAACCATGTGATCAGCGTGCTGCAGTCTCCCTTGCAGAGCACGGGCGGCCTGGCGCGGCCACGATGATTCGTTGGGCATTGCTTGCAGAGCATGATTCGTTCTTTTCTTACGAGTGTTTGTGCTACCCCTCAAAGTGAGTCGGCAGCAAAGGTGAAATTGTCGTTGGTTGGACGCCTCCGATTGGCGTACGAGCACAGGTCGGCTACTGGTTCTCAATGACGAAGCTACCAACCTGCATCGTCAGACCCGGACAGTCGCGCAATGCGAGTCTGGTCAACG
>JADYXS010000657.1 GCA_021772155.1 Candidatus Obscuribacter sp.
AGATAGCCGCCAAAGAAGTGACCCACCTTGCCACCAGCAAAGGACATAGCAGTCTCAGAAACAAAGTCTCCCAACAATACCTCGGCAACATCTTGTCCCAGCTCCATCTTTCGCTCGCCACCAAATCCGTCAGGCACCATCGCACCACGACGATATTCCATGACCAAAGCACCCTGGTTGCGGATGCCGACCTCGCGTTGAAATTCCTTAATGCCCTCCCTGAATACTAAACCACCTGCGGTGGCGGCTGCAGCAATCAGCAGTGCACCGGAGCCGCCTGTGGCAATGACAAACGCCGTTGCCAGCACTGCCCCTGCAATCGTGGCCATTAGCTCAAGCCCGTCGTGCTTGAGCCACCGGCGGAAGGTCGAGGGATCCTTAGCTTCCGGAGAAGCCATATACGTCAAAACCTTGTCGATACCGGCGCGCTGATTGGCCTCTGCGTTCAATGCCACCAGCTGTTTGGTTGCTTCGGAACGACGCTGGTGCCAGTATTGATGGTTGATTTCACTGGCAGTCATTTCACTGGCCGTTCCACGGTGACCTTCCCGAAATCTATTTGCTACCAAGAACCGGTAGCGGGCATCATCTGGAGGCTGCTTATCGGCACCACCGATTTTCGGTATCTCGTCTTTCAGCTGTCTTTCGAGCTCAACACGGGTCTTTTGCTTGCCTGGATTGAACTGAGCCCAGGCATCCCGATCAAATAACTGAAGACCCTTTTCCAAGCCCTCACAGCGACGTTGCAATTCATCCCGCGCTTCCGGATCTTTTATGCTGCCGTCTTGAAGTGCCTTGCGCCAACTCGCTCGCGTTTCGTAGAGATACTTTTTCTCATCTCCAGTTAGTTCGTCAAACGCCTTCTGGATCGCGGTGCCACGCGCATTTGCATCCTTCAAAAAAGCTTCATACCGATCGCCGCCATTCTGCATGATCCGCACTTGCTCGTCCAACGTCTGCAAGTTCGTGTGGATGTCCCCCACCAGTCGGTTGAACTTGGTCATCGTAGGACTGGCAGCAATTCCAGCGAATGCTTCCTGACGCACAATTGCAGCATCAGAAAACAACACTGGCTCTCCTGCATAGCCACGTTCAGCTTTGAGCTTTACTCCAGCGAGCATTTCGAGCCCGCGCGTGGCAGCCTTGTTGAGCTCCGGCAACGTGCCGTTAATGGGTGGCTTGCCGATTTCAAAGTTAATCGGCAAACTCGCGTACTGCGTATCTCCGGTGCGATTCAGCCTGACGAACGGATTGGCATCAATCCCATGCCCATTCTTTCGAAACTCCGCGGCAATGTCTGGTGCAAGCGCGAAAATCTCTCGTCCGTATTTGCCGAAAGTTCCCACAGCGATCAAATCAGCTTCGCGAATTTTGCCTTCGCGTTGGGCGCGAACGAAGTTCATATTAGCCTCAGCAATATCGAACAGGCTCACACGCGCTTGCGCAAGTTGAACCTCTCGCTGTTGCTTATGAATCGCAACTTCCAAGCTCTGAATATCATGAATATGCGCGGACTGCTTCGTGAGAAACCGCTTCTGGTGCTCGGTGAAGTCTCCAGATACTGAGTTATAGAGCTTGCTAAACCAACCAGAACCGTCATCGGCAGTCTTAGCCATGTCCTTAACGGCGCTCTTCCGGCACTCCACCAGGGCATTCAAGGACGCTAGCTCCTCTTTAGCTTTCGCTTGAGCCGCACCGCGATATTCGTTGACCAATTGTTCCAACGGTTGATCAAGGATGTTGGTGAGCGAGGAGGCATCGCCAATGGTGCCATCAGCTAGCTGGCGAAGCACCAGCGTGGGATCTAGAACTCCACTGCTGGCGCTGACAGATTTCTTAAGAGGCTCCTCTAAACCGTTGAACGAGGCTGCGTCAATCGCCAACAGAGATAAATCCTTTAACTCGCGCCCCGGTTCCAGATTTCCTTCAGCGCCCATAATGGCAAATTTCACTTCTGATGCCAGCCCATTAAATGTTTTTGCATCGATCGTGGCACCACGTAAACTGACTGCCGATCCACGGGGCAGCGGCGCCTCAGGCAAGCCAAGCGCTTTCTTCTGCTCGTCGCTCATTTTGCCAACTTGATCAGCAGTGAGCATTACTTGGGAAAGATCTGGAACGAAGGAGTTTGCTTTCTCCGGCATGTAGGCCGCTGAGCCGAACAGCTTTATTCTTTCGGCATCCGGAAGTCGGTTGAAAACTGCCGCTTCAACGGCACGCCCGTTCAGAGGCAAAGTAGCTCCTTCCGGAAGGGTCGCCGAAAAACTGCTCAGTTTCCGCTGCGCATCTGCAGGCAAAGCATTGAACAACGCCATCTTATCCAGCGTTTGTCCAACCTTGTCCTTTCCATATCTGACAATTGCCAGTTGAGACGATCTGAGAAGCACTTCGTCCGGTGATTTAACTCCACAATCTTTGAAGCCGGCCGCAACACGAGCAGCATCGCACTTTTCCCCGAGCGGAGACTTCGGGCTGGCACCACTTGAGTGCAAAAGTTTCGGTACACCGTGCTGGATCGCCACACTCTCGGGGTTATTTTTCATCAGGTTTTGAAGCCGACCCGAGATGTATTGTTCGTCCATGCGCATTCGCCGGTCAAATGCCTTGCCCCAATTGCTCGTGGCAAACGCGTTAAACGCCGCTTTCTGTGCGGAGGGGTCGGTAGTTCGCTCCGTAATGTCCAAAAGCGCTAGCGCCGCTTCGTTCTGAAAACGTTCTGCCGGAGTGAATCCGTCTTTGTCTGTTTGCTCCATTCCACCAGGAAAGCCTTGCAAGGTGTTGATTAGCTCAGCACCACTGGCACCGCCGAAACTCTTCAAAACATCCATACTATTGGTCGTTGAATGGTAGGTGCCTAGTGCAGACAGAGCCCGCACTGCATAGATCCGATCATCATACGTAGCCTCAGGTTTTACAGCGCGTTTCGCCAGTTCATCACACAGCTTCTCCCCCTGCCCGCGACCAAATTTGTGCGCACCAATTTGCAATAGCGGCGCAGTGTCAGCCTGTACACACAGTGCCAGAAAACGCAGGTCCTCGGCATCCAATGATGGGCCCAGTGCCAGCATTCCGAGAACTGCACTCTGGTGGCTCTCTTTGTCGCTCAGACCGGCCCTTAGTGCTTCGTGCACTTTCGGCGGAATATCCTTTGGGTTGCCGGCGGCAATGGTGCCTAGCGTGTAAAGTCTGAACCCCCGATCCTTTACTTCACCGAAGCGGTCCGAGCTGAGAATGTCAATGGCAAGCGCCCGCACATCAGGACTAGCTAGCGAGGCCTTGATCAGAGCCTGACTGGCATCCACGGAAAGTGAATTCCCTGGCACCCAAAATCCGTGGGCATCCTTTTCTGTGCGGTTAGCACGTTCATTGCCACGACCAACACCACCTGCCACTGCACCAAGAATATAGATAGCATCCGGGTTCCCGCGAAGCGCATCCTCTTTCAATTCTTCGATATGGTCCTTGAACCCTTCCCCAATATTGCTAACGATCACTCCAGATTCTGTCTTACCGCCGCGCGCATGCCTGTTGTTGTCACTGGCAGCAAGTTTGGTATATAGCACCGCCAACTCTGCCGATCCCTTCGTGCCATTGGTATCCCAGGTTCGTGTGGCAGCAAAAATACCATTGAGGGCCGCCTCGGTCTTCATGGCTTGGTCCATGGCCAACCGCCAGTGGGTGGCTGGATTAACCTTCTTTTGAATATTCGCGAAGGTGTCATTAACGGCAAGCACCACGGGGATGTCGGTTTCTCCCTTGTCCACCGAGGCGCGCAGCGCCATCGCTAACGCTGCGGCATCCGAACTGCGGATGCCGATCGCACTGTCGCTGACTGCCTTCAGTCCTTGAACCGCTTTCAGTATCATTGCGTCGCGCTGGGTAGGCGTCAAAGCACCCATATCTGGCAACTCGCGCGTAGCGTATTCGTTCTCGTTTCTGACCGTCGGCAACTTTTGCCATTGACCGGAAGTGTCTTTGCTAGCAACAATTGCAGCCAGCAAATCGCGGGCATGCTGATTGGTTTTAGCCAGCCCAGCTATGGTCTCAATGGCTGCTTCCCACTTAGCCGGATCCTTCAGGTCGAGTGCAGCACGGTCAGTCTTCACTATCTCGATGGCCTTAGGTGCAAGTTTGTTGCCATACCTTTTCTCATTTTCGAGATAGAGCAAGGCTTCATCTAACGTCCCGGCCGAAGAAGTCGAGTCTAAATCCTGTGTGATCGCTTTCAGGCGCAGCACGTCCATTTTGCTTTCAGCATCTGGCAGATTTTTTTTCAACTGGGCCAATGCATCAATCGCTTCGCTGCCACCAGTGCTTAACTTCTCCAGCAACTCTTTGCGCCTTTCGCTGCCACCAAGATTGCCGCTCAGCTGATCCACAATCGATGTTGCTAATTGATTTCCTTCATCACTCAACTTGAGCAGCGCTTTCATTCGACGCGAAGCCTCAACTGGGTCCGCAGTTTCAGGCACCGCTGCTGTGGCGTCGAGCGTTCGAAACGCATTGTTCAGTTCCTTAGCGCTACCTTTTTGCTCAAGATCGTCAATTGCAGTTGCTCTGTGTTTACTTCGTTCTGAAACCGTGGCAAGCTTTTTCAGGAATGGCACCATTTCCGGTGTCACTCGACCAGCCAAAACGTCTTCCGGAATTACCACAGTGTTAGGTGCTTTGACCGGCAGCTCGATGCCCATCTTCCGGGTCAGCCTACCGTCTACTTCGACATCGATGATCTGCCGACCATCGCTGCTGCCATCGGGATTGTTCTTTAGCCTGTATGGCAGTTGTTCCCGAAACGCCTGGTTGTTGAACGCTTCGCGGAATTCATTGAGATTACCCTGGAAAGCGGCAGCAGTGAGCGCACCAAACAGTTCTTTGTCGGGTCCTTTGATCCGGCATTCGGCGATGGCGGCTGTGATCCGCTCTTGCAGCGGGACAACAAGCGCTTCCGGCTTTGTCGTTGGGCGTACCATGTTGAAGGGAGCGCTGCGCTCGGCGCCGACTTCAAGCACTATCGTTCGCCTTCCATCTTGCGTGCCTGGAGCCGTAATGTCGAGAATCCGCCTCTGCGGCACACCAGCGGCCACCAATTTGGTATTGACGGTGGTGCAAAACTCAGCCAGTTTCCCCATCTTGTCGGCTTGCAATAATGCCGCTTGCGTTGTCGGGGATAGCTTGCCCTGCGCTTTTATCTCCGCTGCAGCATCAACAGCCCGACCGCGCAGAGAACTCGGCAATCCGGGGGCGAAGGCTGGATCAACTCCGGTAGGTTGGAGACGTTTAGGTTGTTCCGCAGCAACAACACCATCCGGCACGAGCGCGCTAGCGGGGGCCTTGGAGTCAGACACTAACTGCCGCTTTGTCAGCAATCGGCTACAGGCTTGCTGAATATTGAGATCTTTGGCCAGTTCGCCGGCCTTTAGAAAACGAGTCACTGCGTTCGGAGACTTTCCGAGCTCCATTGCCAGTTCTGACTCGGCTTCGATTCGCCCCGATTTGAAGCTTGTGCCCAGTTTTCTCACCAGTGCGCAAAGCCTTTCACCATGGACAGACGATTCACCGGCGTCTACCGCTTCTTTCTTGGCTCCGGAGAGCGACTGTTCCAGACCAGGATCGTTCTGCTTAGTCGCAATCGGTTTACCTCTGACGACATCCTCATTCGGTCGGACAGGCTCTTGCTCCTTGTCGTCCGGTTTTTCGACCTCCTTTATCGGCTCAATTTCCGACCCCATTTAATCTCCCCTCACCGCCCATACGTTTACCGGATTTTGAAGTTATTCCCAATCCCGGACACCTAT
>JADYXS010000658.1 GCA_021772155.1 Candidatus Obscuribacter sp.
CATGACTACTGCGATTCTCGGACCCAACGGCTCCGGTAAATCGACGCTGTTACAGATTATCGCTGGCGTTCTGCAACCGTCGGAAGGAACCGTCAAGATCGGAGGACGGCTCACAGCCATTCTTGAATTAGGCGCGGGCTTCCAGCCGGAGTACTCGGGACGGGAGAACATACTACTGAGCGGTATGATTCTGGGCATCACCAAGCAAGAGATGCTTGAGAAAATGGACGAGATCGCCGAGTTTGCTGAGATCGGTGAGTTTTTCGATCAGCCGGTTAAAACATATTCCAGCGGCATGGTTGTGCGATTGGCCTTTGGCGCTGCAATTAACGTCAACCCGCAAATCTTATTGGTCGATGAAGCTTTGGCTGTAGGCGATTGGCGCTTTCAGCAAAAATGCATTCAGCGAATCGTAAAGTTGCAGGCAGAAGGCAAGACAATCATATTTGTGTCGCACGATATAAATGCTGTCAAACGTTATTGCCAGCAAGCGGTACTGCTCAACGGTGGTCTCGTGGTTTGCAAAGGATCAGTTGATGAGATCGTACCTGTGTACGAAGAACTCATGGAGACCGGCACCATCGCGCCAAAGCTGTTCAGCGCACCGGCACCATATCTGGTGAACGTGTAACGCTCGTAGGGGCTGCGCCTAATACTTGCACTTCAGGTTTTGTAGATGGTATGTAAGGCGCCGGTGCCGAGATGGACGGGCGGCCGAGATGAACGGTAATGCCTGTGCTGTGGTTCGTAAATGGCATGATCAATGAAAGCTCGATTGGACATGCAAGAACTTGTCATGCCATCCGCGAACCGCAGCACAGGCATGATTGACACTTTCTAAGACACTTACAAAGTTAAAAGAGTCCTCAAACCGGGCATCGAATAGTTGCAAAATCCAAACTCTGTTCAGCAGGAGGACTCTCTATGCCTAAATTTACCACGCCCATTTCAGAAATAACCTAACCGTTGCGCCTTACAGAGCGCGAATTGAAGCGTTGTACCGCCACAATGATGGCGAGTCAGAAGACGGTAATTCATACGCCAGACCGCCAGACCGCCAGAAAGAGCATCCGCTGGTGCTCCTTCTGGCGGTCATTATTTCATAACAGTTTCTAAAATGCCCATCCCATGAGGATTTCGATCCGGGTATTGACAGATCGGGCGCCTTCATAGAAGGGGCGGCTCGTGAGCCGCCCGGTTTTCGGCATAGTCGCAGAATCTCAAGCAGGGAGCCAAAGTCCTGCTCTTTCAAAATCGGGCGTCACATATGCCGCCCGATCCCGCTAATGCCGAGGCCAGCCGCTTAGAGCAAACTCAGCCTTAGCCATTTGACAACATCGCTTAAACCGCTTAAAATGTACAAAGTAGTTAATCCGATCAATCCTCGAGGCTTCTGCCATGAAAACGGTCACCGCAACCGAATTGAAAACCAAGACAGGCGAAACGCTCGATACGGCTCAAAGAGAGCCTGTAGCTATCGAAAAGAATGGCCGCCGGGTCGCTGTAATTGTTCCTCAGGCTGATTACGAGCGCCTGACCAAATTGGAAAATCAATATTGGCTCGCCCGCGTTGATGCGGCCGAAAAGAGCGGCTACGTCGGAACAGAAGCAACAACTAATTTTTTCAAAGAGATGCTGAAGGGCAATGCTGAAGCCTGACTTGTCTAATGACGCGATGCGCTTCCTCAAGAAGCGTGACAGCAAACAGTTCTTGCAAATATTCCAAGCCATTACGGGCCTGTGTGACGACCCGCGACCCAATGATTCCATTTCGATGGGAAACGACACCCACTTCAGGAAAGATGTGGGCGAGTTCCGGGTCATTTACCGCTTCAACGATAGAACCATGTATGTAACAGTCATTGGCAATCGGAACGACAGCGCGGCTTATCAGGAATTTGATCGAAAGCTTTAGGCGCGAGAGCACCATAGGTGGTGGACGTATATTCTACGGACGGCGATTGCTGAGCCTCAGAGCGCCGGCGTCCCGCCGGCTCTTACCAGCAGTTTGCCCGATCTCAAGCCGGCGGGACGCCGGCGCTCCCAGGCACACGGCGCTCTCAGGTAAGCTAGTTCACCAGCCCGAGCATTTTTCTTCCAGAGTAAGACAGTATGCGCACTCCAGCCAGCATCATCAATCCGCTATAGGCAATTGGTGCCAGATAGAAGTTAGAACCGCAGTAGTGCTTGCGCCAGAACCGGTACAAGCCCTTATGCGAGGACACAATCATGCGAACTTTCACTTGTTTGATTGACTGACCATAGTGGTGCACAACTTTGCAGGTTGGCGTAAACCAAATTTGCCAACCGGCCTGTTTGATTCGGTAGCACCAGTCCACCTCTTCGAACAGCATGAAATACCCTTCGTCCAGTGTGCCGACAGAATCAAATACTTCTCGTCGCACTAACAGGGCTGCGCCTTCCGGCTGATCCACTTCCCGCTCGACTTCATGATTGAAGTCCAACATTTTGTATTGGCCAAAACGCTTGTCGTTAGGGAACAGCTTGCTCATTCCGCACAACTCAAACACCATGCCGCCGAAAGTAGGAAACTGCCGACATGATCGTTGAACGGAGCCATCCGAATTTAAGAGCTGTGGCGCAACAACCGCGGCTCTTGGACGAGCTTTCATGAACTGCAGCAAACCAGTCACCGAGCCCGGTTGCACTTCCGTGTCCGGGTTCAACAGTAAGACATATTTTCCTGTTGCATGGACAAGCGCCTGGTTGTTTGCAGCTGCAAATCCGCGGTTTGAATCATTGGCGGTCAGGGTCACCCACTGGTGCTCGCGCGCCACCATTTCAGCAGAACCATCGGCAGAAGCGTTATCGACGACGAAGACTTCTGCTTCAATGTCTTTGATTTCTTCGCGCAGCTTGGTCAAACATGTTTCAAGCAAACCACACGTATTCCAGCTAACGACAATTACCGAAAGTTCCATTATCGTGCCCGCCCCGGAATTCGCTTCGCCCGACCAAGTGCCTTGCGCAGTACAGAAGTAGATCTCCACGTCTTGCTGTTTAGCACGGTGGCAAGGTCCTGCTCGACCCGGACTAACTCTAGCTCTTTGGCGGTGAGTCGTGCAGTCCAAGCCTCTTCTTTGCGCGAGCCGGACAGCAACGCATAGAACGCTAGTTGCTTGTACTCTTCGAGCAGGCGTACTGCTTGGACATCATTTGATGGTTTCTGGTTCAGCAACTGCTGAACACTAATTTCGCCGGACCGCACCAGCGAATTCACGTAAGAACCGGCAGTAGATGCCGCTCGCACTTTCATGTCTTCCGCGCTTAGATCCCACGTTTTGAGCAACGATTCATATGCATCGGCTAATCGCAACATGTCGATGGCAAACAATAAGCCAATCAAGTTCTTATTGGTTGTGCTCGCTGCGTGCCTTCGAAACTTACAGAGCGGCTCTTGGAGATACTGATATTGTCCGTTCAATAGAATTCGAAACCAGTACTCCATATCGCCGAGATGATAGTACATGGAGTCAAACCCGGCACCGGCAAAGCGTCGAGGAAACATGACGTTGCTTGGTTCGCCAATCCAATTGATTAGTTTAAGAAGGCAACGCCGGATTACTTCAGAACCGTCAAGAAGAGCTGTTTCGCCGAACTCTTGCCGCATGCTGATTTCTTGATCGGACTCGTCTATCCAAACTCGATTACAAGCAACCATGGCCAAATCAGGTTTTTCTTGAAACGGAACGATCATCGACTGAAGAATAGTGCGATCCCAAAGGTCGTCCTGAGCATATAGTTTGATTAAGTCACCAGAAGACTTGAAAATACATTCATTGTAGTTGGCAAACAAACCCTTATTGGATTCGTTACGCCAGGCAACGATGCGTGAGTCCTTTCGAGCGAAGGTCTGAATAATCTCCCACGAGGAGTCCGTGGAGCAATCGTCAGCGACCACAAGCTCGAAGTCCCCGTATGTCTGCGCCAGGACATTCTCGACTGCCTCTGACAGGAAGCGTTCGCCGTTAAAAACCGGAAGGCAGATGGAAATGGTTGGCATGTGGCCTAGAATTGTACAGCGACGGACTCGTGACAAGAGGCACGTTAAATGGGTTACACCAATGCCGCAACGATTGCTCGGATGCAAATGAACCCGATTACGTTCCCCAAAGACCACTCTTTAGGCAGACTCTACGTTGCCGATGACGCTGTCCACGAGCGCTTCTACGCCAACGCACAGGGCACAGTTCTGCTGCCTTCCGCAGGAGCGCTGCGGCTTAAAGTCAACTCAGAATCATGTACCGATTTGTCCGCTCTTTTACTGCTTGCCCCCGAGGGTCTTCACACACTTTGCTTTGAAGGTGCTGTGATTTCTCCAAAACAGTTCGGTTATGTTGCGCACCTCAAAGGGCTCCGGCAGCTTCACCTGGCGCATTGCGAAATAGAGCCCGATGCGCTGGCGGCACTGCAGGGACTGCTTGGGCTTGAGCAGGTGACAATATGGTGGGCGCCGCTTGCCGATAGTATCGCTGTGCATCTGGCGACGCTACCAAATTTGCGTGTTTTAGATCTCAGTCGTACTTCTGTAACTGATGCTTCCATTGCCACCCTTTCAACGCTCCGCAATTTGAAGACGCTGGCCCTAACAGACTCTCTGGTAACTGACGTCGGCACCCATCAGATTGCCGCCACGATGCAACTGGAATCCCTGTCTCTGTCCGGTTGCCTGATATCGGAGGCAGCGCTGTCATCAATTGCAAAAATGACCAGTCTCAGGGAATTGCACATCGCCAGAACAAAAATTTCTGAAGAAGCTCTAATGCGGTTCAAGCAGCTTAGACCTGACATACAAATCTTCAGGTAAAGAGCTTCGTGGCTACTCCCGGGCAGCGCCGGCGTCCCGCCGGCATTGATACCAAGAAGTTGTCAGTGTCCAGCCGCCGGGACGGCGGCGCTCCCAGGATCGGCAAGGACAGCTACTGGCGGCGGGTTCACTTTGTTTTTAACTGATCAGCATTGGGACAAGCCCCTCCCCTACACATGCAAAGCCAGCGAATGAACAGTCTGATCTTGTATTACAGGCAGGTGTATGGCAACCTAGCGCGGCTAGAGTGCTTACTGGGCACGCCGGAGGCGAGCGTTTGAACTTATTGCAGCGGCAGCCAACCTCAGTGGCACAGCCAGAAAAATCTGGGACCGGCAATGGGACCTCACGCAACGCTTGGGTATTGTTTCTATTCGGACTGTTCGCCACATCGCTTGCAATAACGTCCTGGTTCAACTGCTGCTTTCCGCATCCAGAAGTCACCTTCGTTGGCGATGCAGGCGGTTACATTGAAGAAGCAAGACTAGTTTTCAATCTGTTCGATCTTTGTACCGGAATGCTTGCGCTGCGACCATGGACATCAATAAGCCCTGATGAAGTCGTCAAATTTTCTTGGTTGCTGCAACACCTCCCCGAGCTAAAGCTGAATGGCCCAGTGTTTCCAGTATTGCTGGCGTCAACATTCATGGGCATTAGCAGGGTAATTGGGGAATCACAAGCGGGTTGGACAATCGTTAACTGGTATGTTCCATTAACCATGCAATGCCTTTTGGTTGGGCTCAACTGCGTTCTGGCAGCGATTGCCGGAAACAGGCTCTGGGACAAGCGCGTCGGAGTTACCGCCGGTCTCCTATCACTTGCCTATCCGGGCTTCATCGTCAACTCTGGTCGTCCCACCACCGAAATGCTGGGATGCACTCTGGTTCTCACCATAATTTTGCTGTCTAGCTATATAGCCCGTCAAAAGAATTTCCTTTTGACATTTCTACTGGGACTTACTCTGACAGTTCTTCAGCTTTCTCGATCCGCAATGATACTGCTCTGGCTAATGGTGCCAGTGACTATATTGTTTGGGCGAACTAAGCGTGAGCTTCTAACAGCGGTTCTGGCTCTGTCCTGTGGTGCAGTTTGCCTGCTAGGACCATGGTCCATTTGGCAGCAAGCTCGATTCGGCAATGTAACGCTGATCGTAGATAGAGCCAGCAGATACAATCTATTTGTCGGGCAAGATGTGCAGCGCCAAGGATGGCTGACAATGCCCTACATGCTCCCGGAATGGGCAATGCGTAGCTCATCATCCAGAGTGGTGTGGCGATCGTTCAAGACAGACCCGGTCCGCTGGCTGGCCTTCCAGCTCGATAAGCCACCCCGGATGGTGAAGTCCGTCTGGAATGATTTCCGACAGTCGATCGGCCCTTTCTCAATCGAAGGGCAAGTTTTATTCCATCAGGCCATATTGCTAATGGCGATGGTTGGTTGTTCCATTGCCTTCTGGAGTCGCAATGAAGATACACTGATACCACGACTGGTGCTTCTCGAAATCGTGGCAATGCATGCCGTATATTTCTGCTTTGCTCCAGTTGCTCGATACAACTCGACAGCAATGCACGGGTTGATTTTGCTCGCCGCCGCGGGGCTGGTATCGGTAGTCAGTGCGATTTACTCCAAGGATGGACGAGAACGATTATCTGGCTATTTGGTGATTGGAGGTCTAATTAGCTTCTGCGCATTGACCCGCATGGGCAGTCTCTTGTATTCCGGTCCTCTTTTTAGTACAACCGATCCCATGCTAATCGAAGGCTGCTTGTCAGTGCTCAAATGTATTGGGCTCTTCCTGTTCGTTGGCGGCGTGTTCCATTTTTGCACTGTCCACCGCCTAACATCAGCTGCACGAGTAGCGATTCTTGTTATGGGAATAACGCTAGCCCCATTTGTAGCCTTACCATTGCGATGCTACGGGCGAACTGCCGAACGTGCTTTGCCAATGCATGCGCCAATGTCTCGAACAATTGTCCTTTCCACGACTGAAGCCACGTTCGCTAAAAACAATCAGTGCTACCTTGCCATCGATACCGACAGCGCTCTTAACTTGAACAACAGCGTGGTGATCAGCATCAACGAGCAGCGTATCGCCGGCCCAGTGATCAGCGGCATCAGACTGGCGGAAACGTATCTGCCAACTGAAGCCCCACCAAATTATCACTTCAGAGAACTGATGTTTCATGTCTTGGCGGCGGCCTCCGATAGGGACGTCCTCAATCTTCGACAGTGGTTCTACATTCCAGTCAGTCCGGAACTGATTGAGAAGGCAAATGGTTCTTTTCGAATCAAAATCGCGCCCGCTTCACCCGATGCAAAAGGGGTTGTTTATGCTCGATTTCAACCGATAAATGGAAACTACAAACTACCAAGTTTTTCTCTCTATGCTTTCGACAAAGCCTTTTACGGCGTAGAAAGTGATGCCGCTTTGAGCGACCCACGTTTTGATCGGCAGGTGACTCTGGCGTCGAAACCAGCTAGCGAAGGCTCAAATCAAAACTTGCTCGTGCCGAATGTTTTCTTAGTTGCAGCTCCAAGCCCAGGTTACCTGAAGAACGACAATAACCTGGCATTGCTTTCCCACAAGCACATCGAGGCAGTGACTCTAGAAAAAGACGTACATGACGGAACTCATTCCGTAGCGATTCCTTGGAGCAAGCCACTCAGCCTGGAAGAGACAGCTTCGGTAAGAGTTCGGGGAACTCTCCGAAGCAAAGATAAGCAGCATCGAGCCGGGTTGGATTTGTTTATCGAATTTGAGAATGACGGCAAGAGTAAGTCTTACAACGCGTTCGCGCTACCCCGCGCGATAATGCCTGGACAGAATTTTGATATCGCCGTACCGATGTCCCGGCCGGCATTTGAAGACAGAAGGATCGCCAACGTCCGGCTGATCCTGAACGCTGATTCGCCACTCAACAGTTATTACAACGTACCGCAACAGACTTTCGGTTCGGTTACTTTTGACAATCTATCTGTCGACTGCCTCACAGTTCCATCCAATCCATGCACCAGTAAATTTAGAATATATTGAGCCCACTCGCAGCTGATACCACCAGAACCAATCGGTGTTTCGACCAAAATGAGGAATGACCAAGACACTATGCAAATGACCGAGCTTGCAGAAAAAACGATACAAAAACCCGATGTCGCTAAATCGCCGCAAGGATCTGGCAGTGTGTATCTTCCTGGTGCTTTTGTAATTGGATTGTTTGTTGGACTCTTGCTTCTGTGGTCCATGTTAGATCACACGATCCCCGTCTGGGATAGCGCTGCACACCTGCTTCGCGGATATCAATGCGTGGATATTATCCAGGCTCACATGGGATTTAGACACACAGTCAAGGACTTGATTCAGGTCAGTGCGTTTTACACGCCGCTCACCTATTATCTGCATGCGGCTCTCGTTTGTCTTCTTGGCCCTGCCGCGTGGGTAGATGTAATTCCTCGATTGTTTTGGTACGCGCTAACCTGCGTTTCCTTGTATTTGCTTGCTCGGCAAAGTTTCAATGACCAGTTGATCGCTACCTATTCTGTGGCTGTTTGGTGCCTCTATCCAGTAACTTATGGCGTTTCACGGGCTTTCGCATTACTAGATATTCCAATGACTGGAATGGTCTTCCTGTCCCTCTGGACGTGCACGCTTTGGAATCAACAGAAAACCTGGCGAAATGCATCGTTGCTTGGGCTGGCCCTGGGACTAACTTTTCTGACAAAACAAACAGCAGTACTGTTCTTGATTACGCCGATGGCCCTTTTGTTTATAAGAGAAGCGCGCCGGAAAGATATCCAGGCATGTTCGATGCTGATTCTTTCTGGGGCAATAGGAGGATTATTCTTTGCCGCTTGGGCAATCCCGAATTACAAAGCATTCAAAGAATTTGTTAGCCAGAACCAAAGCGTTATGGTCGACCAACCACTTCTTACACTGTTCTGTGGCAATCTGACGAACTATCTGAGTGCCGGATTTGTCGTGATCTCTCTTGTCGGTTCGCTGTTGTTTCTGGCCGCGCTCATTTTTGCAAAAGACAAGAACAAGTCATGGATTATGGCAGTCGGCGTACTTAGCGCGCTCTTCTTTCACAGCGTCCTAAATTGGATCCCTCAATTCCGATACATGCTGCCATTGACTGGATTTACAGCAATGCTGTCCGCCACTCTGCTCGTCCAACTGTGGCGATCACAGCAACCAACAAAGCGACTGCTGTTAGGCGTTCTTGGAACCTACGGCGCGTGGCTGTTTGTGTCCCTTAGCTTCAGTCCATGGCCATTACCCATTGTTAGTGGATTGGAGGCACCTACAGGACTCAGTCTAGTTCGGCAGTACTACGGCGTCGAGCAAATTTCCGAACCATTCTGGCCAAGACCAAAAGCAGATTGGGGACACGATTGGTTGATCAGCACGGTGCATCAACAAATCGGCGATGCCCAAACCCCCCTCCATATATTCTCAGACACAAAAGAGCTCAACGCCGGTGGATTAGCGTATGTAGCGAAATTGCACAAATCCAAAATCATGCCAATCACGTTCCGCAAATGGTCGATGGCCGGATACGATTTCGAATACACCAAAGAACAACTAGATTGGTGCAAATGGTTTGTGGTGCTTCAAAATTCGACTCAGGCTGCCGGTCGAGACTTTAGAACAAGGGAAGCGCAAACCAACTACGACAAACTCATAGCACTGGTTGCCACGGACCGCACCTATGAAAAAGTGGGAAGCAAAAAATTACCTGATGGAAGCACTCTTCTGCTTGTCAGACGCACGGACTGGAGATAACGGCTGAAGCATGAAAGTTTGCATTGTCAGTACTGAATATGCATTCGAGTATCCTCTCGGTGATTTCTGTTATCCATTTCGCCTATTGGCCCAAGAACTGACAAAAAGAAACCACGAAGTCACGGTTCTTTGCCTTGGACCGGATGTGGACATTGTGCACCAGGGCGTTCGCCTGCGCGCCGTAACGTTGGGAGCTCAGCAGAGCGGACTTGCGGCATTCGGATCATCCCTTCAAGTTTGGCAATACCTTTTTCTTGCGCGAGAAACTCTCGTTCGTGAATTGACAAAACTATCATTGGAAAAAGCGTTTGACGTAGTCGAAGCGTCTGCCCAACTGCTCAATAAACAATTGCTTGATCTGCCTGGTAAATTTGTCTTACGCCTAAACGACGCAGACTTACCCCAAGGTGCCTCCACCACAGAACGCGATCTTAACTTGCGATTAATCAGAATCAAACAGTCCCAGGCAGCCATCGTAGCTGATTCGATCGTAATTGATCGAGAAACGGTTCTTGACCAAAATACGAATGACGGCTTTGCTGGCGACAAAATGCTGGAGCATTTAAGCTTCGACATACCAAGCTGCGCGCCGACACCACTACTACCTCGCAATGGCTCGAAATCGGTGTTCATCGCTCAATGGTTCAAGGTAGCGGAAGCCAGACAACAGACTGCAGAACTGCTCGTTCACCTGACGAAAAACACAGGCGATTTTCGATTTGTTATTCCCTGCGACTGCTCTTTTGCCGAACCTAACGAGCAGCACGCACAGGACGTGGCCTTGGTCAGAGATAAGCTCAGCCGGGAAATCGGTAGCAGCGAAAAGCTGTGGATCGTACACAATTTGAAGCTTGCGGATTTGGCAACCTGTGTTGCCGGCTGCGAAGCGACGTTCGTTCCAAGCAGTGCCGGCATCGGATTTCAATTTCTGGGCGGATTTTACGGAACGCCCACAGTGGAAGCTTGCAAGACAACTCCACCGCCGCAGCCCGGCGAGTGGGTAGGTTCGTCCTCAGACAAATTGCACTCATTATTGGCAGAGCAAAGCGTGATCGATACGCAGCTGTCTGACGAGGTTCGAGCCAAGTTGGCAGACCTTGTCGATTCCCGTATTAAAAGCTATCAGGTACCTCAGACGCGCTCACGACAAGATCTTCAGAACCAATTTGTTGACGACGCAGACAACCTTGTTCTCGACATGGATCGTATCGCAAGCACCCTTAGATTACGCCCCAGCCTGACGGACAAAATCAAAAACAAAGTTCGTCGTGTGCTGACCTCTGCTGCCAGAGGTGCGCAATGAAGATCGCCATTGCACTACATCAGTACTTCCCTGAATATTTTGCTGGAACAGAAGTTCTAGCAATGAGGACGGCTCAAGAATTGCGTCGTCGTGGTCACGACATAATTATCTACACTGGGTTCCACTTGAAGCGAGAACTCATGCTCGATCCGGAAAACTCCATAGACGAGTACGTACACAACGAGATTCGAGTAAAGCGCTTAATCACGGTACCGCATGCTCATCGGGACATGCAATACATCGATTTTGACCATGAGAACCAGTTTTTCGGACGTTGGTTCGAAGCCGAGCTTGAGCGAGAAAAGGTTTCGCTGGTGCATTTCTTCCACATGTTTCGCATGGGTACTGAGGCAGTAGCCGCATGCTCAATGAAGAATGTACCCACCGTTCTGACTCTCACAGACTTTTGGACTGTCTGTCCACTAGGGCAGTTGGTACTCCCTGACAACAACATCTGTCAGGGACCGAATACTCCACCGGCAAACTGTCTCAAGCATATTTTGCAAGCAATTCACGCGCATACCTACGATGCAAAATATGGTGCCCTTCAAGATTCCGATTTCGCTGCCCCCTTGAGTAAGGGCGCGGTGAAACCGTCCGCTGCCCATGCTGCACTCGAGGCACCACTGCGCTCCAGCATGCAAGAGCTGGCAACCAAGCTAGACGGACGCCTTGGCACGATGAAGAGTACCCTTAAATCCGCAAAGAGCGTGATCGTGGCATCAAATGTGGTGGCGCGGCTCCTCAGTGAACACGGATTGACTACCGAGAACCAAAGCCTTTTGCCATTTGGACTGGATTTGACAAAGCTTACCTTCAGCGAAGATCGCGGCTCCCACAAGATCCTACGTGTAGGTTTTATGGGTTCGATCATCCCAACCAAGGGAGTGCATGTTCTACTTGAAGCGATGAAACAGCTCAAAACTGCACAAGATGTGAAATTGACGCTTTTTGGTAAAACCTCTGAGAATCCGGTGTATTTCGAACAGTTGAAAACCCTGGCAGGCACCGATGATCGCATCACATTTGCCGGCACTTTCCCGCCTGAAGACATCTGGAAGGTGTTCAGCGAATTTGATTGTCTGGTTATTCCGTCCACCTGGTACGAAAATACTCCCCTGGTATTGCTTTCAGCCCAAGCCGCAAGATGTCCCGTAATCGCCACGGATCTAGACGGCATGTCCGAAGTCATTTCACACGAGCATAACGGCTTGCTCTTTCCGAGCGGAGATCACCAATCATTGGCTGAATGCATCTTGAAGTTACACAACGACCGCCCATTGCTGGCGCGGCTTTCAGAGAACGCCAAGCCGCAGCTTTCAATGGTGGAATATGTGAGTGAATTGGAGAAGATCTACGAAAAGTCCGTAGTGCAGGTTCAGAAAACATTGGCACCATACTAAAGGAAGGACATGCTTTTTACCTCAACATGCTTTTTGTTTCTGTTTCTGCCAATCGTCGTTGGCGGATACTTCCTCATGAGAGGCATCACAGCTCGCAACGCCTTCTTGTTGCTTGCCAGCTTGTTCTTTTACTCATGGGGAGAATTGGCTTACTGTTGGGTAATGCTTGCAGTCATAGCAGTTAACTATGCCTCGGCAATCCTTATCGAGCGTTCGGAAGGACACGTTCAGCGAAGCGCACTGTTGGCTGTTACAGTAGTTGCAGATTTGGCAATATTGATCATTTTCAAATACGCCGGATTCTTCGCTGGTACGGCAAATAGTGCTCTGGCTGGCTTGAAAATGCCCGAGCTGCAATTGGGCTCTATTCACCTTCCACTGGGCATCTCGTTTTTCGTCTTTCACTCTCTTTCTTACACAGTCGATGTATACCGCCGTTCAGCACCGGCGCAGCGCAATCCATTTAACATGGCTCTGTACATTGCACTGTTTCCGCAGCTGGTAGCTGGACCGATCGTTCGTTACCACGAGATCAAAGATCAGCTTCACGAACGCACCCACACTGTCGAAAAAGCGGCCGAAGGTGTTCGCCGCTTTATCACCGGACTGGGCAAGAAGATGCTAATTGCAAACGCCCTTGCCGTCCCCGTAGACAAAATATTTGCTCTGCCAGCCAATGAAGTAACTATGCCCATCGCGTGGTTGGCCGCAATTTGCTATACGTTTCAGATTTACTTTGATTTTTCCGGTTATTCAGACATGGCCGTCGGGCTCGCATTGTTGTTTGGTTTTCGATTACCGGAAAACTTCAACTATCCGTATGCGGCCAAATCAATGCAAGATTTTTGGAAGCGCTGGCACATGTCTTTGTCGCGGTGGTTCCGTGACTATCTCTATGTTCCCCTCGGTGGCAACCGATGCAGTCAGGGGCGCGTGTGCTTGAACCTGGTAATTGTTTTTTTCTTGTGCGGTTTATGGCACGGAGCAAGCTGGCAATTCGTCGTCTGGGGACTGTATCATGGGTTCTTCTTGGGCATCGAGAAATACGGTTTGGGGCAAGTCTTGGAGCGCTTCTGGACGCCAGTTCGTCATGCTTACGTCGCTATGGTAGTTGTTCTAAGTTGGGTCCTATTCCGAGCAGATAGCTTCCCGCAGGCAATGCAATTCTACGCAGCGATGTTCGGATTTGCTCCCGGGCTTTCCACTCAACACATCGAGTTATTTCTTTCCAGAGATATAGCGGTTCTGCTCTTAATAGCCCTGGTGGCGTCCCTTCCGATCCGCCATGTGGCTAACAAAATCTTCGAAAGACTGGCGACTCTCCGCCCTTTTCCAATTTATTCGCTGCAAACAACCTGGGTGCTTGCAGTTCTTATTCTGTCGATTTCTGAAATAGCCGCTGGCACCTACAACCCATTCATTTACTTCAGGTTTTAATTGATGACTGTTGTCGCCCCCAAGCAACCTCAACAACATAAGGCGGAACGCGCAAGCAGCAATGCTGCTGTCATCAATTGGCGGCGTCGACTAGACGTGTGCGTGCTTGCAACAACAGCATCTATTTGCATGATTATCGCCATCGCTACAGCATTACAGTTCAGCGAAGCTACTTCCATCGAAGAACGCCGGGCACTAGCTCCATTTCCCAGAGTAGGTTTCCGACACCTTGCGGACTTTACCCCCCAGTTTGAGAGTTTCTTCAATGATCGGCTATTCGGCCGCACGCGCATGGCCAGCTTCCAGTCATGGCTAAAGTACAAGCTATGCGGGACTACGCAGGGAACTAAAGTTATCGCAGGCTCTCAAGGATGGCTTTATCTCGTTCAGGGCTGGGTTGGAGCCGATGTACGCCGTGAAAAACCGATAACTGTCGAAAGAATGGAGCGCTGGGGAAGAGTGCTCCAGCATCGAACGCAATGGTTCGCTCAACGCGGAATCAAGTACATCATGGTCGTTGCTCCAAACAAAGATTCGATTTTCCCAGAGTTCCTACCGACGGCGTTCAGACCAATTCGGGACGAATCAAAACTACAGCAGTTAACGAAGTATTTGTCCAAACAGGCTGGGGTGTCCTACATAGATTTCTCAAATGATTTGAAAATCTCGAAAGCTGAAGATGGACAGATTTACCACAAAACAGATACACACTGGAATGACATTGGAGCATTTATCGCTTGTCACCGCCTGATTCTCGAATTGTCGCAGCATTTTCCACAACTTAAGCCGATCGAGAAACAGGACCTGCAAGTTCAGTACAATTTGTCGTCCGGCGATCTCGTAGATATGAGTGGATTGAAAGGAATGACCGAACGCGTACCGGTTGTACGTATCGCAAATCCACCACCCAAGACCCGCCTAAAAGCAATTTTCATCCACGATTCGTTTGGTCCATCGATGCTTCAGTACTTGCGCCCCCATTTCTCCAGTTTCTCAACGCAGCTCCAATCGGAAGTGGATTTCGATATGGAAGCCATCGCGAAACAAAAGCCCGATATAGTCATCCAGGAAGTTGTAGAGCGGCACGTGACCCAGCTTGAGCCGACTCGCACAAACTGGAGTGATTGGATAATCAAAACGATTACAGAGCACCAATCCACCGGCTCAGGGGTATGGCTCAACATCGTACCGAATACATCAGAAATCAACATACGAACGTTCAAAAAAGCGTCGCAACTGCCTGGCTGCGCGATATTGCCAACCACAGATCGGATCAGCGATGGCGATTGGCGCGATAATTTTAAATTCGACGAAACCTCGATACTTTCTCAGCATTGGTTCGCTTTGAAGACTGGCTCTCCAGGTATGCCCCTTGCCGGAGGTAAATCAGCCGAGAATTACGCTCGTCTAAATCGAACTATCCAGACATCGCCAAAATTTGTGAAAGTTGGGACACTCGACATGGCTGATGGCAGCAAACTGCTGCTTTACTCCAACAGAGTCGGATGGCGACCTTGAAGCGCACACGGTTTGACTGCAAACAATCAATGCGTTCTGGCCTGTGTCCTAGATTTGCCCAAACTGTCATTCAATGCACAATGCATCTTGAAACTTCACGAAGATCGAGCGTTACTATCAGACCTATCTGAGGACGCAAAACCACAAATATCTAATGATCGATTACGTCAGCGAATTAGAGGAAATTTACACAAGGGCTAACACAGAGCTGGCGTGAGAACATCCTAAGCTCTTGAAATGACCGTCTGCAGCCAAGAACAGTGGCTTAAATTCACTGTAGCTTAAGGCGCTGAGTATCTCTTGCAGCGACTTGGTCTACAATGGTCCCAGTGTGATTTGAATAAACTCCGTGCGGCGATAGCAATTTCAAATCCGGCTATCTATTCCAACAGCCCCCGTCGTCAAACGCACTTCGATTGTTAACAGTATTCACAAGGCTACTACTTTATGCAGCGATTGACCCTTATCATTCCGGCCTGTGACCGCAGCGAGACGTTGCTGCACACGCTGGAAACATGCGTCAGTCAAAAAGACGAAAACCTGAGGATCCTTGTCAGCGATAATGCGAGCCAGGACTCAACCAAATCAGTTGTTCACGATTTTATTCAGCGAGATTCCCGTGTCGAATACATCAATCCAGGCTCACGTCTGGGAATGTCAGAGCACTGGGAGTTCGCCCTCGATCATGTCGATGATGGTTTTGTGATGATAATCGGAGACGATGACGGTCTCCTGCCAGACGCACTTTCTAGGATTCGAAAGGCAATCGATTTTGCCCCAGATATAAAGGCAATTGCCTGGCCATATTGCACCTACTTCTACCCCGACTTGCCCGAAGGCGCAAATGCCCATTTTCTGCCCAACAACCACATGGGCATTTGCACCGCTCCCGGCCAGGAAGTTAGAAACTACCAACAATGGTTGAACTATATAAAGGGCAGTCATGGCGCGTACAGCAGTCTGCCCGGTGTATACCACCGGGTGCTTCATATCGACGTGCTCAAAAAGCTTAAAAAAGACACCGGCCGCTACATACGCTGTATCGCTCCAGACATTTACGTTGCAGTGGCCCTGAGCAAGTACATCGACAAATTCCTCTTCCTCAAACAACCGGCAAGCCTTCTTGGAGTCTCAAAAAAGAGCAACGGATTTAATCAACTAATCGTTGATGAACACAAGAATAAAATTGCAAAACAGCATTTAGCCGAAAGCACAATCCACTTTCACAAAGACGTTCCCTACACCCCGAGCCTGCCCATATTCGTGGCTGAAGCGCTGCTCCAGGCCAAAGACGCTGGTGCATTACCTGATACGCCGCCCATCGACTGGAATGCATACCTTCTCCAAGCCCATTGCATTCTCAGAAACACGAAATTCAATGATGAAGCTGAACGCGAAATGAGGTATGCCGAGCTTGAGGAGGTATGCCACCGGTTTGGGGAGCCAAGACTGTTCGAAAGGCTCAATCGAGAGAAGCCGGATTATGACTGGACGGCCCATCACTCCGACCCTTACGATGCGGTTCTCGATTTGAGCAAACTCAACATCAAGAGCATTGCCGACGCGTGCAACGTCGCAGAATTACTTTGCCTCGCCAATACCGCCGCCCCGCCTCAGCCGCAAGTATCTTTCCGCCGAGTGTTTAAAGTGCGAATGCGACAGTTTTACGA
>JADYXS010000659.1 GCA_021772155.1 Candidatus Obscuribacter sp.
CAAGCAAGGTGACGTAACGGCAGCGAAGAAAGCCGACGTGCCAGCAGCCAAGCCGGCGGACGTACCAGCAGCCAAGCCGGCGGACGTACCGGCAGCGAAGCAAGCCGATGTGCCGGCAGCAAAGCCAGTGGACGTACCGGCAGGGAAGCAAGCCGATGTGCTGGCAGCAAAGCCAGTGGACGTACCGGCAGCGAAGAAAGCCGACGTGCCAGCCGAGAAACCGGAAGTTGCTGCTGAAACGGCGGCCAGGCGTGCACACCTTGAGCAACTAATTGCCAACATCGATTTGCAGGTTGCTACTGCAACCTATACACCGGAAGCGACCTGGCTCGGGAGCATAAAAGATAAACCGATCGAGCTGAAACGCAGTGTGACCGTCAATATTGACGACAAGGGTGGCATGCTGATCAGCGGAGAGCCTTACGGAACGATTGCCCTCGATTCAAAGACAAAATTCAGCATGGAAAAGGACAACTCGATCATCGCCACTGACTCAACCGGAAAAACCTACCAGTTCTTTGGGACGCCAATACTCGATGCAGAAGCAGGAACACAAGGACTGGTCCTGAAAGTCACAGACACTGACAAAGCTCAGACCGTAATTAAGAAGTTTGTTCCGAATGAAGAAAGACTGGTCAGCGAAACAATCACCAAGAGTGCTGACGGCGGAAAAATCAGTCAGAAAGAGTTCGTCAAGCGCGAGAAGCCCTACCTGGAGCACTTCCAGGGGACAAATTTAACTCCTCCTCTTGCGCAGCACCGCGCCGATTGGATTACCGCCACCAGGGCCGAATGGGATGCAAAAGGAGGTCTCCGAAAGGAAGTGGTTGATTACGGCAAATCTGGCTACCTCGAAGAGGACACCACTAATGTCAGAAAGCGTCAGGAAACCTTCTATTACGGGGAAGCTGTCGTTAAAGGTGTAACTGGAGAGCACGTCTATGACAATGGCTTCAAGTACACGGTGCTAAACGATGGAAAAACGTACGTACAGAGACGCGTAGTTTCCGAGAGTGCTAACCCACTGAAATTCAAAGAACAGTCCGAGAAAAACCCAACAATGAAAAACGGCACTGTCCAGTACAGAGGCGAAGCTTGGGCCATGTCAAACCGACAACTGCGAGACGGCGTTAACATCGAGCGGACGCAGCGTAACTTGCCCGAGTCTTATGTCACCTGGTTCACTGAAGGGGAACTCAATCCGTAATCGCAAATCTTGAGGACCAGCGCAAGCTAGTCACTCAATAACTCGAAACCAACAGCAGTCAGGACCACACTCCTGGCTGCTGTTGCTTGTTGGCGTCGTTTCTGTAGGGGCGGCTCGTGAGCCGCCGGTTTTTCGAAACGAGCAGGAATCTACCGCATGATGCACTCTCAAATTTTTCTCAAAGTCTTTACCTATACTCATCAAGCCTCATCAAAATGCAACATGCGAATTTGATTAGCAGCGCCGGCGATCTCAGAGGGTTCTTCAATGGAAAACGGAAATTTGACGGTCGCCACGGCGGTGCCGGTTCTGTCGATCGCTTCCCCGACTGGTGCTGCCTTGGCGCACCAGCAGTCGCGGGGTGTAGACCTGAGGAAAACGACGACCTTGGGTATGGACGGAGGTCGAGAAGCGGAACTCGATGAACTGGGAAGGATTGAAAACCTAACTTGGGGCGAGCATGGCGTCTCCTTACTCTACAATGATTGCGGACGGGTTATTGGCATGGCCAGTGGGTCTCGTTTTTGGATGAGTTCAGACGGTGTTCGTTGGAAAAGTGATCGCGGCGAACAACGCTCTTTTCGCTTCTGGAATACAGCAGACGGTGAGCTGATTTTTGCGCCTTCTGAAACTTGTTCAGGCGAGTCCGTACTTGAAGCGGGAATTCGCGATGCGTCAACGACAAGGCGTCACCGCTTTGGGAAAAGCGTGCACGAGACATACGTAGACACGAGTTCCAAGCGTACGTCTGAAACTATGTTCGACGCAGGAGGGGATAAGCGAGCAGCTCGTTACGTCGATGAATCCTCTGGTAGAGTGCGTGTGGAACTCTATCGTGGTGATGGCACAGTCTACTTTGTGGATTATTTCGATCAGCAACGAAGGTTTAGTGTCAGGAAGTTCGTTGGCGAAGGTCGAGGCGCATTCGAAGATGTCTTGAACGGACATCTCTACTGGCTGATCATGGCAGAAGCGCAAGCGGTACCATTCTCGTTAACGACAGATAACTTTGCACCGTACTGCAAGGGACCGCAATTAAATGAGTGGCTGCCTCAATGGTGCCATGATGCTGAATTGGCGAGGACATCGCAGAACATATCAGTACTTTGATGTCGGGGCAGCGCCATGCACTGCCCGGGGGCGTGCCGCCCCTACGCCTTTGGATCGTTTTCGGAGCTGGCTCGTTTCTTGATGGATGAATATCTGACCACTAGTGCTATCGAAGACACCACTATCAGTACTGCACTCACCACAGATGGTGTCGGCAGGTTCCCAAGCATAATGCTATCCGTACGCAGTGGTTCGATGAGAAGTCGTCCAATTGAATAAAGAAGGACGTACATCAAGAAATTCATGCCAGGATAGGCTTTCAGCTTGTCAAAGAGGAAGAAATACAACAAGGCAAAGATCCAAAGATTCCATACGGATTCGTATAGGAATGTTGGGTGGAAATAGCTGCTTGCCTGGAAATCCAGCGGTCTACTTTCAGGTGGAATGTACAACCGCAGGAGAAAATTTTCGGCAACTGGACGTCCGAAGGCTTCCGAGTTGAAGAAGTTTCCCCACCGACCGATCGCTTGTGCCAGTGGCACCACTGCGGCAGCTACATCAATACAGCGAAGAAAAGGTAACTTTGCGATGCGGCAATAAATAGCACCACCAAGCAAACCGCCGGCGATACCACCGTGCAAAGAGAGCCCCCCAAGCCAAGTTGCGAGAATCTCTTCCGGATGTTGTGAAAATGTGTCCCAGCTTAGAGCTACGAAGTAAAGGCGTGCTCCCAAGATTCCGGTCATGAAGGCGATTAAAGAGCCATTGACGAACTTGTCCGGATCAATGTTGTTGCGTTTTGCCAGAAAACTTGCTGCCCACATGGCCGCCAAAAAACCAGCGGCAATCATTATTCCGTACCATCTGATTGTGATGGGACCAAGTTGAAGAAAAACTGCCCCCGGAGAGCTCAAGGTGATTGGCGGCAAGTAAGTGGCCTCGATGCTACGAACCGAGCCTACAATTTACCATCAATGTTGAGTGCAGTTGCCGATTAATACGGTGCCCGCCCTTGTGGGAACTGATCGCCATATGGGTCTTTCGGAGCCTTGTGAGCGTCCCGCTCTTGGTTCGCCGGCAGATCCGGGTCATGAATCTCATCATGAGGGCCTTTACCATGCGGGTCGGGGCCATCGGCCGGACCGTCCCTTTCATCTGCAGCAATTAAAATTAAAGCCGGGTCTGCTTTAAGGCAGGTCATCGGATCTTTAGCTTTGGCATGCAAATCAACGGCTGGGGTCGAAGAGAAGGCTACCGCTATCAGCAATGGCAATATGGGGTGAACCATAAGGAGACCTCGTTGCAAAGCGAATGGACAGAGATATAAACGTTCTAAATAAACGCCTATCAAAATTAGGCTCGCATGCACTTGTAGTCAAGTTAAAATAGGCTCGTCTTGCTAGAGGTGAACATGGCACGCTCCAAAACTCGCTGGGTCTGTCAAGAGTGCGGCTTTCAAACATCGCGCTCAATGGGGCGCTGTACTGAATGTGGTGCATGGAGTTCATTTGTAGAAGAAATAGAACAAGATACGGCCAGTTTGCCAATTCGGGCTCGCGCTGCAGTTTTCGGCAAAACCACGACCACCGTGGGCGGACCTGTTCCACTGAATGAAATTGAAACCAGCGAAGATGATCGATTGAAGACCGGCTTGCCATCCGTCGATGAAGTGCTCGGAGGCGGGCTGGTGCTTGGCTCGGTCGTTCTTCTAGCAGGAGATCCCGGCGTTGGGAAGTCTACATTTCTACTGCAGGCAGCAAACTCAATAGCGAAGCATTCCCGCGTGCTTTATGTTTCCGGCGAGGAATCGAAGCAGCAGGTGAGGCTTCGGGCACAACGACTGGGCATGGACTCGCCAAACATTTTGATCGACTCGGAACAGAATGTCTCGGTCATCCAACAGCGCATTGAAGAAAGCGAAGTTGAATTTGTCATCATTGACAGTGTGCAGGCGATATTTCACCCCGAGGTTAGCAGTGCACCTGGCTCTGTAAGCCAAGTGCGCGAAAGCGCTGGTGCCTTGGTTGGATCCGCGAAAGCAAAAAATGTATGCATGGTACTTGTTGGACATGTCACCAAGGATGGTTCCATCGCAGGTCCGCGAACTCTCGAACATATGGTCGATGTTGTTCTTCATTTCGAAGGTGACAAGGCAAGGCAGTTAAGAGTTCTGCGGGCTGTCAAAAATCGATTTGGCTCAACGAACGAAATTGCTATTTTCACAATGTCCGGCGATGGCTTAAATGAAGTCGACAACCCAAGTGCATTGTTTCTCGGAGAGCGCCTAGGTAAACGTCCCGGTGAGCGAGCCCCTTGCGGTACGGCGGTCCTGGCCTCGGCCGAAGGAAATCGTTCTTTATTGCTTGAGGTTCAATCTCTGGTTGCGCCGAGTGCCAACCCTAATGGCAGTGGTAGACGCGTCTCAAATGGCTGCGATGCCAATCGGCTTTTGCAGATTATCGCTGTGCTTGAGAAACGTTGCGGGCTGTTGCTGGCTCGGCAGGACGTCTATGTGAATATCGTCGGAGGATTCGAGTTTGCGGACCCGGCTGGTGATTTAGCTTTGAGTATTGCCATTGCCACTTCATCTCTGGATCGGTCGGTTGATCCGTTGCTCGTGTCAATTGGTGAAATCGGACTTTCCGGCGAAATCCGACCTGTTTCCCAAATCGAGCGGCGGTTGCGGGAAGCTGCGCGGATGGGCTTCCGGAAGGCGGTTGTGCCGGCTGCGAATCTGCCGCTGGACGCCAAGTTCGACCAACTTGACGTGGTGGGCGTTGAATATCTGGTGGAGGCGCTCAGTGCCGTAATGCCGGGCCTGGACCTCAGCGGTAGACAACGAGTTCTGGCTCCGGCACACGTCGAAAAGAAAAATGACGAAATCGCTTTCGCCGACAGAGCATTTGACCCAACTCCCGGTGGGGTGGTCTGAGGGGCTCAACAGCTGAACCCTATTGAGCCGCGCAGCCTTCAAACTTTGCTCAAAGCTAGAGTCTAACCTCAGTTCATCCCAGCAATCGTAGCTGCGGAGTTGGATGAGGGGAATTAAGATGAGTTCAACTGAAGTCAAAATGGATGATAGCTCGCGACCGTCGAATGCGATGCTCGCAGGTGTCGCTGACTTTGGAATCTCCTTTGAGAATTTTCCCCAGAGCATGAAAGCCGCCAGCTCGACAATCGGATCCCTACCAAATCTTCTGCTTACAGATTTGACAGCCTCCCCCGGTGACAGTGAACCCAAACCGGATAAGGCTCCACGCCATGACAAAGCTGAAGAGGAGGTTAACCGTTCTCAGGCAAGCGGTGGAAAGACTCCTGATGCAGCTGGTAAAACAGAGGGGGAAGCGAAGGACAAGCCAGAGTCCCAACCCATTGCTTCGAAAGATGCAACTGAAGATGACGAAGTCACCCAAAAGATAAAAGAGAAACTCGCCAGCTTGCAAAAAGAATTGGAAGAAGTCACAGCACTTAGTGCCGCAAGAGCAAGTACTCGTGAATCAGAAAGTGAGGTGGCTAGGCTCATTCAAGAGAATATGAAACAGCTCTTCACTGGTCCAAGTGGGATGCCGGAAGATTGGAACGACAAAGACTTGAAAGCAGCCTTAGAACGCCAGGCGGAGCGTGATAAAACCGCTCGAGCCAGCGGCGAATCTGCCGTTGGGCGCTAATTTCGACCAACTTGAGGTCGGCGGCGTAGAATATCTGGTGAGCGCTCAGTGCCATACTACCCTGGCTTGATCTCAGCAGTAGGCAGAAAGTGTCGGCTCCCGGGCATGTCGAAGAGAGAAATGACGAAATCGCTTACGTTGACAGAGCATTTGGCCCATCTGTTGGGGGCGTTACCTGACGCGCCTGGCGTCTACATCTTTCGAGACGCCATCGGGGACCGCATCTACATCGGCAAGGCGCTGAGCTTGCGCAACCGCGTGCGTTCCTACTGGAATGAGACGTCATGGCGAGAGCGACCGAAGCTGGCAGTAATGATGCCGAAAGTTTATAGCTTTGAAACCATCGTGACAAACTCCGAGAAGGAAGCCTTGTTGCTTGAGGCCACGTTGGTTCGGCAGCACATGCCTCGCTATAACGTTCACCTCAAGGATGACAAAAGATATCCATGGCTTGCCATTACATATGGTGAACCATTTCCTCGTTTGATTATGATTCGGGACCCTGCCAAATACCGCAAGGAAAATCCCAAGGCGAAGGTCTTTGGACCATATGTGCAAACCGGACTCATGTGGGAGACGGTCGGGATACTGCGCAAAGTATTTCCCTTGCGCCGGCGCGCAAAACCACTGTTCAAAGATCGCCCTTGTCTCAATTACCATATTGGTCTGTGCCTAGCACCGTGCCAGAAGCTTGTGGAAGAAGACTTCTATAATCACATGGTGCGCCAGGTCGAACAGTTTCTTTCCGGTCATCAGAAAGAGGCCGTTCAGGCTATGCAGAAGGAAATGGAGAAAGCTTCGGACGCAATGAGATTCGAAGACGCCGCGAAAATTCGTGATCGAATAAACGCCTTGCAGATCGTTGTTGAACGACAACGAGTGTTATTTCAAGATCCGACAGTCAGTTACGACATAGTTTCAGAGGCGCATACAGAGCGCCAAATCATGATTTGCATGATGCGCATTCGCGAAGGTAAGCTGATTGATTCGGAAGTTTTCGATCTTCCATTGCACGATCGCACCACATTTGATGAAGCCTTTCGAAGCTTCGTCGAGCAATATTATGCTGAGTGCGAGGACATTTCCATTCCGAGGGAGCTGCTTTTGCAGCACGAAATAGAGGCTGCGGCGGTCCTTGCAGAGCTGCTCTCCCAACGTGCGCATAGACAGATAAAGATTGGTGTTCCACGGCGCGGAGACAAAGCCCATCTGCTCGAGATGACCCAGAAGAATGCAAGCCAAGCCATGGAAAAGAATCTTCGCTCGGCTGAGCCGAATTTGACTGCCAAAGAATTGGAGACACTGACCAAGCTAAAGGAAGAGTTGCATCTAAGTAAACTGCCCCGGAGAATTGAGTGCTTCGACATCTCAAACATTCAAGGTACCGACAACGTAGCAAGTATGGTCGTTTTCGAGGACGGTCAATCGAAGA
>JADYXS010000660.1 GCA_021772155.1 Candidatus Obscuribacter sp.
CACAAAAAGACCCTGAAAATGACCAAAAGCGGCAGAAACTGCCGCTTTTAGCAAAGGTTCGACTTGCCATACCGCTAGCGGGTTGGCCGAACACTTACCTCAAAAATCATCGTCTCGCGAATAAAGGCACCGCAAGCGGTGCCTTTATTCGCATTATTTCTCGAGCCGAAAAGATGGGACTCGTCAGTCATTTTTTCCCAGGGTCAAGCGGGGACTGAGTATACATTCCGCCGCCGTTTTGCATATCCAAGGTTGAATGAAAATGTTGCCCGGTGCTGGTTGTAAAAGTTATATATCTGTTTCCGGACGGGGCATCGAAATGCTCCTGCCGAGTCGTTACCTGGGCGCTATATACTTGCTGCGCAAGTGGCGTGTTTGCTGGCAGAGGCGCTTGTCCGTCTGCTTGCCTCAGCCGATTGATCTGGTCCAGATTCAGTCCTGGGATCGGAGTCATTTGTCCGGCCGGTCGGCCCCAGCTCTGGGTCAAATTTAGGACCTCATTGTTGGCACCTGTGAAAGTTCTGGATGTTTCATCCCATTGCCCAGTGGTTCGATTAGTTTCTCGTACCACGGAACGGCTAAGGTCAGGAGCGGTGGTGGTGGAGGTCTCACGCAGACGATTGCGTGTTGTCGTGGTCTCTTCGTTATCAAGTCTTCTGGTAATGTCACCATTCATCTGATGGGTGATGCTCCATGGGCGCCCCTTCCCATCTAGTCCCGAAACTTGAGCGGTGCCGGTTACATGATCCAGAGAAATCAAGTCCGCATTTTGTCCGATTGTGTAGGTCTGGCCACCAAAGCTAACAGAGTTTGGCGTTTGGCTGTCAGCATTTTCGTACCCGTAGCTTATCGTGTCGCCACTTTGTGTAGTTGCGCTCGTTATTCTTCCTACTTGGTTCCACTGTCCGTTGTCCGGGACCGGATCTCTGGTGATAACTCTGCCATCCAGGTGAGAGGTAGTTGTTGTTCCGTCAGCATTACGTACCGTAGTCTGCTCCCGCGGTTCTAACGATTCTCTTAGGGGCGCCGCAGTGAAGAATTCTTGATTATCTGATGGACGTCCACTTTCGGTCGGTACAAACGATGACTGGCTAACTTCTATCCAGGGATTCGCAGGTTGACCATAATCGTTGCCAGGTTGGATTGTATTGGCGTCTGTTGGCTGTACTGCCGGATTCAATTCAATTTCGCTCATACACTTACATCCGTTGAAACTGTAACCAAACTCTAGCGTCTAGTTCTGACCAAGTTCTGTCCAACTGTGGAACAAGGAGACTTTGTCGTGGCCTGCTGATCTACAGAGTGCGGAGTAGGAATCAACCACCAGACCTTTGGAAACGTTTCCATATCGCTCCATTGCATCTGAGACCCTAAGTTGATTACAGCAAACGATAGAAGATGGCACAGTGTCCCGAACCTAGCTACACGGCGTCCAACCTGCGCGACAGGATTTAAGCGATACTGCGTCCGCGATTTGATGCTTCTATGCCGTCGACCAGGCAGGGCTTACCAGATTTCGGTATCGTCTCGCAGGAAGAAGGTGACAATTCCGACTAATACGCAGATGCAGCCTGCGACGAGCATGAAAGTACTTGTGATGTTCGTGATTACTTCTTGGGCGTCAGCCGTTCCGTTTCTCAGGACCATCGAAATAATCACAAATGCAAGTCCTAATCCGGCAATGATGAATGGAAGAAACTTTTTCACCGATTGACACTCCATTCAAACTCAGGTCCGCACATCCATTCTAAGTGCAAGTTCCCTAAAACACCCATGAAATCATATCGTTGATTTGCCCCCGTTCCGGAAAGTGATTAGAGTTCGCCGATATCCTCGGCCCAGACTCCACGGAAGCGGCCAGAGGAAAATGACATCGCGAAACAGCTGATGAAGTGTTTGCCGCAATAACTCTCTTTACCTCTTAAGTGAAAGACTGAGGTTACGAGGTAAACGCAATGTTGAACAAGGTATTAGTGCTTTCTGCCACTTCCGGAAACGGACACGTAAGGGCCGCCCAGGCAATTGAAAAGGCTTTCATCGAGAAGGGCGGTGCAAAGGAAGTGCTGCACGTGGATGCGCTTGAATACGCCAGCCCATTCATGCGCAACCTCTATGCAAAAACGTATCTGCAGATGGTAAATCAAGCACCGACAGTTCTCGGTTGGATCTATGACGAAACGGACGAACCTTGGAAAGCTGAGCGCCGACGGATGGCTTTCGATCGCATCAATACATTTCCACTGGCGCGTTTCATCGACAACTACGATCCAGATCTAATTGTCTGCACTCACTTCATGCCGGCAAGCATCGTCTCGTGGCTCAAGGCCAAAGGTCGCATCACAACCCCACAGGCAATAGTAGTAACGGACTTTGACCTTCATGCAATGTGGATGTGCCGCAATTACGAACACTACTTCACGGCGTTGGACGAAACACGTGAACACTTGATTCAACTAGGCGCTGAGCCGCATCGCGTTAGCGTCACCGGTATTGCGATCGATCCTGTCTTTGCCCAACACAAGGATGCAAAAGAGATGAGGGCCAAGCATGGATTGTCACAAGACAAAGCTGTAATCATGCTTTCCGCCGGTGGATTCGGCGTCGGCAGAATGCAAGACATCCTCAACGGATTGGAAAACATGGAAACGCCAACTCAGGTGTTAGCTATGTGTGGCAAGAACGACAAGTTAAAGAAGGAAGTAGCGGACTTCGCTGCCGGGCACAAAGGCAAATCGAACGTTGAGTTTGTTCCGGTCGGTTTTACAAATGAGATGGACGAGTACATGGCCGCGTCCGATTTGCTGATCGGAAAGCCTGGTGGACTAACCACTTCCGAGGCTTTAGCAAAAGGTTTGGTGATGGTAATCGTGAATCCAATTCCGGGTCAAGAAGAACGCAACTCTGATCACCTGCTCGAAGAAGGCGCAGCCATCAGATGTAACAACCTCCCTGCGCTCTCTTACAAAGTCGACAGGCTCCTTGCTGAACCGAAACGCCTTGCTGCAATCAAGCAGAACGTGGCTCGTTTAGCGCGTCCGCAAGCCGCCAGCCACATCGTCGACATACTGATCAAGGAACACGATTCTAACGTCATTCCTCTGCGGACATCCAAGCGGTCCTGGTCCTAACGCTTGTTCCTAAGCTCTACACCCCAGGTGGCTTACAACCCGACTTGGCATCTGGATCCTGTCGCCACCGAGGAGTCAGAATCAAATTTGTATACGGAGCTTAGGAAGGCGGCAGAGGTAGTTGACTCCACAATTGGTCTCCTGACTACCAAAACAGGAAATTTTGTTTTGTTGATACTACTATCTCGCCCAGTATCACCCAAAATAAAACAGGGTATAATCCTGCAACGCTCAGATAGTCGAAGGGAGACTCGCTTGTCGGACTGGGACCAACAATTTTCCGATATGCGAGCGCAATTTTTGGCCCGTGCTCAACTTCGATTGGGTCACATTTCCGACGCAATCGAGAGGCTGCAAAACGACGTCACAGATGACGCAGTCCTGCTGGAAGTGCGCCGGCATTTTCACTGGCTCTCCGGTATCGGCGGCACATACAAGCTACCGGCAGTCAGCGAACTGGGCATGACTGGCGAAGAGATTTGCGATTCTCTGGTCGAAGAGAACAAACAACCTTCGCTTGAAGACGTTCTGGTCCTCAAACAATTGCTGCACGACGCTACGCAACGAATTTCAGAAGCCTGATGAAAGCTAACCCGTAAGGGCGGCAGTTACCGGACGTCTAACTTTGACATCCGAGGACGTAACGGAATTCTGCACAGTCGCGACCTGGTCGATATAAACGTTCGTATTGTTGCGATCGGGAATCAGCAGAAACAATAATGGTGTCAGGCCGATCCGAATTTCATCGCCAGAGTTGAGGGCCACGCGGGCTGCAAGCGCCTTCTTATTCAACGTGGTGCCATTGGTACTTCCCATATCTTCGACGTAGAACTTGTCTTTCATGCTGTAGATTACAGCGTGCTGACGCGAGACAGATTTATCAGACAACACGATGTCACATGAGATGGCTCGACCGATCGAGGTTGATAATCTGCACAGATTGAACTCCTGTCCAGTCTGAGGATCAACCAGCAGGGCATATTGATGTTTGACTGCAACTTCTAGCATAAGATCAATCTCGCTGAGTCAATAGTGAGTAGTAATGAGCACCCCAGAACATTCAATTAGTAACTGCACTAACCAAAAGCTCCGAGGTGCTCAGGGCTGGCTATCAGGGTTCGGTTCGTCAGCTTTCGCCGACCAAACTACTTTAAATCCGTCAGAGCGCAGACTCTACAGTCAATTGAACCGAGTTCACTGTTGTTTTGCACAGTCATCACCAAACAGCCGGTAAATCCCCAGCCATGTCCAGCGCGTCCTTTGTCAGAACCCAAAACGCCGTGCCGCTCTTTCTAGCGGCCTTTGCTATAGCCACGACAGGCTTGCTGGCAGTACACCAAATCCCGGCTATAGACAGGGACATTTTCGAGCGACTGGTGGTGGCATTCGGCGAGCCAGAACCACCAGCGTTAACCGGCAACATCGTCCTTGAATGGATGAGCGTCGGCGGTATGTTGAATGCCGGTGGCTTCGCCGTAATTGGCTCAGGTATTGCATACATCGTCCTAAAGCTGACTGGCATTCCACGGGTCGTGGCAAGCACTTCTCTTTTCGTCCTTAGCCTGATGTATCAGTGGCTGCTCTGGCATTTCTTCCAGCTCGAGCCGCACCCGGTCGGTTTCATAGCGGCGATCATTGGTGGGGCTACGGCAGGTATCATTCTTCGCTTGCGGGAAGACAGGCGGCGCGAAGTCGAATCGCATTACTATGAATTGAAATTGAAAAACAAAGAGTTGATGGAAACTCGTTTGGATTTGCTCAAACAAGATGAAATGGAAAGGCGCATTCTGGCGGCGGATCTGCACGATCAAGTGCTCAATGATCTCAAGCAGGTCGCTCATCGCTTCGAAAAATATTCAACTGAACCAGATCCGGAAAACGCAGAACAGATCCGCTCCCTGACCAATCAGGTCATGAATGAAATTCGCGAAGTTATGGACAGTCTCTCGCCATCCGTCCTTGAACACTTAGGACTGGGAGCCGCTATCGACGACTGCCTCCGGCGCGGTTCTGAACGCGCTGGATTCCGCGTTCGCTTTAAGAGCAAGATTGATAACTCCGACCTGGACTGCCTATCCATGGTCGAGAAAGGTTTGTTGTACCGCCTCTGCCAGGAGACAATTACGAATACTTGCAAGCACGCCGGAGCGAGCACTGTAAAAGCCACCCTGGAGAGAGAAGAAGATAATTTGCTAATCAAAATCATCGACGATGGAAAAGGAATAGACCCGGCCAAGATTCGTGGAGACTCAAGGGGTCTGAAATATATGCGTTACCGAGCGGATCTGATCGGTGCGACAATCGGCTGGAAACCGGGAGAAAGCAACAAAGGCACAACCGTGGAAATCCGCATCAATCTGGGCGATCGGATAGCTGCACAAGCCGCCCAGGCAACGCAATTAGCGGTACAATCGGCGGTAACCACGACCGAACAATGACATCACAGGTCACAGAGTCAGATATAATCACGCTGTCGGGAAGGTAGAGGGTTCGATGCTAAAGCGACTTGTGGTTGACGATCTGACAGCATTGCGGCAACACATTATCAACCTTGTCAAGGAAAAAGTTGTAAAAGACGTCGAGGTACAAGAA
>JADYXS010000661.1 GCA_021772155.1 Candidatus Obscuribacter sp.
GATTTATGGATGCAAAAAGGTTCGGCTACTAGCTGCCCCACCGTCTTGCGCGGACTAAGTGAAGCCACGGGATCCTGGAATATCATGGCAAGCTTTCGGCGCACAGAACGGTAGTTTTTTTCAGACAGCCCCATCAGCTCCAACCCCTGTAATTTGACGCTCCCCGAATAGGCTGATTCCAAACCCATGATGGTTCGTCCGAGGGTGCTTTTGCCGGACCCCGACTGTCCTATCAGACCGACGGTTTCTCCTGCATCGATATCCAGAGATAAATTGCTTAACGCATAAAGATATCGGTCCGCCTGCCAAGGCAGCAAAGAATAACTGGAGCGCCCGAGCGGAAAGCGTACGCTCAAAGCGGATATTGAAAGCAAGCTATTCATTGGATATCAAGTGACATTTGACCGTCCGGCCTTCGACGCTGTAAGTCTCGGGAACAAGCTCGGAACATCGACTCACCGCCTGAGGGCACCGATGAACGAAGATGCACTCAGTCGAAGTTTTTACCACTCTTGAAACCGTACCGGGAATGCTAGGTAAATGTCGGGCTTTTTCCTTGATACGTGCTGGATCACATTGCATCAGGAGATTGGTATAGGGATGCAGCGGTGCGCCAAAAACATCCTGAGACAGCCCTTCTTCAACGATTTCGCCGGCATACATCACGACGACGCGATCGCAAAGCTCTGCAATGACGCTTAGATGGTGGGAAACCAGGAGCACAGAAGCACCGGTCGAGCGATGGAACTCCCTGATCAACGCCAAGATCTGCAGTTCTGTTGTCGCATCGAGCGCCGTTGTAGGTTCGTCCGCTACCAGCAAAGTGGGCTTCACCAACAAGGCCATGGCGATACAAATTCGCTGCAGCATCCCTCCTGAAAATTGGTGTGGGTACTGATTGAAGCGGTCGCTGGCACGGTCAATTCCGACCTGTTGAAGTGCTGCTATCACGTTCTGCTTCTTCTCTTTCCTTGAAATAGCTTGACGATACTGGATATCGATCAGTTGGCTGCCAATGGTCAGAACGGGATTCAGAGCAGTAAACGGATCCTGAAAAATCATTGCGATTTCTTTACCTCGCAAGCGATTCATCTCTTCCTCATCAAGAGTCAAAACGTCCGTTCCGTTGACGTGAATCCGTCCACATTTGATGATGGCGTTTTCCATGGGCAATCGGAAAATGCTGGAAATCAGGGTCGACTTGCCGCAACCACTCTCGCCAACGATCCCCACTATGGAGTGCCTTGGGACACTGAGCGATACTTGCCGCAAGGCCATGAGTTCTTCACCTTCATTACTAAAGCTTATGCTGAGGCCTTCAATGTCCAGATTATTCGCAAGCATCGGCTTATTTGTTCACCAGATTGGGATCCAGCCAATCGCGCAAGGCCTCGCCAAGGAAGGTGAACCCCAAGGTGGCAGAGATCAGCGGCAAACTCGCTGCTACGAGCAGCCAGGGCGTGTTACGGATGAAGGCATAGCCGTCCTGCAATGTCGTGCCCCAACTTGCTGTGGGAGGGCGAATACCCAGTCCCAGGAAACTCAGCCCGGCTTCCAAAGTGATTACAGTTGGTATATCCATGCAGGCGATGATCAGCAAAGGAGACAAAATATTGGGTATCACATGCTGACTCACAATTCTGATCGGCCCCGCCCCCAGACTGCGCTCGGCTTGAATGAAAACACGATTCTTGAGAGAAAGTGTCTGTGTCCGCACCAGTCGAACATAGCCGGACAGAGTGCTGACAATGACGATCGCCACGATGGTGTTGATGCTCGGGCCGCTGATCGTAACGATAATCATCGCCAGTAAAATCGTTGGAAATGTTCGCGCTGAATCGAGCACAAACAAGATGGCGTTATCCAGCCAGCGCGGCCCATAACCTGCGATCGTGCCGATCAGCAACCCCAGGCACATAGCGCTGCCGACGCCAACAAGGGAAATATAGAGTGCGACCCGGCTTCCATAAACGATGAGGCTGAAAGTGTCTCGTCCCAGATTGTCAGTTCCCAACCAATGCTCCCAACTGGGGGGCTGAAAACGATTGGATACGTTGAGCTCATAAGGATCGTGGGGCACCAGGCCGAGCAGGGCAATCAAGGCACACAAAGCCAGCACACCCAACAGGAAAATACTGAGCCAGACAACTGGATCTGCCAACCTGGCGCGCTGCCGGTGTCTTGCATTAATCTGATGTGCAATCAATGGCTTGACCAATTTACAATTCGTTCCTGATGCGTGGATCCAATGCGGCATTGGTCAAGTCGGCGGCTAGTGTCGTGAGCACGAAAAGAACCGTGGTCGTCAACACGCCGCCAAGCAAAACAGGATAGTTTCTCGTTACCACGGACTCGTAAATCATGGAACCGAGGCCAGGCCGAGCAAAGACGATTTCCACAAATACAGCTCCTGATATCATCGTTCCAATACCCACGCCCAAAATGGAAACGACCGGCAAAATGGCGATTTTTAGCGCATATACATAGTGCACCTTCCAGGCAGGCAAGCCGTAGGATCGGGCTGTGCGGATAAAATTTTCACGGAGCACCTCGATCAGTGACGATCTCAGCAGTCTTGCAATATATCCAACCCAACTCAGCCCCAAAGCAAATGCTGGCAGAATTAGGTGTAGCAACTGATCTCGAATGTTGCCAGGCTCACCCGCTCCAATTGCCGGAAGCAGATTGTAGTTCACTGAAAACAGCAGTAGCGCGAACAGGGCAACAACAAAAGATGGCGTCGAAATGGTTGCAGCAGAAAGTATCCCGATGATTTTGTCGGCGGTTGAATTGCGGTGAACCGCGGCCACTATCCCCAGAAACAATCCCAGCGTGACGGACCAGAACATGCTTAGAACAATCAGTATCAGCGTATAGGGAAGATTTTCGAATATGATGGCCGTGATCGGGCGTTCGGATCGGATATCCGTTCCCAAATCGCCCTGCAGCGTGTTGGCCAGAAAATGGAAATACTGTTGCAGAAGTGGTTTATCCAGCCCCAACCTGGCTTCAATCATGGCACGGAGTTCGGGGGTTGCCCGAGGACCCATAATGGCAGCAGCGGGATCACCAGGAATGAAGTTGATGGTGCAGACAAGAAGAAAAATCGTCATCATGACGATTCCGGCGGCAAGAGCAGATCGGTTAATTGCGTATACGAACATATGCAGTCTGAGATTTTAGAACTATTTCGGGCTCCGCTAGAGTTGTTTATCCTGCACGAAGTATGGAAGACTTCCTTTGAAGCTCCGCCCGGCCTTTGCTGCAGTTAAACTGCCGCCTTCTGATTTCCGCAGCAGTACGCTCGAATTCTTTTGTATGTAAGTTTAACGTTACACTGCACCAGTCTATCCCAGAACCAAAAGATTTGCACTTGCTTTCGCGGCTCCTACGCCACTCAAATACTGGACTATCGACGAACTTGATCTCCAACCAGGAACCGGACTGGTGGCGATGACCTGCAGCTATCAAGTTTGCAACTTCATGAGTTCTTTCAAATACGGTTCATAGTTTTGCCACTTGTTGATCGAAGTTGTGTAAATGCCTTGCCGGACCTGCCCGAAACTGGCCGTGATAACTGGCCTGGGGTTTGCATAAAAGTGTTGGCAACGATCATCCCAAGGCAGCCCGCATGCAAAAAGCAGATGCCTGATACCCTCATCAGGTGAGGCAACAAAAGATTCATAATTAACTTCAACTATTTCCGGCTGGAGAACAGATGACCAATACTCCATCAGTCTCCGATACTGTCCATAGTAATGCGTTAGATGCTCCAGGGACGTGTAGTACGGGTCATGTTCGCCAAAATTTGAGGTGTAGAGGGACCAGCACGTCGCCACGGGATCGCGGTTACAGTGGACAATGATGGCATTGGGGAAGATACGTCTGATAAAACCCAGGATCTCAAAATTACCTGGCAGCTTGTCCGTAACGTAATCGCCATCGAGATCATGTGCGAAGAGGTATTCCAAATAGCTTTCCCGAATCTCCGACAACAAGTCTGATTCAGACTGTTCATCCCATTCAGATGCGGTACCCAGTTGTAACGCTTTTCTCTTCTGGACATACTGTCTGTTGCAAGTCTGGGCTAACGTCATCTCACCGCCCGCCGACACTCCTGGGTGGCTTCCCAATATTTGTTCGATCATTGTCGTGCCTGATCTTGGCATCCCGACGATGAATATCGGGGTAAGATCAATTTGCAGCGGCTCAATCGGGCGTTGAAGGTCATTGATTGGGTACGCGGCAATAATGTCTGATATTTGTTTCTCAGCGAGTTGCGGATCGTATACCGACCCGTTCTTTGCCATGGATCGCTGCAGACGTTGATTGGCATCACCATAGCTTTCAAAGGCCCTGCGGAATTGCCGGTCATTTTCGAAAATACGTGCTAGCGCGAAATACAGTTGTGCCCTGTCGGCATCTCCTATGCCGGGTTTTTCCAGAAGTCTCTCAATTCTTGCTGTGAAAGAATCTTCAGCCGCGGGGGTTTTCAGCTGCACCAGATTGAATATCGCTTCACAGAAATCTGGATCTATTTCAACCGCCCGTTCATAGGCTTTTGCCGCCTCGGCAAGCTTTCCTTGTGACTTGTACAAATGGCCGTCGACAAGATGCGTAATGCTGAAATCCGCGTGGTTTTCAAGCAATGCTCTTCTGGTCACCTCAATCTCCGCGAACATCTGACCTGCAAACTGACTATAGGCGAGTCTCGCGAGGTAACGCCGATCTCCCGCATCCAGTTCGGTCGCACGCTTGTAGGCATCTCTGGCC
>JADYXS010000662.1 GCA_021772155.1 Candidatus Obscuribacter sp.
GGGGCGGCACGTGTGCCGCACGCGCGGCGTATTGATGCGCGCCTACACGAATTTCTTCAGCAGCGGAAGTCGTTTTGCAACCGCTACCGGTTCTTCTAATTTGAATAGCACACAAAGTGCGACGTACAGTGTTAGTCCTATCGCCGAAGAAATGCTGACGTAAATTAGGCGGAGCCAGAAGGTGTTAGAAATGGCTATCTGCTCAAGCCCGAAGTAGCTAGCCCAGGTGACAGCGCCACAGAGCCCCGTTCCGGCGAACATTATCGACAGCGGTTTTGCCAGCTTCATTAATCCGAGACTTCCGGTCTTTTGTCTTAGCGCCCACGTAAGGAGCGACAAATTGAATACGGTCATTATTGAGGTGGCAAGTGAGATTGCGGCTGTTCGTTCCATTACTTGAACAAGCGACCAATCCAAACCCGCTTTCATAAAGATAGCTAGAATGGCTATTCTATAGGGTGTCTGGGTGTCTTTGTAAGCATAAAATACGCGTGTCATCAAATCGCGGGCGACGTAGAAAAATATGGATGGCACCAGAAACACTAGCGCGCTCGTCACAAGTTGGGCAGCAGCCTCATCAAACTTTCCGCGCATGAAAAGTAGTTCTACCAATTGTCTTGGTATCGCGAGTAGTATCGCGGAAATAGGTAGTGCCAGGAACCAGAGGAAGCGCAAAGCTCGCTGCAGCTCCTCTTTTAGGTCATCTATGCGATTCTCGTTTACCTGTTCTGTGAAACGAGGAAGAATGGGCACGAGCATCGCCGTGAGCAAAATTCCCAATGGTAACTGCACCAATCGATTTGAATTTACGATTGCAGTCCACACCGCCTGTTCCTGCAACGCGAAAAATGCATCTACGTAAACTGTCAGCTGTCCTATCGATGTGCTAAATGCTGCTGGCCACAGCATCTTGCTGTATTCGCTAAGCCCTGGCTGTGGCTTAAATGTGAGATGCCACCGGAGGTGCAGTTTCGCCATCGAGGGGAACTGAATGAGCAGTTGACCAATTGCGCCGACGAGAGTGCCGACAGCCAGAGCCGTGCCTGTTGGCGTGCCGTACTGGAGCTGGCTGATGGCCACGGCGCCAATGATCGCCAGGCTGGCTATGGCCGGAGATAGTGACGGAGTCACTATCTTGTTGTATACATTGAGTACACCGTAGGAAATTCCGACGAGACCGGAGATGATAATTAGGGGCATCATTATGCGCAGTTGAATCAACGTTTGTTGTTCGAACTGATCTTTGATTTGCAGGGAACTCATCTGAGCATAGACTTGCTTGAGTGCCACCACTAAGTAGGGTGCCGCGAAGTAGCCTGCGACAGTGATCAGGCTCAAGACCACCAACGTAATCATCATCATTTGCAAGATTAATGGACCTAGCTCTCGATCACTCTTTCTTGCGTTGATGACGCTAACGGTGGCTGAGTGAAACGGTCCGCCTAGACCGCCGAACAATATGAGGATGTTGCCAGTGAAAAGGTAGGCGAAGTTATATGCATCGGCAACAACGCTTACGCCGTATGCCGATGCCACCACCATGTCGCGCGCCAAGCCGACAACTTTGGACAGGACCGAAAGGATTGCCACCAAACCGAAAGTCTTGCCTATACTGTGACTTTTCTCTTTGATTACTTCCGGCGGATCGACTGCGCCGGGCGTCAAGAGTTCGCCGAGACCGTCCACTGCATCGGGCATTACGAGCTCATTTTGACCTTCCACGTCGGTAGGTTGACTCGACTCAGTGCCTTCACGCGTCACGAGCTTGTCGTTTTGATCTTTCTGTTTTGTCGGTTCAGGCGGCTCAACGGCTTCCGGCGTCACGAGCTGGTTCCTTGTCTGGCTTTATTTCCGCTGCGTATTTGACAGACGGTGCAACGGAGCTGCTGTTCACTCTTTTGCTGTTCAAGTCGATGCCTTGGGTTGGCGGTATTCCCAGGTAACGGGCGGCTTCTATACAAATTGCGTTGAATACTGGACCGGCAACAGTATTGCCCCAACGACCATCGGTTTGTGGTCCGTCGATTACAACCAGGCAAAGAAGCTGCGGGCTTTCAGCCGGCAGGAATCCAACGAATGATGCGATTGTCTGTCCTGCCTGATACCCACGACCGCCTTCTGTCACCTTTTGCGCAGTACCTGTTTTACCGGCAACGCGGTAGCCAGGCACTTTGCCTGCTAGCTGCGTGCCCATCGCGACGTTGTCGCCCAGAAGTGTGCACACGTGGCGCGCAACGTCTGCACTGATGACCTGTGTTTTTTTCGGTTGCGTCCATTTTTCGGTAACTCCGGTTCGCGGATCATAGATACGGCGGATGAGGTGAGGCTGCACAGCCATCCCCGCATTGGCTACAACGCCGACGGCTGCTGCCAGCTGCAACGGCGTCATGGCGATTGCCCCTTGTCCGAATCCTGTAGTTGCCTGGTCGATCGGCGTCCACTTGCGCGTGGCAAGCAGGAGTCCTGCCGATTCGCCGGCCAGTTCAATGCCGGTCTGTTGTCCGAGACCGAATTGACTCAACTTATCGTGAAATTGCTGCGGCGTCATAGCCATCCCAATCTGCGCCGATGCGACGTTGCTGGAGTGTATGAAAAGGTGCAACAAGTCCAACGAACCAAGCCCGCCCGGCTCGTGGTTGTGTAGAGTTCGATTGCCAATTCTAATCGAGCCATTGTCGGAGAACCGGCTGGTGGTCTTAATTACGCCCAGGTCCAGCGCTGACGCTACAGTCAAGATCTTGAACGTAGAACCGGGCTGGTACACGTCGACCATCGCCCAGTTTTTTGTCGTTTCGTACGGATATTTCGAGTATTCATTCGGGTCGTACTTAGGATAGTTCGCCCATGCCATGATTTCGCCGCTCTGCGGATCGGTGAGAATCGCCGTGCCGCGCAAAGCATGCGAGTGAATGCACATTGCCGCCACTTCTTTCTCGGCAAGGTGCTGTAGATAATTGTCGATTGTGAGTTCGACGTGGCGACCCATCGGCGGTGTGATATCGCAGACTGGTTGTTGCTTCTTATCGGCCACCAGAATGGGGCGTCCGTGACCGTCAAGCTGTGGTTTGGAGACGTTGCCGATGTTCTGCAACAGCGACTCTTCCGCCTGTTCCACGCCACCTTGTCCACGGGTGTCCATGTTGACGTAGCCCAGAATATGCGCGGCTAGTTTGCCTTCCGGATAGTGCCTGAATGATTTCGGCACCACGTCGATGCCGGTCCAGTTTAGTGCTTGCAGCTCATCGACTTCTTCACGACCGAGATGGCGAGCCAATGTGATGATCGGGTATCCGGCATCGAAAAGTCGGCGAATCTTGCTCTGCTCTTGGTGGGTAATGCGCGCAAATGTGACCACTGCTTCTTCTGCAGTGACTTTTAGCAGGTTGGTGTGGACGTAGATGTCGTAGCGCGTGGTATCAATCGCTAAAGGCAGTCCATGGCGGTCTGTGATAGCGCCGCGGTGAATAACCAGGTTGGTCTGCTGTCTCTGCACCGTGGCACGGCGGGTCAGTTCAGGACCCATGTGGATTTGAAGATAATACAAGCGAATGCAGATTGCGCCCATGCCGAACATGAGGATCATTTGCCAGACGCGCAATCTCCATAACGGTGAGCGCGGTTGACGTCGCTTGCTTTCCGTCGTGCGGGGAGAATCAGACTCTGTGATTGGTACCGGCATCTCAGAGCGTTACCTGGCTAAGAACATTAGGAAAACGGTTATTAGTAGCCGGACATCAGCGGCAGATAATGTTTGTTCGGCTTGAACTGCTTCACCGTTGGTGGTTGCACTTCTTTGACGATCAGGACATGTTCTGGAACACGCAATCCAGCGCGGCCAACGACGCTTGCTTGGATGCCTTGGAATGAGATCGCTCGCAACAGCTGAGCTGACAGTTCGGTGTTTTGCTCGCTCAGGCGGCGGGCTTGCTGCTGAAGTTTGCCCACTTCGCTGGATTCGGCGACGTCCAATCCATAGCCCAGCAAAGCAATGCCGCAAAAAGTAACCAGGAGAGTGCGCAGTAAGCGGTTGCCGCGCACGATAACCGGGACTGTCCGTTTCTGGCGGCGTGGCGTCCAATCGGGGAGCGCTTGTAATTGATTCTGAAATTGTAGGTTCGGGAGCAGCACCGCAGCTGGTGCGACAGTTTGCGTCGGGACATGGGCATCCGACACTAAACCGAAATGGCTTCTTGCAGGCTGGATACCTTGCATCTAGTACCCCCTAGGCAACCTTTTCTCCAGCCCGTAGTTTAGCACTACGACTGCGGGGATTGGCAAGTACTTCTTCATGATCAGGTAGTAAAGGTTTAGGTGTGAGGATATTGACTTCTTTGCGTTTGGTGCAGACGCAGACTGGATGTCGAGGGGGGCATATACAATTAGATGCAGCTTCTCTGAGAAATTGCTTAACTATCCGATCTTCAAGGCTGTGAAATGTTATCAGCACCATCCGTGCTCCCGGAGCGAGACGGGGAACCACGGCCCGTAAGAACTGTTCGATGCTGCCAAGTTCATCGTTTACTGCGATTCGCAAAGCTTGAAAGGTCCTGGTAGCGGGATGTGACTCGTCGCGATTGCGTCCGCCTTTGCGGTGGCGGAGAACCACCGGCGATACCATATTCTCAAGCTCTCTGGTCGATTTTATTGGACGGTGTTCCACAATCCTTCGCGCGATCTGGCGGCTCAGGCGTTCTTCACCATATTTGAATATGATGTCAGCAAGTTCTCGCTCGGGCAAAGTGTTCACCAGATGTTCCGCTGTAACACCAGATGTGGTATCCATTCGCATATCTAACGGTCCGTCTTTGATGAAGCTGAAACCGCGTTCCGGTTGGTCAAGCTGCATGGAAGATACACCAAGGTCAGCAATAATGCCACCGGTGATGGTGTCTATATTTTGCTCGTCGAGCACTCGCTCGATGTCACGAAAGTTTGAGTGGGCGAAGCGTATGTCGTTCGTCTCTCGCTCTTTTTTAAGTTTTTTTTCAAGCGCCGAAAGTGTTTCTAAATCCTGATCGACTGCAATTATGGTGCTGCCCGCACCACCATGCGCAATCAATTCCCGCAGATGACCTCCGGCTCCGGCAGTTGCATCAACCCATATCTTGCCAGGGGTCATCGCCAGCAGTTGCAAGGTTTGGGGTAGCATCACGGGAATATGTGGCTGATCGGACATGGGTTCCTTTAACGTGGTTCTGTAGCTGTGTTGGTCATTCTCGCTGCTACTCGCCTTAGTGTAGAGCGTTACGTGACAAGAAAAAAGGCGGCACTCTTGGCGCCGCCTTTCACAATTATCAAAAAGCTTGCCTAGTCGACTTCTTCGACTTTTTGTCCAAGTAGTTTTGGACCCATTTCTGTAACTTTATCTTGACGACAGGCGAGTCCTAAGACCAGCCCGGTACCGGCAACGGCGAATCCGGAGTTGATGATGAGCTCGAACCCGCGATCCGGACCGAAAGCGAGGAAATTGCAGGCTGCTGAAACTCCGGTGTAGAGCAGGGTTATGATACCGAATGCGGTGAAGTAATTAGCATCGACGCCGCCTTTTCTGCATTCTCCAGCTTTGAGTGGGCGGTTTGCATACCATCGAGGGACAATCACTGGCGCCATAAGAAGCGCAGCAAGCGTCCAGCCTAACGTAGTGGTGAACTTCGCTCTGCGCTCAATTGCATCCGCTACCAGCCATGCAGCCAGGACGCCGGATTCGAGAAAGTAAATGTTGACGTCTGGGAACGGGATGTAGACCTGCGAGAGCAATGCTCCAACAAACGCAAGCATCATCACCAGTCCATAGCATCGATTCAACATCAAATTTTCTCCCCAGACGAAATGACTTTAGCTGACAGGACGGCTGCTCTAGCGCCATGCTTACTGTTGACTTTATGCAGCAGAAAAAGGGAGAACCGCTTTCGCGGTTCTATCTCGCATCTTTAACGCCTTCATCGTGCGGTCGCACTCGAGTTCGGCGCGAGAAGAAGTCAAAATCCCAGCATAGCAAATACATCAATTGCATGGTTAGTAAACCCACAATTGGGCTTAACAGTGCCGGTTCTGGCCATCGCGGCACGCTGGTCGGGTTGAGCGACGCGAAGCCGAGAATGCCCATCACAGGGAGCAGGCTCAACATTATGATCGAAGACAATTGCTTGGTAGTGGCCGTGGTGCCACCCCAATGCCAACGAAATCCGTCCCACCAAAAAATTGGCGCGATTTTCCAGCCGAGCTGATTGGCTGGATAAAGGAAGCGTCCGCCTCGAAGCGGTACGAAGCCGCGACTGCAATGATTGCAGTGCAGAGTTTCCGTCAAACCAAAAGTCTCAAGCACGCCTGGTGTGCAGCGCGGGCAAGGATAACTCTGGCTCAACGCGATAACTTGCTGCCTGAGTGAAATATGTTGTGAAGATGAATGGAACATGTGGCTTGATCCGTCCGGCTGTAAAACTGAACAGGCGAGGCGCGGCTCCCAGCGGATGGCGCTATACCGTTCTTATCTCGACTCTGACTAAATACCCAGGTCTGAGGCCTAACCCTCATCTCAAGAGGTTGTTTCACAAAATTTAATCAGAAATGTGGATCCCTACGGCTGGCTCCCAAAGCCCCAACGGCCAACATCAGGCGGAATAAGACACTATAGTCATCGTGACTAAGCTCCACTGTGCGGTCGCTCACTCGTTTGACCATAGGTAACAGCTCCGCTGCATCAGCCATAGCTGTATCTATTGTAGTGATAGTCAAGATGGACTGCTTGGCGGCTTTGTAGAGCTTCCATTGCAAGCGATCGCTCAAAGCTCTGAATGCGCCCTGCTTTAAGTCGCTGAGTACTTCCAGATGAGGTCTAAAAACCGCAGCATATCTTGACACTGCCGTTTTAACCGCTACGCAAGGAACCGGTCCAAGCTGAGCAGTAGCCTCTTCGCAGACGGCATCGTCGCCTGTGACCAGGGCTATCGGCACACCGTGATAGCCAGCAAGGGCGGCGTTCAGCACCGTTTCACCGACGGATTCACCATTGAGCTTGACGTCAAAAAAGACCTGGGCACGGTAAGTATGGCTCAATACGGCACGTGCCTTACCGGCCATGGCGTGATAACCGACAAAAAATGCGCAATCGAACGGTTTTTCAGAGATAGCAATGCCCGCCACGTTTCCACTGACACCCGATACCATTGAATAAGGTTTTTGCCAGCCGGTGACAATCGA
>JADYXS010000663.1 GCA_021772155.1 Candidatus Obscuribacter sp.
GCTCTGGAATACTTCGTCTATTGGCGGTCGTATTGTATTGCTGAGCTCTTTTCAGTGCCGACAGTCGGTAGCCTTGAAGTGCATCGAGTTTGGCCAGAATGAGGACTACCGGTGCATATGGCTGGATGCTTTGCGCGCGCTCTGCCGCGCGCCTGGAACCGGAAAAGTCACCCTTAAAATATTTTGCCAAGGCAATACCGTGGTAACCAAACTGCGAATTCGGTCGGCATTTTACTAGCTTCTGGAACAGTTCATCAGCTTCGCTGAATTGCCCCTTTCGTAGGTGTGCAAAACCAAGATCGCCCCAGACCTGGCAATTCTTTGGATTGGCTTCGATTACTTTTGTCCAGGCATTGATTGCAGCATCATAGTCTCTCTGCAAGTAATAGACGATGCCTGTGCTAAGCAAGGTCTCTGTTGCTTGACGCAGTGAATAGGACCTTTGCAAAGCGTGCAGCGCTTCGTCCAGCTTTCCCTCCATTGCCAGGGCCAGCCCTAAGGCTGAATAGGGGTTGGGATCTGTGGGGTCGGTTTGTGATGCCTGCTCAAACGTTGAGATTGCTTGGGCTGTTTTCCTTTTCAGCAGCATGGACATACCGGCCGAAGTTGAGCGTTCCGCCTGTTCTCGAGCTTGAACATTCCAGGAGTGCGCAAGTTGTGCCGAAGCGCAGGTGTTGAAACCGAGCGTCATGGCGGCGCACAGTGTGGCTATTCTTTGTAGGGTTTTTGCGGAGCGATGCATGATTTAAAATACGAATACCGGTCGATCTGGTAGTTTCTCGAATTCGGCCTCAGAAAAAGCATACAGCCTGGCCGGACGGAATGAGGCCTCACGGCTTGTTTCATCAAGTTCTTTCAGCACACCGGACCCGAGGAATTTCTTGCGAAAGTTGCGATTATCAATGCTGTGACCGATCACCGCTTCATACACCGTTTGCAGGTCTCTTAAAGTGAATTTATCCTGCAGCAATTTGAATGCCGCCGGCGAGTATTCGATCTTATACTTTAGCCGCTGGTAGGCATAGTTGATGATCTGCTCGTGATCGAATGCCAGAGTCGGCAGCTCGCTCAAAGGCCACCACGCAACACCACTGGCATCGGCACTGGCTCGCAGCGCAAACTCTTCTTCGCGCAGCAATGCAAGATAGGCAACTGTGACCACGCGTCCTCTGGGATCTCGACCGACATCGCCAAACGTATATAACTGTTCGAGATAGACATTGGAGACGTTCGTTTCTTCTTCCAACTCTCGTTCTGCTGCATTGACGAGGTTATTATCCTCCTTCAGCACGAAGCCGCCCGGCAATGCCCACTGTGCCTTGAAAGGATCGTACTTGCGCTTAATAAGGAGCACCTCGAGCGTTGCTTGGTGCACAGCGAAAGCCACAGTATCGACGGTTAGCTTGGCAGATTCTACAGTCATCACCCAAGCTTATCGTACAAGCTACGCTTTGGGAAGACTTGTAAATATGATTTAGTCCACTGCTTGTAGGGGAGGGCGTCCCTCCCATCGTAGCAACGACAGCGCCCCTTAAACAATTCAGTCAGCTAATTCCAGCCCCTGGGCAGCACACTGCAACTGGGGCGCTCCAGGTTTGCCCTCAATGGCTCGCTGTGAAAAATCGCTGTTCGACTTTCTCGGCGCTCAAACGGATCTCAAATGTAGCAAATAGAGTACTCAGTACGGTTTGCCACATTGGGGTTCGAAAATGCCAATAAAAATTCTCTTTACTATGCTCAGCTTGGTTCTCTGTTTGCTCTGCGCCCAGCAGCACTGCATGGCCGCAGGAAAATGGTTTCAGTATTGGAAAGCAGGAGCGGCAAAATCCGTCTCACTCAATCCATCCGATAAAAAGCTCGCCATGCGTTACTACGTCGGTGCAATCAGCGAAGTAATGGCCATGCGCTCGATCCAGCAGGACTTGAAGAACTCCTATACCGATTTTTCTAACGATGTATTCGCCACTCAAAAACACTTGGAGCCGAAGGATTCTATTTACTTAGATGAGCTAATGGTGTGCATGGCTGAGCGTGTTAACGGTGCAAACTCCCCAAAATGCTTGCCAGCTCTTGAAGTGTTAGGCGCCGCGTACTTCCGCGCCGATAGATTTACTGAGTCAGCAGCTGCATTTCGTCGCATCGTGACAATCTGGGACGCCACCAACAGCCAGCTCACCATCGCAGATCGCGCTGACTTCAAAGATGCTTTTCAACAATATCTCAATCTACAGACATCAAATCCACAACTGGACGCATCAATAGCACGCCGCAAAATCGCTGAAGTTGATGCTAGCATCCGTGCCAACTCCTGATTGTTCTGTCAAGAACCACTTTGTCGATCATTTATCCCCTAAAGTGAGTTCATAAAGTAAGAAGCGCTCAGCAGCTCTTCCTACCTGCTGGTGCCGTACAGCCAGTTCCGTGTCGGCTACGCTTGAGTCATTGAATTAATGGGTGAAATTAGGATTGAGGCCAATGGAGATTGTTGTGTCAAATCTACGAAAATTCGTTTTGTCGGCCGTCTTATTGACCAGCACTCTATCTGCCCAGGCACAAGGGTTCAAGAGCACGCGCACTTATAACCCAATTGCAGACCCCTGCCAGGCATCAGAGATTCCAGCCACCTTTGGTCCTTTCAAGGCGCAGTCCACCAGCATTGGCGTTTACAAAGCGCGGCTCAACCTGCTTCCCAGCGATCTCAATGAACGGCTTTATGTTGTTGTCCGCACCCAGTCCGATAAAAGCCACCGTTTCGGCTGGGTTCGAGCTTTCGTGAACAATCAGCTCGTAGCCACGGAAGCGGAACTGCACGGAACTGGCATTGTCAAAAACATCACGAAATCCCTCAAAGCCGGCGAAGTACAGCTTTCCGTCATGGGCGCGGCATATCCAGGCACGTGCATCGATTTTTACGTGGTCCCGGAGAACGGCGTTATGAAGGTGCTCGAGAGCCCACCGTTGGGCGGAGTTGTCGGCCTGGCGGGCCCGTTTGTAACCACAGGTGGTTCAAAGCAGGAAGCCTTTTCTAACGACTTCAGCTTGTCTGCTTCCGAGAACAAAGGGCGGGCCCTGCTCTCTATCAGGGCAGAAAATAACAATACGCACCGGTTCTCATTCATCCGTGCGTTTGTGAACGGAACCGAGGTGGCAACGGAGTCAAGTTTCAACGGCGCAGATGCCACAGTAGACATTTCCGACAAGACAATTGCCGGGAAAAATAAACTGGATTTTGTCGGTATCTCCTCACCCGGCACGCATCTTGGCTGGCACGTAATGCAACTGCCGAAGTTTAGCAAGTCCGCCAGCAACTCCGAACGGGGGACAGGTAGCGGAGTTTCGCATGCAAGGCCGCCGCTGATAAACCGGCTTAACCCGGCAACTGAAATCGTCGCCGGACAAACACTGCAGATTCAGGGAGAATATTTCGAGCCGGCAGCGGCAGGCAATAAAGTGCTCTTTGACGAAAGGTCAGTCGACGCCACTTCATTGAAGAACAAACTGCTTTCGGTGACAGTACCGCAAGACATCATGAGCGGTACTTACAACATGAGCGTCGCTGTTAACAACCAACAGTCCAACGCCATGCCTCTTACTGTCAAAGGGCGTCCCCGTGTACTTACTGTCAGTGAACCTCAGTGTCAGCCTGGCTACGAACTGGAAATACGAGGCGACAACTTTCCGGAAACGCTCAGTCAAGTTCGAGTGAGCTTTGGAAGCATTTCGGCCCGAGTACTGCAAACTTGCAAGCATCGGATCCTTGTCACCGTACCGGATTTGCCTGAAGATACCGTTTGTCCGATAAAAGTACTCGTCGGGCAACTGCCATCTAACGATAACATCAGTGTCAAAATCGTCAGTCATTAGTGATACCACTTACGACATCCGCCACGTGATAGAAACTACAATAACCTCCCCGGGAGCGAAAAACCTTCTATGATCAGTTTCAACAACCCCTCATCTGCAAAGGCTTTAGCCTCCGTATGAACATCATCTCGTCGTTAATGCGCTTGACCCGTTCTTCCGCGGTGGTGCCCCTGGTCGGATTTCTAATCTTTTGCACTATTGGCTCTAGAGATCTTATCTGTCCAGTCACCGCCAGCGATGCTCATAGCCATTTACCGTCCCAGTTTGAAACTGATAAGAGCAGCAAATTCAACCAGGACAAATGGGCGACTCTAACCAATGACGGACTTTCTGCTCTTGACCAGAAGAAGTTCAAGTCTGCCGAACAGTACTTTCAAGCGGCGGTGCGGGAAGCTTCCAAAGCTCCTTGCATGACCACCTACATGGTCGACTCTCTGGTCCATACTGCTGAAGTTTACAGGCAGTTGAATCGCAAAAATGAGGCAAAAGAATACTATGATCAGGCGCTCGCCTTCGTGCAAATGCTCGAGGCCGAGAAGTGCCCGCTCTGCGAATCTGCCAAGGAATCGGTGCCGGTAATCTATGGGCCGCACTCTGAAGAGTTGGCAGCATGGGCTAAAGCGCAGGCCGCCCAGCTTGGGGACTTCAAGTTAGTGACCAAGAAGCGCAAAAATCGCCCGCTTTGGTATTGCAAAATGTGCGAAAAGGCTTATTGAACGTTGATAGCGCCTCAATCCGTAATTGGGCGGCGGGCTACGTTCCTTCCAGTTGGAATTCTGTGTTGTTTACTGTTTGCCGGTACAGTGCTCAAATTATTCTCAAAACTGGCAAATAAAATCGCAAGCATGGATCGTTTACTAGTTCGCATTACTACTTGCAAGAAAAAATAGGCATGTTCAATTAATTTGGGCATGTGTTTGATAAATGATCACGGCATCCCCATGTCCAATTGCTGTAAAAACACAACGGAGCGTGTATGTACTTGAAATTGCGCAGAGCACGGAATGAGCGTGGATCAATCATCTTTGTCGGAGTGGGCTTTTTGATTGTCGTGCTTGCGCTCGGAGCGCTTGCATACGACATTACCCTTGTTCGCCAGCAATATAATCAGCTGAAGGCTGCCACCGACGCAGCCGCTCTGGCGACCGCATCATGGCTAACCAACTCGGACAACACAGACACAGGTACCGATGTACAAATCAGCGCAGACGCCATACAAATCGCCTTACCTTATTTTACAAGTAACGGATTGGCAGCGGGTCCTAAATACAAAGGCGACTTGCACAACACAACGGTGTCGACAACAGATATAACCAACGATAAATTGACCAAGTTGGGGCAAAGCAAAATTTATCTGAAGGTAGATACCGTCAACCGTACAGCTACCGTGGAGTCTGAATTTTGTGTCCAGCCATCCATATTGAGCGCTTTGGGGCTGTATACATTGCATGCTCGTTCAGTTGGCGGACCAGGTACTGGACCGATAGGAGACGTCTGTTTCGTAGTCGATTTATCAGCGACGATGACATTGGCTACACCAGCCACAAATGTTGTTGAATACGTCTTTCCTCCGGGCTCTCCAGGCTTCCCCCCGGGCGTTTTCAGAGAGATCGGGGAGTTGACTTTAAAAGGGGATCCTAACGTTTTGCAGAGGCTCAAGGTTCCTGGTCACCTGGTACTAAATACGGCGCCTCTAACTAAAAATGGATACGACGTAAGTCCATTCAGGGCCAATGGCTTGCCGCCTGGCGGACCATCTACCACAAAGCTGTTTGGCACTCCCACAACAGCGGCAATCTGGTTCGGCGGTCGCAGCAGCAACCACATCGTCAATGCCAATAATATTGCCTTTACGCCCAGCGATCCAACCTACTACAACAAGCCCACCCCGGCAACCCTTCCACCCGTCCCAAATACCAACGCTCCACTTTTGGCGATTACCAAAGAGAGCACGCCCTTTCTTTTTGAAACGCTAGATGACTTTGCTAGCAAGAATCCAAATACACCCGTGCCTAACGATATTGAGTATCCAAAGTGGCCAACCTTTCCAGCTATTAACCCGCACAGAGATATTTTTTACAAGGACGCAACAGGAAGAGTGGTTAAGGCCGGGGACTTAGACTTAGACACTACAAGCAACCCGGTCACCTTCACCACGACGAGCGCAACTCCCGGCACCGCTGGCACCACCACCACTAAAACCCCCACCGCGACCGGGTTTGTCACCACCACCACCACCATCGCTAATGTCGGCACTGGGTCCACGATTACGACGACGAGCACCACCACTACGTTTGCCGTCGGCTACAAGAAGCCATTGAAGTTTTTCCAGTACACTACATTTACTGTGCCGGAAATGATGACTTACGTTTTGGCCGCAGCCAAAATTGGCTTACTGGAAGACAAAAAAATATTCGACCTATTTATAGACGAAATTAGAACCAAGGATCCCGCCACAGCTATCGCACTGAAAGACTATCTTCCTAATTTGAAGTTTCACCCGGGCTATCGCCGAGAATACCAGAAGCTTGCTATGACTCAGTGTCAAGCAATAGAAACTCAAGTGGCAGTTATGCACGATGTTATTGAAAATGTAGGGGCTTCCAATGCAAGCTGGTCGCTTGTCGGTTTTGGAAGCTTCGCACCGGAAACAGGTGCAAGTCCTGCACATGTACCATCGAACAGCAGCGACTTCCCTTATGACTGGAAGCCGTTAAATAAGAAAGGACAGACTCGCGAGCCCGACCAGTTTCAGTTTCCTCTGGTTCCTCTTAAAAAAGACAGTTCCAATGCCGCTCAAGTGTTGGCGCTTATTGATCAAGCAACGGCATCATACGGTACCGCCACAGCCAGCGCGCTCAGAGAAGGCATACAGCAACTGAACGGACCTGAGCACAGACCGGGAGAGTCCAGGACTCTGATTCTTATGACTGACGGGATTCCAACTCAGGGAGGAAGTTTCGCGCAGATAAAAAAATTGAAGGGCATCAAACTGGTTGGCGTCGGTCTGTTTGAAGGGAACTACGCTTGTCCTGCCGGTCCAAGGTTCCTCAAGAAACTCGGAGACCAAGCCGGCTCAACAGCCAGAATCTATAACTTCATCAAAACTACAAGAAGGTGTGGTACCAAAGCTGAGAACTTGACGTCGACTGATCTTGCAACAGACGCCCTAGAAATTTCCGAATTCATTAAAAAGAACATGGGCGGAAATGGCAATATCAGCTTGCTTGAATAACCTGGATATACCAAGACAAACTCGGAGGTAGATTGTGAAAATTGTTAGGTCGCAAGCGAAGGGAGCAACCACTGTCGAGCTTGTTAGCATATTGATAATCATGGTGCCAATTGCGCTTTTAGCGGTGAATATTTGTTTTCTGGCCTTTGGCGGCTTTTATAACGATTCTGCTTGCCGCGACGCAGCACGAGCTGCTGCCGAGCAAACCACCGCAGATGTGTCCAGGAGTGCGGCCACCAACGCTCTGGAGAATTTCAAAATATTGGGCGGTCTGCTCGGCAGTCCAACCATCAAAACCTTTAAATACAATTTTTCCTATGACAAAACGGATCCGTTAAACCCTGTACCATTTGAGATAAAGAATCTGAAATCAGCTCCTGGTCCTAAGCTTGCTGACGGTGAAGGCACCGGCACCGGTGGCAATGCGCCAAACGTTTACGTTGAGACCACGATGTCTTGCGTCGTACCCGCCCCGATACTCATTGGACCAACGGGGATGACAGATAAGGTTGTCTTGAGAAGCAGTTATACATTTCCAGTTTTCTATGGCTTAGACGATCCGCTGGATAATTCTGGTGACAGCGGTAACGATAATGCTGGTGAGGCTCCTGGTATGCCCGCCGATGAGTGACGCCACCACTTACTGCTCATGATAAGACCGCTAAGCACAGACTTTTCAGACACACAGGCAAGATCGAAATGAGACGCAGGAATAATCACGGACTTGAGTTGGTAGAGTTGGCAGTGGCTATATTTGCAATCTTCTTTTTCGTAGTTTTTCCCCTGCTTGATCTGGCAACATTATGGATGGGCGTCAATAGCGTAAGCAATGCTGCTCGCTGTGCTGCAGGTGCTGCAGGAAAAGGAGCAACTTACCTTTTCGCCCAGACTAAAGCCAACGAAACCGCTAGTGCTCTGTCCACCGGGGGCGTGAAAATTAAACTGCCAGTTACCGTCAAATACTGGCAGGTGCCGATTACTAAGAAAACTCTCCCCGGTGCTGATAAGCCGTTGGAACGCGCTCAGATATTTCCGCCCGTGCCAGACGAGACAATCGACACTACATTATATTTTTACCAAACTCAAGTAACAGTGACAGGCTCTGTGACTCCGCTGGTAACCTTGAGCAACTTAAAGGGAATTTTTGGCAATATCCCCGGAGTGACAGAGCCGTTAGTGTACACGGCCATATCTACCGCGCATTGCGAACAGCCGGTTGGGCTGGGGCTTTGATCGATTTCGTCAAGGGCTCAGGACGAATTCCAATGCCTGGGTATACACCGCAGATGGTGGCGCACCATGACCGCTGTCTACGTCTATGCGTTTGACCTTGAACTGTCGACTTTCAAGTTCTGCGATGAGTTCCGTTTGCAGCACGACGGGAGCTATAACGTCCCTGGTGGCTGAGACGACAGTGACGCGAGTGCCTTTGGGCAAGCCATCTATGTTCGGTAAGAAGCTTTTCTTTTTGTATTGTGCGGGTGCGCTGGTGGGTGTGCCACCCAATGCATCAACCATAGCCATTTTTACCTGCGGATGCTTTGTGGTGGCATATAGGCGAGCGAGGTCGCCTGCGCCTTCGACGCTCACAACACCGCACAGCTCCTTCTTTATGTCTTCTGGGGCGGTGGCCGCATAGGTTAGCGCTGTGCAACCACCCATTGAAGTGCCCATAAGCACGATTTTATCAATCGGATATTGTTGCATCAGTTCCCGAATGTTTTGTGTGATGTCCGACATGGCATTATCACTGCCCCACGACGCTGCCTTTCGGTAATTGCAGGACAGCAAGCAAATGTTTGCGTAACGTTTGGAAAGGCCGGCAGCAATACTTTCTCCCGGATTCGAAAATGGCTCCAAATAGTTTGAGCCCATTCCGTGCAGATACACAACGAGCGTGTTGTCCAATCGCCCTGACATCGACGGTGCCAATACTGCTATGTAGTCTTCGGTTCCATCAACCAGGCTAGCAAAAGTGCGCCTTGATACTTGTTGTGATCCGATCTCGTTTGCAGGCTGTGCCATAGTTTGGACCGCCGCGATATTTTGCCTTAGTACATTTCGTTCCCTCACAACGGCGCGGTAACTGGACACGGTTTGGAGGAAGCAGATGAAAAGGACCACGGCGGCAGCGTTCAATAGCAGCGAAGCGGCAAACAGGACAGTAAAGAGGTTTTTCTTGTTCACGTAGGGTGTGCGTCTCATAACGCGGAAATGCCAGACTGAGACATTTTATCGCGAATTCTGGGTAAGATTTCTTGATGAGGCGCTGTTCGTTCCATCTTCAGCTTTTTCTGGTACTTGCCACTGCAAGTGCTGGAGCTGCACATGGGGCTGATGCTCAAGACAGTGCCCGGGAATTCAACATCAAGGGGATCGCGTTACAAAACGCTGGTAAGTTGCCTGAGGCTGCCGAACAATACCGCAAGGCCATCAAAATTTACCCGAACGGAGCCGGAGCTCACAACAATCTGGCCGTGGTTCTGAAGGAACTCAATCAGCTAGGGACGGCGGAGCAGGAAGCAATCATTGCCATCATGCTCAGACCTAAGCGTGCCGACTATCACTTCAATTTAGGGCTAATTCGGCAGCGCCACGAAAAGTGGGCGGCTGCGGCAATGAGCTTCAGAGATGCAATCAAACTCGATCCGATGGATGTCGAGTTTCATTATCAGCTGGCGCAGGTGCTTTTGCGATTGCATCGTCCGCTGGACGCCGAGTCTGAAATTAAGGTTAGTCTATTACTCAAGTCAACCGACGATCGATTTCATAAGACTCTGGCAGACAGTTTGTTGCAGCAAAGCCTGCATGAGCAAGCGCTCATGGAGTACAAAGTCGCGTTGGAAACCAACCCGCAGGGACCGGATGCCGGCAATATCAAAAGCAAAATTGATTATTTGATGTCTGTGCTCCAAGGGAAATGAAATGCGATCACTAGATGACACGGAGCAGCTTTTGAAGGTGCAGCGAAGGCTGACGATAATGCTTCTTTCCGTGGCATTGCTCTTTGTAATCTGGCAAGTAAGTGGCTATTTTGCTGATTTATTGAGAATCCTTGGCATTTCCTTCGTGCTTGCCTACTTATACATTGGCGCTGTAGATTTCTTGCAGAAGTACATCACTAACCGGGCAATCTGCGTCGCTCTCGTTTATACGACCGTGTTGGCTGCCACCATAATCAGTGCTGTTTTTGTGATACCGGCCATGGTGTATCAGGTCACGAGCCTGATTTCGACCACGGTCAGCGAGATACCGACGATGCTGAAGACTCTGGAACAGGCTATGACTCCGCTTCAGGAACGATTCAACCAGATTCATATGGACGTCAAAGTGATTGATGTCGTCACCAACTTCGTTGCCCAGGCACCAAAGCCGGATCCCGGCGCTCTTGTTAGCAGAGTCAGTGAAATGGCGATGTCCACAATGACCTGGTCTGTGTACTCCGTCAGTATTTCGGTAGTCAGCTTTTATTTGTTGCTTGACGGGCATCGGATGAACCGCAGTGTCATCTCCTTGTTTCCCAGGAGTTACGAGCTAGCCTTGCAAGACCTGGTCCGAGACATAGACCGAAGTCTGCAATCGTTTTTCAAAGGGCAGGTCGTCTTGGGCTTGCCCTTCGGCGTGGTCATGCTTGCTGTCTATGTGGTTCTGGGTGTGCAGTACGCTCTCTTGCTGAGCGTGTTCTTGGCTCTTTGTGAGATTTTGCCCGTGATCGGTCCACCGATTGGCTTTGCACCGGCATTGGTGGCAGTTGCTGTGCATGGGTCCGTTTTGCCAGGAGAGCGTGTCCTCCAGATGCTAATCCTGACGGCGATTTTCATGATTTTGCAACAGGTCAAGGACAGTGTGGTTGGCCCGAGATATATAGGTAATGTCATCGGTTTGCATCCGATTTTGATCTTCATAGCGATCATGATCGGCGGCCGTATTGATGGCATGCTCGGAATAATTCTGTCGATTCCGGCCGCTTGCGCCATAAATGTTCTTGTTTCGCACCTGCCAAAATTGCTGACTATGGGTGGTGAGGTCGGTGAAAATTCTTCGGATGGGCTGAACCCGGCTAACACTGCGGTTTTAGATAATTCCGGACAGGAGGATCTATCAACTGAAAGCTCGTAGCAAAAACAACATTAATGCTAAATTGAGTTTCACACACCCGAAAAACCCGCGCTAGAGCTTCTTAGCTCGAAACATATGGGCGCTAAGGGGTTGATGAAAAGCTGGCATTCATACATGCTGTGTGGTGTACACGTTGGTTACTTCACAGGTTACGCGCGATGGTTACATTTTGGGTGGTTCTGCTACTCTCTTATATCTATCATGGGACGGGCATCACGGTCGGTTACCATCGGCTCTTGTCGCACAAGGCCTTTAAGTGCCCGAAATGGGTTGAGTACTTCATCGTCTCCGGCGGTTATCTTGCACTTGAGGGTTCACCGATAGCCTGGGTGTCAACTCACCGCCAACATCACCGCTACTCTGACCTGCCAGGCGACCCGCACAGCCCAATGGATGGTGTTTATCACGCTTTTGTCGGCTGGTTGCCCAGCCCCATAGTCCGCCTGAGCGGACATGAGATCGAACAGATCGTTCCGGATCTCCAGCGTGACCCTGTTTATCGATTTTTTGATTTCAACCACACGCGCAATCATGCGTGGGTTTGCCTGGGTCTTTCGGTTTTGCTGCGCGTGGTGATTTTCATCACTCTTGGTCCGCTTGCTGTTCTGGCAAATGTGATTGGCGCATTGATTCCCTTCATCGGACCGTTCTGGGTCAATTCCGTTTGTCACATGCCTGAGTTTGGATATCGCAACTTCATCACCCAAGATTCGAGCCGGAACGTTTGGTGGGTCGGTCTGATAGCCCTGGGCGAAGGCTGGCATAACAATCACCACGCTCATCCGCAATCGGCCCGTCATGGACTTAAGCTCAGTGAATTTGATCTGTCGTGGGTTTTTATCAAATTCTTGAGTGCAATTGGTTGTGCCACCGACATTCGCTTGCCGAAGGGATCAGCCTCAACGCCGGTTATTGACCAGGCACTGGCCCGCCAGCTCGGCGTTCCATGCGTGACGGAGACCGCTGTTGTTGCCGAACAGTTGACTCGCCAGTTACAGGAGCAGCTCACTGCTGCCCGCGCGTTATCCATGCAATTGATCATCGCCGGCGAGAACCTCACTGAGCAGGTCCGAGACGCGAAGGCTGAGCTGGTGTCAACTAAAAAAGGGCAGGTCTCCGGACAGTTCAATCCCGCTGGCAGTGAGCTTACGGACCAACTGATCAGTGCTTGCGACCGTCTTTCAGATGAACTGACCCAGGCCAAAACTGAACTGGGCCAGCAGTTTCAAGCCAAGTCCGAGCCGATTGCGCTGACGCTGTTACCTGATCCTGAACTCGAAACAGCCATCAGGTAACTCGTGGAGCCGCTTGTAGCTCTCCATTTTCTGTCTGTTTATGATGGAGTGCGGATTATCGCTGCAAATTGTCGTTCGAAGGCCGGAAGCTGTTCGCCTACACATTGCCTCAATCTAACGTGAACCAAAGCCTTACTCGCTAAGACGAACTTGGCTGGCTATGGCTGGGGCGTTACTTCTCGGCGCCATAATACCGTTCGGCGGGAAATGAGCAACCAGTTCCGGCGGAATGGGCATCAGGGAGGCCACAGACGATCCGACTTGGTAATTTGTAATGGTTGGCGGCGATACGATTTCAGCCTTAATTGCGCCCGGGCGCTTGGCTCCTTCAATGTCTCGCAAACTGTATAGGACTGTTTGGGATTGGCTGGTCTCGAACAGTGGCAGGCTATTGGCAGCATCAATCCGCTCTTCAAATTGATCCTGAGCTGCCGGCATGGATAATCTTGTAGTTTCGTACGCGGTGCCTGAGCAGACTTTCACCACGGACCGGTCCAGCTGATTTCGGATGACGACCGTGCCCTCGAGCACGTGGACCCTGCACTGCTTTCTGCTCATCTGCAAAAGTACTGAAGCTTTGACGCCACGAACAGTTAGCCAGCCCGATGAAATATAGTGATTTGAATTGCGCCCTCGTTTCGGTCCACCAGTCA
>JADYXS010000664.1 GCA_021772155.1 Candidatus Obscuribacter sp.
GCTTTCTCGCGCAGGAAACTGATGAAGTCGCCCTTGCATCGTGAGGATCAGAATCATGAACAATATAATTGAAAACGATTTGTCTTTCGTGCTGCCGGAGGCACTATGCGCACATGAGCCACCGGAAGCTCGCGGGCTCAGTAGGGATGGAGTCCGACTCTTACACATAGATCGTCAGTCGCAAGCAGTCACACATTCTCAGTTTAAACAACTCCCGTCATTTCTGAATCGCTCAGATCTGATCGTTTTCAACCGAAGCCGGACACTGCCCGCGGTGCTCTTAGGGCATGATACAGTTACCGGAACAGTTGTTGAACTTAGACTTGCAGAACATCTAAATGACGATTCATGGCTAGCTTTGCTCATTTGCCATGGAAGAGATGAAGAGAACACATTCAAATGTGGGTTGCGCCAGGGATTGAAATTGGAACTGCCAGGCAACTTGGAAGCGGAGGTTGTATCGCGAGATTCACGCATTCATAGATTGTGGCGGTTGCGGTTTAACAAACCATACTCGGAACTTATCGCGTTGCTGTTCAAATATGGACGCCCTGTGCGCTACGAGCACGTCCCGCAACGATGGCCAATTGACTTTTACCAAAACGTCTACGCTAGCGAACCGGGCTCGGCAGAAATGCCTTCCGCAGGAAGAGCATTTACCTGGAGTCTGCTGTTCGACCTACATCGTCGTGGCATACGCTCAACCAGCATTATCTTGCATACAGGGCTGTCTTCATATCTCGATGATGAGCTCGATAACAGCCATCCGTCCTCGGAAGAGGAGTTGGTCATAGATGTTGAAGCTGCCGACGCCATTAATCGCGCTCGTATGAAAGGTGGACGCATCATTGCAGTTGGAACAACAGTTGTTCGCGCTCTTGAATCGGCTGCCGATGACAGGGGCTTCCTGCGGCCCATAAAGACATACACAACTCTGAAGATCGATGCTGATCATAAACTCAAATGCGTTGATGGCCTCATAACTGGACTGCATGAGCCGGAAGCAAGCCATCTGGATATGTTGAGTGCGTTCGTAAAACCGAAGGAGCTCGTTGCCGCCTACAAATCTGCGATCGAGCAAGGCTATCTCTGGCACGAATTCGGCGACTTGAACTTGATTGTTTAAATATTTATTGAACCAGGTGCCGACATTTGTGGTGGCAGTCCTGGGTGGTATGAGAAACTTGCACGACTTAGCGAACTTGTTCGGCCGGTTGAAAATCAGTCGGAGATGGTGGCTGGAAGGGATGTTGGTCTTTGAATAGCTCCGGATGCGCAGGAATGAATACTGCCAGGCCGGCGCCAATCATGATCGCGCCGACCAAGTTGATTAAACTAGGCTTCCAGGCATCTTTGAAATGCGTGCATAGGAAAGCTAAACTGACGAAAGGAACGAAGAGGTTGCCGAGTCCCCATAATAATCCTTTTTTGAAGGTGGTGATCATGAACCAGATTCCGCCTGCACTAGCTAAGAGAACACCTATACCGGCCAAAGTTATTCCGAGAATGTCCATGATTTCCCCCAAGCCCATTTGCAAGCTGTTATGCCCATATTTTCGCACCCGGCAATTCGCCTAACTGGAGTACAACAATGACGGTCATCCCTTCAGAACAGGTTGAGCAGCTAATCCAAGCCTTGCAATTACGGCCGCATCCGGAAGGGGGATTTTTTCGTGAAACGTATCGGTCGACTGAGCAGCTACATTCGAATGCGCTATCCGATCGCTATGTCGGTCCCCGAGCGGTTTCGACGTGTATTTACTACATGCTGACACGAATCTCATTTTCGGTAATGCACAGAGTCGCCAGCGATGAGATCTATCATTTTTATACCGGGCAGGCATTGGAGATGCTGCTGCTTTATCCGTCCGGTAAATCAGAAGTGGTAATAATTGGCTCTGATGTTTCAGCTGGGCAGGTGCCGCAATTCGTGATACCCAATGGTGTTTGGCAGGGCTCTCGAGTTGCTGGTGCAGGCGAATTTGCTTTAGTAGGCGCTACGGTAGCACCAGGTTTTGATTTTGCTGATTTTGAAGAAGGCTCATATGAGCAGCTTGCTGGACAGTTTCCCGAGCGAGCGGATTTGCTCCGTGCCCTGACACGGAAATAGAGGCAAATAAAGCGCGCGGCATACTTATGTATGGTATGCTGGGCACAATATCAAAATTTGAACTAAATGGCTGCGGCAAAGGGCGCGCACTTTTTGTGTGCGAAAAGGTATCTCCGATGGAATATGCAGAGCTGCATTGCCATTCCGCATTTTCGCTTTTAGATGGAGCGTCTAATCCGGAAGAATTGGTCGCGCGCGCCAAGCAAATCGGTTTGAAAGCATTGGCTTTGACAGACCACGATGATATGGGCGGTGTCGTTCGATTTGCCAGTGCGGCCAAGGAAGTTTCGCTTGAAGCCATTGTCGGCACTGAGTTGACACTGGAAGGCGAACATCATCTGATTGTCCTGGCGCAGAATCTTGAAGGTTACAAGAATCTTTGCCATCTAATTACGCAAGCTCGTTCAAGTTGCGAGCGTGGCACTCCACGGCTGTCACTGGAGCAAATTGCTAGACATTCTAAAGGTGTGGTGGCACTTTCTGGCTGTCCTCAAGGGGCGGTGCCAACACTGATTGCGCAGAATAAGCTAAAAGAAGCGCATGGTATGGCTGGGCAATTGCAAGACATTTATGGAGAGAATTTCTTTCTTGAATTGTGGGATCACCACATCGCCCAAGAATCGATTATTTGTCGTGAGTTACTCGAGATTTCGCGAGCCCATAATATTCCGTGGGTAGTAACTAACAACGCGCATTACGCAGCTCCCGATAAACGCATTATCCACGATGTTTTGACGTGTATCAGGCACGAAGTGACATTGCAAACTGCCGGACGCCGTTTGCGCCCGAATGGTACTTGGTATTTGAAAACACCACAGGAAATTGCTCAGCAATGGCACCACCATCCTGAGGGCGTGAAAAATACTTTGTTAGTGGCCGAACGATGCACTTTCCGTCATGGGCTTCTTAAGCCGGCTTTGCCAGCTTGCAATGTACCGGCCGGTTCAACTTATATCGAGTTTTTACGGAAGCTGGTATGGGAAGGTGCCGCGGACCGCTATGGGGATAATTTATCCGAGCAACATATCAAACAGCTCAATCACGAACTTGCCCTTATTGAGAAACTTGATCTGTCTGCCTTTTTCCTCATTATGTGGGAGATCGTTGAATTCGCTGTATCACAGAAAATCGCCGTTCAAGGACGCGGCTCAGCGGCTAATTCCGCTGTTTGCTATTGCTTGAAAATTACCGCTGTTGACCCCATTGGAATGGACTTACTTTTCGAACGATTTATCTCAGAACAACGCAACGAGCCTCCTGACATAGATCTGGATATCGCCCACCAGGAACGAGAGAAGGTCCTGCAGCACGTCTACAATAAATATGGACGTGAGCATGCCGCTATGGTTTGCGAACACATTACGTATCGAGGACCTTCAGCAGTCCGAGATGCTGCACGCGTTTTCGATTTTTCGCCGGAACAAGCGGATCGCCTATCGGCAGAAAGTCACTACAGAGAAGCCAGTGAGGCATCGTTAGCTTTGCTCAATGGTGGCGCTGCTCGGGCCGGGTTGGATCCCCGCGATCGGCGTGTACAGATGCTCATTCAAGTGGTAGCAGGATTGCATCAATTACCCCGGCATCGTTCAATTCACGTAGGCGGATTTGTGCTGTCCGGAGAGCCTTTGGGACAAGTGGTGCCAATCGAGCCGGCTTCTATGGAAGATCGTACAGTCATACAATGGGACAAAGATGATCTTGATTTGGCTGGATTGATCAAAGTTGACTTGCTTGGATTAGGCATGCTGACGCTGATTCAAGAAGGGCTGAAGCTAATTGAGAAACATCGAGGACAAAAGATCGATCTGGCGAAATTGGATATGAACGATCCGGCAATCTATGACATGCTCACCAAGGCAGACACAATTGGTATCTTCCAGGTAGAGTCACGGGCGCAAATGAGCATTTTGCCGAAATTGCGCCCGACGTGCTTTTACGACATCGTAATTTCAATTGCACTGGTTCGTCCGGGACCGATTCAAGGCAATATCATCCATCCATATCTTCGCCGGCGACGAGGGTTGGAAGAGGTAACGTATTTGCATCCGAGTATCGAGCCGATCCTCAAGCGAACTTTAGGTGTGCCACTATTTCAAGAGCAGGGAATGAAGCTAGCAGTTGTAGCTGCAGGCTTTACTGCCTCCCAGGCAGACAATCTTCGACGAGTAATGAGCCATAAACGTTCAGTGGAAAAGATGAGTGCCTTGTGTGTAGATCTTGCCGACGGAATGCGAAAGAACGGCTTATCGGACGAAGCAATTGAAGTAATTACTTTCCAGCTAAAATCCTTTGCTAACTATGGATTCCCTGAAAGTCATTCAGCCTCCTTCGCTCTGTTGGTTTATGCGTCGGCATATATGAAATGCTACTTTGCCTCAGAATTTTATTGTGCGATTTTAAATGCACAGCCAATGGGCTTTTATAGCCCAGCAACTTTGGTGCGCGATGCAATGCGGCATGATGTAGAAATTCGTCGTGTTGATCTTGCCGAAAGTGTTTGGGATTGTACTTTGGAAGATATTGAAGGCAAGCCTCCTGCGCTGCGTCTTGGCTTGCGCTATATTCGTGGGCTCGGCACGCGAGCGCACCAATCTCTTGAACGGGCGCACAAAGAAGGACCGTTCAGTTCCTTAGAGGATGTTTGCAAGCGTAGCGGACTACGCCAAAAGGATTTAGAAAAGTTGGCTTCCGCCGGTGCATTTGAAACCTTTTGTCCTGGTCGTCGCAGAGCTTTATGGGAAGTTTTGAGAATCGCCCAAGGCAAGGAAGATCCGCCATTAGTGAAGTTGCTTAAACAAATGACCGGAGCTAGCGCTGTTGCCGAAGCACCAGAGCCGATTCCGGAAATGACCAATCTTGAACGGACGGTGGCCGACTACCGTACCTTAGGATTGTCTTCCGGGCAGCATCCAATGACTTATTACCGGGAATGGTTGCAGGAAAGGGGAATCCGCACTTGCGGAGATTTGTCATGCGAAGCGGATGGCACATACCTCACAGTTGCCGGCGGAGTAATCTGCCGGCAAAGACCACAAACTGCAAAGGGATTTGTGTTCCTTACCTTAGAGGATGAAACTGGGATGGGCAATGTAATTGTGCGTCCGCCGCTTTTTGATCAGTACAAACATGTACTCTTGAACAATCATTTTCTGGCGATTTATGGGAAGCTTCAATCAGATGAAGGCGTAATCAATCTCATTGCAGAAAAGATAAAGGCACTGCCACCGATCTCGAATGAGAAGTCGTTGCACCTACATGCCAGAAACTTTCACTAAAATGTAGGGGTGGCGCATGGCGCCCGCCTCTACAGCTCAGCCGTTTTGCCCAGTGTGCTTTTCCCGTAATTTCTGAGCATCGGCACGCATCTTCTGAGCTTCTTTCTTCCTGTGCATGGACTCCATCACCAGTGCATAGTCATCCATGATTGGTGCCAGACCGGGATAGGAGTGACCATAGTTTTGCGTGGCAATCAACATCGCTCGTCTCAATAGCACTTCTGCTTCCGACCGTTTTCCTAATCGAACATGCAACTTTGCCGACTCTTGCAATGCGGCAATGATTTCCTCTGGTGAGCCCATTCTTGAAGTCACCTCAAGTTCGTTCAATCGTCGTCGCCACCCTGAGCTCATAGGGCTATTGGGACCGCGCATGTAGGTCCAGATGCCCGCAGCAGCAACCATTAATGCCACCACTCCTATTGCAATTATGGCGGCGTCATCCATGTCGTACTCCGAATTGCGTGTTGAGACCGGACTGCGAATTATCAGACGGATTGTATTGACAGTAGCTGGTTTCGCTGGCAATATTGCCTTTATGAATTTTAGCTGATTATTTGCCTTTTACTAGAACTGAGCCCCTGTGTTTAGGTCACCTGCGAGCCGTCAAGCGCTATTGGCATCACTTTGTCTGACCATCTTCACGCAGCAGCCGCTATTGGCCGCTGAGAGTTTGAAGATCGTCTCGTCGATTTTAGGCACCCCGCCTCTAGTGGCAAGAGCTGGATTATCGCAATTGCCGGACGTGGGCACCATTTCCGAAACTAGCACCGTATTTGATGCTGAAGAGAAGATTTGGAAGCGATGGTTTGTCGAAACGAGCCGCGTCAACGGCTCGGTCAAAGAAGTTCTTCATCTTGCAACCAGCGCGGACGGGAACGCCTGGCAAAGCCAAGATGCTGTCTGCTTTGAACCCGCACTGGATTCTAATAAGTGGGATGCCACCACCATGGGTGCGCCAGTGATTGTTGCAAATCCAGCCGGAGCTAAGGAGCGAAAGTTTTTGCTTTGGTATGCAGGCTCTAATCAAACAACGGTGCGACCTAACGGTATGGCCGCGACCAGCATAGGTCTTGCATACTCAGCGGACGGACGCAAATTTCAACGAATCTCGGCTGCAGAGTCGCCTTGCTCCGTTGAAGGAATGGTCCTAACAGCGACTCAAACTTTCCCTGACTCCGCCGATGTCACCGAAGGTTGTTTGGGGCAACCCAGTATTGTCTACAGGGAAGGCGTCTTCTCGATGTCTTTCTATAAGGTCGGGGCAGACGCATCCGGAAAGATTCTCGGCGCCGGAATAGCCAGAGCCGTGTCATCTGATGGAATCAAGTGGAATCTATCGGTATCAGCGCCGGTAACAGTGCAATTGGTCGGCAAAAGTGCTGCCACTTCCACGTTGGTGGAGCGGCTTAAACAGCTAGCAAATGCTTATTCTGAAGCGTCTATGTAAGCGCTACATTGAAGATATGTTGATACGTAGCTAGCAAGCTGCGTCGAGTTCGCTTCGCCACTTCACGGACGGTCGCATCAGTATCTTCAGCCAATACGCTGAGAATCTCTACCGGACAACTTCTGTCCGTTGCCAATCCGCGCCTGACCACTAAAGAATTATCCCGAGCCAGCTTTGCCGCGACGTGATGCGGTGTTGCTGGATTCTTTGCAACAAGCAGCCGCACCTGGTCGTCATTGTCCTCGGAAAGAAGAGCCAAAACTTCCGCAGGTGTCTGGCGATCGGATGCTTGCTTCAACCGCTCCGTGCTATTTGTGGCGGATTCAGGATTTTGCTCCCCATCAAGATTATTTTGGTTCACAGCTTGCACGGGTTTCCCTCCGGATCGAACTGCTGAGATCACAGTGGCTCTATTACTAGTGTGTAGCAGATAAATCACGTCGTCCCCAAGCGATTAGCCATTCCTTAATAGAGCAGACGCGTTAACGCAAATGATGAACAATTGATGAACAATTCAGTTGCAAAGTGCGGCACCTCTGCAGTGAACGGTTAATTAGTCCGAAATCTGTTCCATATGTTGCTAAGATCGTCGCTAAACCTAGATTTGACGGCTACATGGTTAGGGTTACTGACGGGCATTCGATGAAAAAATGGAAGTTTCTTGCGTGGATACTGATTGTCGCCGCCTGTTTGTATTCCAACACTGCTGCCTTTGGACAACGAAAAATGATTGAAATTGCTGAAAAAGCGCCGGATTTCACGCTGCCTGCCACCATCGGGGGTGACTTCAAGCTCTCAGACTATCTAGGTAAAAGTAACGTTGTTCTCTTCTTCTATCCCAAGAACAACACAGCCATATGCACGGCGGAAGCTTGTTCATTTCGCGACAACTACGAAGTGTTCAAGACATCGGGCGCCGAAGTTGTGGGAATCAGCTCCGACTCAGCAGCTTCCCATCAAAGTTTTGCATCCAAACTACACCTGCCTTACAAACTGCTGAGCGATGTCGGCGGAAAAGTACGAAAGTTATACGGCGTACCGGCGACGGCGAAGATTATTCCTGGACGAGTGACCTTTCTGATCGACAAGCAAGGCGTTGTGCGCCATGCATTTAACTCTCAGATGGATGCTCAGAAGCACGTTGAGGAAACGCTCAAGATTCTGAAGACATTGTCCTGAGCGTTAGTAAATAGTCTCGGCTGGACTGCTAAGATGACTCAGCTGTTTCGCCGTGATTGATGGAAGATTTTGATGTAATTATTTTAGGAGCCGGAGGTGCAGGAATGATGTGCGCCCTCCGCGCAGCGGAGCGTGGTCGCGCGGTGTGTCTTCTCGACCATAGCGCAAAGATTGGGCGGAAGATCCTCATTTCTGGTGGTGGGCGATGTAACTTCACCAACATCCACGCTGGTCCAGCTAACTTTGTGTCGCAGAATCCGCATTTTGCAAAATCGGCGCTGTCTCGATTCACCCCAGAAGACTTCATCAAACTGGTCCGCAAGCACCGAATCTCGTACCACGAGAAGAAGCTTGGGCAGCTATTCTGTGACGGTAGTGCCGGATCAATAGTCGACTTATTGGTTTCTGAATGCCGAGATGCCGGTGCTAAATTTCGACTGTCTTGCGATATTCGATCCATTCGAAAAGAAGAGCGCTTCATAGTGCAAACGAATCTTGGCGAATTTCGCAGTGACGCCATTGTTGTCGCGACCGGCGGACTATCGATTCCTAAAATTGGTGCCACCGGATTTGGTTACGACATCGCGAAGCAATTCGGACTTAAGATCGTGAGTCCGTTTCCTGCGCTGGTCGGATTCAATTTCAGTCCGCAACAAATGGATGATTTCGCTGAATTGGCCGGCGTCTCAGTCGACAGTGAAGTAAGTTCTTCCGGACCAAACTTTAGAGAAAACATTTTATTTACTCACACGGGATTGAGCGGACCGGCGATTCTCCAGGCTTCACTTTATTGGAAAGATGGTCAAGAACTTCTTCTAAATCTCTGTCCAGAGAAGGATTTGGAAGAATGGTTACTTCAAAAGAAGAAGGCCGGTGCTAAAGTCGAGATGAAGAATCTCATGGCCGATGTCTTGCCAAAGCGCTTGGCTGAGCGATTTTCTCAACTTTACGCCAAGCCTGGGCGGGTCGCGGAGCTTCCGGATCGGATTATTGTTGACCTGGCTAAGCACATAAATAGCTGGAAACTCGTACCCAGAGAGACATTCGGCTATCAAAAGGCCGAGGTTACTCGAGGCGGTGTAGACACGTCGGAATTGTCATCAAAGACGATGGAGTCAAAGAAAGTGTCGGGACTATACTTCATTGGTGAGGTAGTGGACGTGACTGGTCAGCTTGGAGGCTATAACTTCCAATGGGCGTGGGCTTCGGGGCACGCTGCCGGTGAATCTGTTTAGTCATTTGTATGGTGCTGAGGGGCATTTATTAGAGCGCAGTCATCAATTATTCAGAATTTAAAACAAATCCTGCTTCTGCCATTAGACTGGTATCACCTGTGGAAATAGTGATACTAAGTCAGTTCTAGCGATATTCAACTCTTTGTTGCCGTACTGTTATATTCTTTTCTTTTGACACTACTCCATTGCTCTATAGAATTTAGAGGAAGCATTGCATGTTGTTCTGAGAACGACCGTGCGATGTCTTCAAGTAACGCAAGGCCGTCGTCGATAATGTTCCGGTCCGGATCTTTCTGCCACTGCCGCGCAATCTGGTTACGTAACTGGATCTCCTTGGTCTATCCCTGGTATACAGCGAGCTAATTTCAATGGAAACAGACTATTCTATGTCCGATGAAAGCTTAGCTTCCAGTTGGCGAGTAACCTTGCGAACGGCCAAGAACGCAACTGTCACTGAACGCCCGGTTAGAAAATACCTTTGGGTGCGCCGCACCAGTCGCCGTGCTTACAATCAGCATATGCATAAAATGCGTGAGACTCTCGTTGATATTCAGGCAGCGCCGGCAGTTGTCATATTTACTTCAATCATCGGAATCGCTCTCTGTTTGTCTTTATTCATTCACTAAAGTGTCTTGAGCATAGCTAGGGGCGCGTAGCCCCGGCAGTTCGCCCCGCGATCATTTAATTGTTGAAGATAATGTGCGCCACCGCATGCGATACCAGGTTCAATTCCTGAAGTTGCACACTTTTGATTCAGGTTTATGACGATGTCTGTGTGGTGTGCAGGAGCTGCCTGCAGCAATCTCCGGGCGCCGATCTCGAGCCGCAAGCTGCGGACGGGCACTTGATCTTGCGTATGTAACTCAGGAGAGTGATGTGCATCACCTGATAGGGTGATTTGCAAATTTGTGATGCGGAGACTCCAGAATACAGGTCGGCAATGCGACTGCTGAAAATTTCATGATTGTTTGTCGATCTCCGGGCCTGGAACCGGATATCCAACGCCATACTCACGACAAAACTGCCCATTTAGCGCGGACTTAACGCTCGGCTTAATTCCTCTCGTCATGCGATTAGTGCGCGTCGGCAGCGGTATAACAAACATACGGGCGTTGTCGGTAAACAAGTAAATGGTCTGGGATATTGCAATCATTTATCTCGGTATCAGTCTCGCTGTGGCGGGATGGAATGTTGGGATCACCAAAGCTTGGCCCACGCCATTTGGCGTTGTCCTTGCAACAGCGATAACCCAATTTTTATACGTGAATTTCTCAGCGTGGATTTTAGACCAGAGTCGCCTGCCAGGTGAGTTGAGCTTTTTCATCGGATACGCCGTCATTTGGATATTGTTGGACGCTCTAATTGAATTTTGCATCGCTTCTGTCTTTCCCCTAAAACGGCAGGTTCAGATCGGCAAGTTCAATCGCATGGCCGGGGCATGCTTGGGCGCAGTCAAGGCTTGCATACTAGTCCTGTTTGCGGCGGCAGCGTCAATCTCTTCCATCGGCGCCCCAGTGCCATCGGAAAGTCCTCCTATCGCCCAGTGGCTAGCGGAGTGTACCGGCGATTCGATGATTATGAAAACGGGACTGAACGCCGCGTCGAAACTGCCATCAGCGGTTGCAAGCAGAATTGTTTCCGATAAGGCGCCATCGTATGAAGTGAAATTTGAAGAACCGGGTATTGTGAAAGTCAATCAAGAACGGGTTGACGGGTACCGCGGTTTGTTCAGAACGCTAAAATCTCTGGAGCGGTTGTAAACGACATCCTATTTCCAATCGACTTGTTTACCTTGCCTGATTGAGCATAGGATTGAGTACCTCTGCCTCCGGACACCCGCATGAAAAACGATGAATTGGCAAGTTTTGGCATCAGAGCCTATCAGTCTGGCGACTATACAACAGCTATCAGTCACCTGCACGAACTAGTCACACGTGAACCACAGCTGTGGACTTGTCGACTTTATCTGGCGATGTCGTATCAGTATGAAGGCCAGACTAACCTTGCCCGAGAAGAATTGACGACCCTTAGTGAATGGGCAACGGACCAATCTATTCGCGCAAAGGCCTTGGCGGGACTGCGTGCTATAAATGCACTGAAATCAAATCACCATAGTCGTGTCCCTAGCTAGCAACTAGCCCTTTCATCAACTTTTGGGCTGGCTCCAATTGGCCGCCATGTCGTTTCGCAGATGTTGATCAGCATAGATCGCGTTAACTGTTGGCTATGACTCTTAAGCGGATTTATAGGGCTGAAAGGCAAGAAAAGGCTTTCCTTGCCATGTCTGTGCAGAAATCGTTAGTGGACCCGCTTCGCTCAGTTTGAGCTTAAGCGCACC
>JADYXS010000089.1 GCA_021772155.1 Candidatus Obscuribacter sp.
AATGACCAAAAGCGGCAGAGGCTACCGCTTTTAGCAAAGGTTCGACTTGCCATACCGCCAACGGGTTGGCCGAACACTTACAAAAAGAGAACCAAAACATTCATCCGGTTCACAGATCCGGCCGGCGATTTTGCAGCGAAAAATGAAGCCATCGGGAATAGATAGCTAAAGAAAGAGATCCAACAGCGCCGTGCAACTAGAACCGGGCCACATACTAAATTCTACTTTCCGCATCGAACGCCTTCTGGGGCGCGGCGCAATGGGCTGCGTCTACGCAGCCTACGACCAACAGCTAGATCGCATGGTGGCAGTTAAGGTCCTCACCTTCGCAGAACACGGGGACGACCGTGAGCGATTTGCAGTTGAGGCAAAGGCATTAAGCGAAATCCGGCACAAAGGCATTTGCGCGGTCTACAAGCTCGGGACTCTGCCGAACAACACGCCTTATCTGGTGATGGAGTACGTTGAAGGAGAGACATTGCGCTCGCGTCTGCTGCGCTTGCGGACAATGCCTTGGCGGGATGCGGCAAAACTAATTATCGACTTGTGCGAAGCGTTGGTATCCGTCCATTCAGCTGGCATAGTGCACCGCGATATCAAACCTGAGAACATCATGCTGTCCGCGGAAGGACCGAAACTGCTCGATTTCGGGCTGTGCCGATTGCCGGATCAAAACCTGACGCAACCAGGATTTCTTTTAGGCACCGTTATGTATGTCAGTCCTGAGCAATGCTCAGGACTAGCAGCAACTGCTCGATCAGACATCTATTCGCTTGGTTGCGTTTTCTTTGAACTGCTAACGGGGCAAACGCCATTTGAAGCAGACGACCCGATGGCAATGGTACATCAGCACGCATTTGCAGAACCGCCAAAACTTTCGAGCTTTGGTCAATGTTCGTCGGATTTAGAGGAACTAGTTCAACGCTGCCTTTCAAAAAATCCCAAGAATCGACACGCCAGCGTGACAGCGCTCATGGAGGAGCTTTCGCGCATAGTTGCGCGGAAGGATGAGGACTTTTCTCTGCACAATCGGAAGCAGCCCACTTCTATTACGCGCAGTGACCACCGCAAAATTGCGTTAACTGCTGCTGCTTGCACAATCGTTGGCCTTGCTACATACCTTGCATTCACGCCGATAACATGCCTTCTGCTTTGGCTGTATCCCACGCCGATGATGCAATCAGTCGCTCTCTATGGCGCAAAAATGATGAGATCTCTGCACAATTACGGCGACTCTTACGGGCTTGCTTTCGCGCTTGCCACCAGCTTGAACACCCAGTCTAGTCGCCCAGATCAGATTGCTTCACGTATGCACATACGGAGAGTCCTGGCTGAATTGAACCAAGATATTGAAAAGCACCTGCCATCTCAACTGGATCAAATGCTAATGAACGATTGCCTGAGTGATCTGCACGGCTTAGCAGAAACGACTCCCGACGTCCTGATCCATTGGAACAATAGCAATTTCGAGAATTACGAGAAACTGATTTCATACGCCGATGCTGGAGAACAAAACAAATTACAAAGTAACATCGGTCGCATGCGGGACATAAGTAAGCTTGTGTGGACCCGATGTTTTAACTCGGTCGGTCAACTCAAGAATCCACCCGGTTTGGCGAGAGCTCACTTTAGAGCTTTCGAACAAATGGCAGCCAAAGGTAAAAATTTCCCGTCCGAGAAATTGAAGTTGCTCAAAATGCACTGGGAGCTGATGGTGTATTCCGGCAACTATGCCGGGTCAATCCGAACCGCGGAGGCGTTGATAAGTCAGAATCCGCATAGCGCCGAGAGCCAATATGTTCTATTTGAGTTGACTGGCGAACATCACCGCGCTGGTCACTTTGAAGAGGCATTCCGGGCGGCCAAACGAGTAATGGAAATAGAAAGCGACCTTCCAGAGTCTACATTCCTAAAAGCGGCAGGAGCTTTAGATTGCGCACATATGGCTCATTTGCTGGGCAATGACAAAGCGTCGATTCAGTACCTACGCGCATCTGACGCCTTGTCAACAAGAGTTCATTTTCCTGCCAAAAAGAAAGAATTCGACGAGAGAAGACGAAAGGTAATCAAGGACATTTCCTCACACAAATGATTCCGAGAAAAAATCAAATCTGAAGCAGCAGAATGCCATCACTACTACTATTTCTACTACCTGTTACAGTATCTAGCCAATTTAAAAGAAAAGGCAAAAAGGACAGAAAACCGGTGGAGCGCAAAAGCGCTCCACCGGTTCTGCCCAACAATGGGACGACTAGCAGACAGCGAACTTGGTAACCGCAGCTTCCGCTAGGAAACCTTGGCTGTCACGGACGCGCAGCTTTGTCGGCTTAGGCGAGGAACGCCGTGGCGACGAACGCCGCGCGCGAACCATCCACGTCGTTGTTCGCGACGATGTGGACATTGGCCTTCACCGCAGTGGCACGGATTTCGCCGCGGGTGGTGGCGAGGGCCGTGGCCAACGCGACACCCTTGGCGTTGGTGTCGTCGATGACGCCGTCGCGCCACGTCTTGATGAACTTGTCGGCTTCGCGCCCGGAGCCTTCGACCACGAAGAGGTGGGCACCGAGCTTCGTCAGCTTGAGGGCCAGGTAGATCTCTTCGGTGGTGACGTCACCGCCGTTGAAGATCACGATGCCGACCTTGTAGCCAAGCTCGAGCAGCTCTTCGAAGAACGAGAAGCGCTTGGTCAAGTCACCGTTCCAGCCGAGGTAGGCGTCGGACGGCTTGTTGGCGACAACCACGTTGGCGTGGTGGCGCGGGTCGAGTCCGCCGCCGTAGCCATCGGTGGTCACCGAACCGCTTGCGTGATTTCGAACGACAGGCGGTTGCGCGCGTCGTCGAACTTGCCGGTGCCGCCGGAAATGGCCGTGCCGGTGAAGCCCGCGAACGTGCCGGCGAAGTATCCGGGCATCTTGCCCTGCAGGTCGGGGCTCAGGCCGTTGTTGCCGCCGCCGAAGCTCAGGA
>JADYXS010000665.1 GCA_021772155.1 Candidatus Obscuribacter sp.
CACAACAGCAACAGCATGGCAGCATGAGATGCTGCCACTACACACACCGCACAATGGCAACAACATGGCAGCATGAGATGCTGCCACTACACACAGCGCACAACAGCAACAGCATGGCAGCATGAGATGCTGCCACTACACACGCCGCACAATAGCAACAACATGGCAGCATGAGATGCTGCCACTACACACACCGCACAACACCAACAACATGGCAGCATGAGATGCTGCCACTACACACACCGCACAATGGCAACAGCATGGCAGCATGAGATGCTGCCACTACACACACCGCACAATGGCAACAACATGGCAGCATGAGATGCTGCCACTACACACGCCGCACAATGGCAACAGCATGGCAGCATAAGATGCTGCCATTACTCACACCGCACAATGGCAACAGCATGGCAGCATAAGATGCTGCCATTACTCACACAGTTGATCGATTGGTCTCAGCAAGTCTTCGATATCAGCTTCACCCAATGCGCGACTGAGCGTTCCGTCCTGCGAATAGATTGATTCGGCCAACTCGCGCTTGCGTTGTTGCAGGGCCATCATGCGCTCTTCGATGGTGCCTTTGGCGATTAGCTTGTAAACAAAAACGTGCTTCGTTTGCCCTATGCGATGAGCTCGATCAGTAGCTTGTTCTTCTACTGCCGGATTCCACCAGGGATCGTAATGGATGACCACATCAGATGCAGTTAAATTCAAACCAGTGCCACCAGCTTTCAAACTGATCAAAAAAATCGGCACGGACCCTTTCTGGAATTCTTCAACGGGAGTCTTTCTATCTTTCGTGTCGCCGGTAAGTATTACATATGGCAAATCTTGCTCGCGCAACTCTGCTTCAATCAAGGCAAGCATACTGGTGAACTGAGAGAAGACCAGGATCTTGCGACCCTCTGCCACCAGTTCCTGCAGCATCTCCAGCAACTTCTCGAACTTCGCGCTTGTTGTACATTTACGCGCAGCAGTTAGCTTCACCAATTCCGGATGGCAGCAGGCTTGCCTCAGTTTCAGGAGAGCATCTAGAATCCAGATTTGGCTTTGCCTGAAGCCCTTCTTGGTGATCTCGTCACGAACTTTCTTAGAGGAGGCCAGACGCACAGTCTCGTACAGGTCGGCTTGTGCTGCGTCTAACTCGACGTATTGCACAATCGTCGTCTTTTCCGGAAGCTCCGTTGCAACCTCATTTTTGGTCCGGCGCAGCAAGAACGGACGAATTCTCGTTGTGAGTAACGACCTTCGCGCTACGTTTCCGTCTTTCTCGATCGGATCGCGGATAAACTGCTTGAAAGTTAGCTTGTCGCCCAAGAGCCCGGGCAAAAGGAATTGGAATTGCGACCACAACTCACCAAGGTGATTCTCGACCGGAGTGCCAGTTAAACAAAATCGATGTCCTGCCTTCAACGCGCGGACGCTTTGAGCAACTTTGGTGCTTGCGTTTTTTACACTTTGCGCTTCATCCAGTGCAACACCGTGCCAAGCGACCCATTGGAGCCGCTCCGTGTCACGCTGAAGTATTGGATAAGTAGTGACGACTACATCAAAATCAGCAAACGTCGTGTAGTTGCCTTGCCTGTCCGCCCCATGGTAGGAAGCAACGTTTAGATGAGGTGCAAACCGCTCAATTTCCGAAATCCAGTTGGGCAAAACGCTCGTGGGACACACAACCAGAAAGGGATTGTTCAATCGACCTTGCTCTTTTTCTAAGCATACGTGAGCCAGCAATTGAACGGTTTTCCCTAATCCCATGTCGTCAGCAAGCAATCCGGCAAACTGAAGGGAGGCCAATTTCTGCAACCAGGCAAGCCCTTCGAGCTGGTACGGGCGAAGCTCCGCGCGAAAGCTCTTCGGAGGCACCACGGCCAAAGATGGCTTATTAAGTTGTTTCAAGCGATCACTCAGTTCACGGATTTTATCGCCGTTAATCCAGCGCGCATGATCGCCCATGATGTCATCGGCCTGAAAAACTGAAGCGTCGATATACTTCGGCGTCTTGCCTTTGAGCAGCATTTCCTGCAGCGAGACCAACATTGCCCGCATGCGATCAAACGGGAGGCTAATCACGGTCCCGTCGGCGAGATCACAAACAAACTTTCCATTCTGATTCAGCTTTTCGATCGATTCTGAGAGGGTGACTGATACAGGCAACCGGCGAATCGCGGCAACCAAGAGAGGAAGGAGCGGAACCTGACGTCCATTGACTTGAATGTTTACCGCCAGTGAAAACCACCATGAATCCTCGCTTTCTCCTTCAACTTCAAACTCCAAGTTTGAATCGTCCAGTTCCAGAGGGCGAAATTTTTCTTCAGCAGCAGGTGATATTTTCCAGCCATCATCGCGCAGTTCATTCAGCTTTTGCGGATCCAAATTCAGCCAACTCCCGGCGTCAGCTGCTACGAACAGCCGGCGCACAGCAGATGCATCTCGGGAACCAGCACTGCGCGGATCCGGACGTTGCGGAGTTTCAACGAAGCCAAATGACTCAAGCTTGGTTACAAATTCCCGCTCGGCATTTGGATCGCGCACCTCATAGACTTGTTCACCATCCGGTAGAGTAATTAGAGCATTCGCAGGTTGATCATTCCGCGAAACAAAGGTGACAGCTTTGACTTTTTCAGATTCCTCACTCGGGCTGGGTACAATTTCCAGGTCCAACTCCGGCGTTGGCTTCACAACCCGGACCGAAATAGCACCTGGCACCGGTGGCGGTGGCAGGTAACTGAGCAGCCCAGACTTTGCCAAAAGGGCCGGCACGAGCTTAGCTTCCTCATCCGTGAGCCCACGCAAATTTCCCAGTGCAGACAGCACATCCACAGGATATTCGTGCTCGACCATTCCGCACAGCCCAGTCTGCCTATCCACATACCACGGCGCTTTCCATGGCGTGCATTCGTGCTTAGCACTTCCGTCCGTTGCAACCAACTTTAAATGCCACTCCCCAGTGCTGGAATGCAACCAATCAACCTTGCCCGTGAGTGTCGGACCAAAACTGAGAACCGGACCAGTTAAGTGCTCAAAATAGCAGCGCTTGGTGTCGAGAATCTTCTTAAAGAGAACATTGAAGAGCTCCGGTTGGCGATCCAAAGTGCTGCCATATCCCCAGTGTTGCTTGGCGAGGATCGTCTGCCATAAGTCACCGATTGCAGTGTCTTCAGCGGATACATACTGGGCCGGGTTATTTAATATGCGTTCCAATTGAATAGTTTGCGTACTGCCAAATGAGCCATCCTTCAAAAGGCTGACGTGGTTGAGCTCGATGCGCGGGCCGATGCCCTGTCGACCAAGAATCTTCGGCACAAGATATACAAGCATGCCTTTGCGTGCCCTGGCGACCTCTGGAGGTTCCACAGCGGACTGCAAGTTAAGTGCATTGAAAGCCACGGCAAGACGATCAATACTCCGAACGACCTCGGAAGGCAAGATTGACGGACTGCTCCGGACGGTTGCATTCGGGGAAGCATCCATGACTAAAGGACGTGGTCGATCGGCATATCCGGAGATATCCTTATTCTGACCGAGATAATCAAGAAGGACTGCCACCGTGTGCTTGCAAGCCTCTCCTACCGGGCAGGAACACTGCGATTCAACAACTTGGGCTTGTTCGCCGGCACTGAACCAAAGTTCGGAAAGATACGGCTGGCTTGCTGTCCCCCACACCAAACCGCTTAACTTTTCTTCTTCGCGTGTGACGCTTATCACCTTACGCTGAATAAAGTAATCCATGCCTCTAATGATGGACCCATGAGGAAAATACTTAAAAAGCGTGTCTCTCGATGCCAGGCTCGAAAGTGTCATATAGCATCCTCTTGCGCTGACTGCCGCATTCGCTGAAAACATGGGCGGCACGGCATTCATCAGACGGTTAAGATCCTAGCGCGGAAATAGAGGATCTCAAAGCTAAATGTAGGCGCTACACCCCAAACTGAGAAGATTTCAGACAAAATTGGAGCAATAGCACTATGGACCACTTTGAATGTAGAAATCCGTGAATCGCGACATTTGACCAGGCCCGTCCGATACTGTTGCGCTACAAAGGGTCCAGTCGTGCCAAACTGGGCACAATACACGAGAAGACCGGGAGTCATTTTTGCGCGTTTTCCACAAAGGATTGATTCTGGTCGGCGTGCCGTTTTTGTTAGCGGTCATTGTCATTGCGCTAATGTTTGCTTCGATTTTGAAAACCGATCGCGAAAGGCTCGAAGAAGCCCAAATGCGCGTTGCCTCCGAAAAAGCTTCGCACCTAATGATTTATCTATATGACGCCGGCTTTTCGTTTCAGCAGGCTGTAAGGCTGAACAATCCGAAGTTGAAGCAGAAATTCAAGGAAGACATAATCCTTTTGCGCGCTGAGCAAGACGCGCTAATCAAGCTGGATCCGACGGATCATAGCCGCCAAGCGATGACCGAATTGAATGAAGTGCTGGAAGGTTCTCTCGATTCGCTGCGAAACATTGTAAACAGCTTCTCCGGCGATCACATGTCCCTTCGTAAGCTCTTGGGTGCCAAAGCTTTGCAGGCCGATTTCGGAGAGAAAGCACACGCTTTAAGCGCGAAGATACAAGCCAATGTTTCTGAAACCTTGCAGTTCATCGAAGGAGCGCCAGAGCGCCAGAAGCGTCAACTCGAGCTTGAGAAGACAGTGCTTATCAGTGCCGTAATTGGCAGCTTGCTAGCCGGTCTGTTCCTGGTCAAGTGGTTCATGTCAGCTATTGCCACTCGATTGCTGCTCATCATGGACAACACCCTGCGACTGAGCCGGGGTGAGCAGTTGCATCCGTTAATCGGCGGCAACGATGAAATATCTGCGGTGGACAAGACTTTTCACACCATGGCTGAGGAGCTCACTCAAGCACGAGCTCGCGAGCGAGCTCTGTTTGAAAATGCCAGTGACATTATCTGCGTTTTCGACGAGCAGGGGCGATTTACGGCTGTTAATCCAGCCTGCCAGCGGATTCTCTCTTATTCGCCCAGTGAGTTGCTCGGCACTGAGCTATTGCAGTATGTTCACCCTGACGATTTGATCAAAACGACGGAAGCCATTGCTGAAACGCGCTCAACTGAACCAGCTGCAACCATTGAAAATCGGCTGACGACCAAGGGTGGAAGGTTTTTGGATCTCGCCTGGTCGATTTACTGGTCTGACCTCGATGAGGCACTGTATGCGGTGGCGCACGATATCACCGAGCGCAAGCAACTTGAGCGAGCCAAGGAAGATTTCTTGTCGATGGTCAGCCATGATCTCCGCAGCCCGCTGTCCTCCATCTTCGGAACATTCAAACTGATCACGGCTGGCGCTTTCGGCTCGATACCTCAGAGCGCTAGCGAAAAAATCAACGAATCCATCGCAAATGTAAATCGATTGCTTGGACTCATCAATGACCTGCTGGACGTCGAGAAGTTGGAAGCTGGCGAACTACAGCTCTCGATTGAGAGCACGTCTGTAGACGAATGGATGAAGCGTGCTATCTCGGAGCTTGAGCCTATCGCCGATCAACGAGGTATCAAGATCATTCAGACAGCCTGCGGTCAAGACTTTCCAGTAGACGCAGATCGGATGATGCAGGTGCTTAGCAATTTGCTCTCAAATGCAATCAAGTTTTCGTCGGACAATTCGACTGTGGACGTCCTGGCGCGTGTAGACGCAGACAAACTCGAACTCAGCATCGTCGATACAGGGTGTGGCATACCGTTCAACCAGCAACAGCAGATTTTTGAACGCTTCAAACAAGTCGACGCTGCCGGTGGACGTCGCAAAGGTGGAACCGGGCTCGGATTACCAATTTCCAAACAAATTGTCGAAGCGCACGGTGGCAGCATCGGCGTTGAAGGTGTCGAGGGCACGGGAAGCCGGTTTTGGGTTAGGGTGCCGCGCACCGGCAAGTTGAATGAAGGCTCAACGGCTATATCGACAACCACATCCCAGGTACCAAGAGCGCGGGACCCAGTGGTCGCCACTTCTCGATCGGCCGCCCGCAGTTCATTTTTCGACAATCTTAGTCTGATGCAGAAAGGCATGCTCTTGGTGTTCTTGCCGGTAATTTTCGAAGTGATATTTGCCGGCACTTTATTCGGTGTGTTGAATGAAGCATTCAACGAGAAGCAACAGGAGCTTCACCAGCGGCTAATCGCGACTAATGCGGCCAACTTGTTGTTGCTCTATTACAAGCTTGGCACTGCCATGTCCATCCAAGAC
>JADYXS010000666.1 GCA_021772155.1 Candidatus Obscuribacter sp.
GAATTATATACGAAACTAGACAAATCGCTTGCAACCCTTCCTTATTTCCGGTACATAATTAGACAGGGATGGGGAGCAAGTCATGGCACATCAAGCACCGGGTAGAAGCGACCGCCACGGCATTTCCGTGCTGGAACTTTTCAAGATGTTCCCCGATGAAACGTCGGCGCGGAAGTGGCTTGAGGACATCCGCTGGCCGGAAGGCGACCGCCACTGCCCTCACTGCGGCTCGCTGAACACGTCCGCCGTGAAGAACGAGAACCCCATGCCGTATCACTGCGGCGCGTGCCGGGAGTATTTCAGCGTGAAGACTGGCACGGTCATGCAGTCCAGCAAGGTGCCGCTGCAAAAGTGGGTTATCGCCATGTACTTGCTTTCGACCAGCCTCAAAGGCGTTTCCAGCATGAAGCTTCACCGCGATCTGGGACTAACTCAGAAGACGGCATGGATGCTGGCCCAGAAAATCCGCGAGGGCTGGATCGACGGCGGCGGCAAACTATCGGGAGAAGTAGAGATTGATGAAACCTTCATGGGCGGCAAGGAACGCAATAAGCACCGTAACAAGCGGTTGAATGCCGGTCGCGGATCGGTCGGCAAGTCTGCCGTCATTGGGGCGAAAGCGCGCGACGGGAAGATCAAGGTCGAGGTCATCCAGAAGACCGACACTCCCACCCTCGAAGGATTTGTAGCCGCAAACGTCGAAAGCGGTTCTGCTGTCTTTACTGATGAACATAGTGGATATGCGCACCTTTCCGCTTCATACGATCATCAGACGGTGAGACATAGTGTCGGTGAGTATGTGAACGGGCAAGCGCACACGAACGGGATTGAAAGCTTCTGGGCAATGCTGAAGCGGGGCTACAAGGGCACTTACCATAAGATGAGCGCCAAGCACCTTGCCCGGTACGTCACCGAGTTCGCTGGCCGCCACAATGTGCGCGACCTCGACACCCTCGCGCAAATGGCAACATTGGCACGCGGTCTAGAGGGTCGCCGGTTGCGGTACAACGATTTGGTCGCTGACTAATGCCAAACGAGCGGATCACCGAAGACCACGTTCGCGCCCACTTCAAGAATGACGCTCTTTTTGGCGCGATCAAGCTAGACGAGCAGAAGACGACTGTTGCCAAAGCGAGGGCGTGTCTCGCAAACGCTTCCAAGGCTTTGACAGGTAAGATTGGCTCGCCTGAGTTTATCATCAGTTTCCCGGCGCTGCCGGACGACATAATCGTCGTTGAATGCAAGGCGGACTCGAAATTTCACGAGAGCGCTGACGGAGAGAACCCAGCCACTCACGCCGTCGATGGGGCGCTTCACTATTCTGCATTCTTGTCCAAAGAGTTCAACGTGATTGCTATTGCGGTAAGCGGCAGCAATCTGGCAAAGCTAAAAATTTCCTCATTCTACCAGAAAAAAGGGCAGCCGAAGGTCTCGGCAGAAGCCTCTGAACTCATCGACATCTATTCTTACATCACGCGCTTCAAGGGCGAAGCGCAAGCCGCCAACATTGAATCGGCTGAGATCACAAAGACCGCCATCGAACTCAATAAGGAATTAAACGACTACTCGATTGTCGAGTATGAGAGATGCACTTTGGTTAGTGCGATTCTGCTCGCGCTTCAGGATGAAGCGTTCAAAGCCTCGTACAAAGCACGAGCTACCAACAAAAAGCTTCAGCCGACGCCAACGCGGTTAGCGCAGTTCATCGTGTCCAGCATCGGCAACGTGTTGAAGGATGCTGAGATCGACGATGAGCGCGTCAGTTCTATGATCGGCGAGTATGAAAAAATTAAAAGCCACGCAATCGCGAAATCTTCGCAGATAAAGAAGAAAAGGGCCTCGGACCAAGAAGACAATTATGTTCTGCGCGACATCACTGAGCGGCTTGAGAAATCGGTGCTTCCACTCATTACCTTGGGCGACAAGGGATACGATGTTCTTGGCCGCTTCTATCGTGAGTTCATTCGCTATGCCGGGACAGACAAGAAAACTGGGCTAGTGTTAACTCCCCAACACATCACTGAGTTTTTCTGTGATGCCGTCGGCCTCAATGTGAACGATGTAGTTTTTGACTCATGCTGCGGCAGCGGCGGATTTCTGATTTCCGCAATGAAACGAATGACGGAAGACGCGGGAGCCAATCAAAAGAAGCGGAAAGCCATCAAAGAAAACCAGCTTATCGGCATCGAGCGCCGGACAGATATGTTCACGTTCGCTTGCTCTAATATGATGATGAGTGGTGACGGGAAATCGCACATCTATCAAGGCGACTCTTTCGCCGGTCCGATTGTTGCCAAGGTCAAGTCTTTGAAGCCAACGGTCGCCTTCTTGAATCCTCCATACGATGTCGGCGAAGGGGGGCAGTTGGAATTTATCGAGAATGCTCTTTCATGCCTGCAACCTGGAGGCAAGCTTTGCGCCATCGTCCAGATGAGTTGTGTGACATCGACGACGGCAAAAACTGTCGTTGTGCGCGAGCGGTTGCTCGCCAAGCATACCTTGACCGGCGTGTTTTCACTACCGGATGACCTTTTTCATCCGGTTGGAGTCATCACCTGCATCGTGGCCTTTGACGCGCACAAGCCTCACCCGAAAGCCTATAAGTCGTTCTTTGGTTATTTCAAAAATGACGGCTACCGCAAGACCAAGCACATGGGGCGGGTCAACAAGGGTGAGTGGGAGTCGATCAAAACGACGTGGCTCAGCGCGTATGTGAACAGGGAAAAGCATACCGGACTCAGCGTTCTGAAGTCCGTTACAGCGAAAGATGAGTGGTGCGCTGAAGCGTACATGGAGACGGATTACGCAAAGTTGACCCAATCAGATTTCGAGAACGCGGTTCGGGCTTATGCGATCCACAAGCTTTCGCTTGAGACGGTGGAGGAACCTTGATGGGCTGCGCTGTCTCCGATGTATTCGATGTCCGGTACGGGCATTCGTTGGAACTAAACGTCCTTGAGCAATCGGGTGGGAAGGATGGCGTGGCCTTCGTATCTCGGCAGATGGGGCACAACGGCATTTCCGCTTACGTAGCTCCTATCGATGGAGTAGAACCGGCACCGGCGGGCGATATTTCTTGCGCTCTCGGCGGAAATGGCGTGCTGACGACCTACATTCAGGAAAGAGAGTTTTACTGCGGCAGAGATGTTGCGATCTTGCGACCGAAGGTCGAACTAACGAAACAACAGACTCTCTTTTACTGTCTTTGCATTAAGGCGAACCGATACCGCTTCGGCTTTGGACGGCAAGCAAACAAGACACTCTCCAAGCTACTCATTCCAGCAATCGAACAAATTCCGAACTGGGTAGGTGCGACCGACTTGAATCAAATCGATGGTGCGAACGAGGCTGTCAATGAAGTTCAAGCACCGAAGATTGCGCCTGCCGCTTGGAATGGGTTTCGCCTCGATGCTTTGTTCGACATCAAGAAGGGCCGTAGGCTCACTAAAAATAATATGAAGGAGGGGAGCACCCCATTCATCGGGGCAATCGATTCAAACAACGGCCACAGACAGTATGTTAGCGCCAGCGCCGATCACACGGCGAACACCATAACAGTCAATTACAACGGCAACGGCGTGGCGGAGGCATTCTACCAGCCCGCACCATATTTTGCTTCGGATGACGTGAACGTTTTGTACCCCAAGTTTGATCTGAACGCCTATCGAGGCATGTTCCTGTGCGCCGTCATTCGACGCGAAAAATTCCGCTACAACTACGGCCGCAAGTGGCATCTTGATCGGATGAATGAGACGGTGGTTCGTCTTCCCGCGACACCGGCGAAGGAGCCGGATTGGGAGTTCATGGAGGGCTACATCAAGTCCCTTCCCTACAGCAAAAGCATATAGAGGCAGACATGGTGGAAAAACCCAATGCCCCTCGGGGGCGTCCCATCAAGAACAAGGTGGACCAGATTCCGGCCTCTCCTGAGCACATTGCGCGGGCGATATTCAGGGCCGCAGACAAGAAAATCGCGAAATCCGCTAAGCCTAAGAAAAAGAAACCGAATTAA
>JADYXS010000090.1 GCA_021772155.1 Candidatus Obscuribacter sp.
AAACGCCGACCAGTTCCTGGAAGTGCTCGACAAAGCTCGCGCACGGCTACCTGAGGAACTTCGCGAAGCGACCGACGTGCTTACGCAGCGCGACGATATCATTTCCGAATCCCAGCGGCGAGCTGAACAAATAATTTCGACCGCTCGACGTCAAGCAGAGACCATGCTGCATGAGTCCGAGCTGTTAAAAGCGGTGCAAGCCGAAGTCGAACGCATCCGTAAGCAGGTTGTTGCTGAAGTTGAGCAAATGCGCCGCGAAGCGCTTGCGGAAGCCGAACGCATCAGGCTGGAAGCAGAAGAAGATGCAGCTCGCACACGAGAAGGTGCTGATCACTACGCTGATCAAGTGCTGACGCGCCTCGATGACGATCTTGCCAGCCTTAATCGAATCATCGGTGAGTCGCAGGGCATTGTCAAAAATGGACAACGCGTCCTCGGGCAAGTTAAGCGACATGGCGGCGTTTCACCAGCTTTATTGAATCGCGAGTAGTGGCAGCATCTCATGCTGCCATCTAGCGTTCGGTCGCATTGTCCTGCTGCAACTGGCAGCATAAGATGCATGCCCTTACTTATGCTTGCGCCTGCGTCCATGGCGGCGGTGCGGTTGCGCGACTTGTTTTTGTTCGTCATCGACGATCACCGATTTGGCGCCTATGGTATCACCTGTAATACCAATGTACACGTCCTTTGAGACTCGTCGAATGAGCGCATTTGCTCGACGGTCATTGTTTGGACGTTCTACAACGACTGTCGCTATGTAGCGCTTACCATCTTTGGCTGTGATTATGCCGGCGTCCCCTACGGCCTTGCCGATGTCGCCAGTCTTGTCGGCGACCTTGGTTCCGGCTGGAACTCCGCGTGGCAGAAGCGTTTTGATGCGATTATGCTCGAGGACACGGAACAACCATGCGCGTGATTCAGCAGATAAAAGTTCGCCGCGATCAACTCGACCAAGCACCAGCGATAAATCGTAAGGACTGCTAGTGTTGGTTCCTGCCAGGTCTGGGAGCCAATTGTTGATCTTGGTTTGCGTCAGTCCCCACTTGGCGAAATTCTGATTGAAGATTTCCTTGCCACCGAGAACATCAATGACCATGTTTGTTGCCGTGTTATCAGAAATGACAATCATCAACTCGCACGTCTCTTTAAGACTGACTGATGTCCCTGCTTGGCGCCATTGTAGGTAACCAGATCCCCCGCCGATTAGATCCGGGCGAATTACCAATTTTTGATCGAATTTCACCTGGCCATTATCAATTGCTTGCAATAGACTCACCAGGATGGGCAGCTTGATCATGGAAGCGGCCGGGTAGGCCCGACGTGCATTGATTTCGACAAATCGCCCAGTGTCGGGCTCGACGACGAACACCCCTGTCTTCAAATTTGGTTTGTTCACGCGCTCCAGGAGCAACTTATTTAAGTCGCCCATCGGCTCGGTCAATTTAAACGGTAGAGGTAGCGGAGCAGCCGCAGGCGCAGTAGCGCTAGAAGAATTGGATAGAGATTGTGCACTGTTTGGATGCGGTCTAAAGAGAGATACAGTAAGAAAACAGGAAATTGCCGACAACAGAAACAACATCAGCAGTTTCTGCCCAAGTGGCAATCGACGCTTCTTCTTCCGCTTCACTCGCGTCGGAAATTCCGAAACCATATGGGACTCCGTTCCTCTGATGCTGCTTAATGGCAGCGCATGTGCATCTCATGAATCTATTCTACAGCGGCTTAGAAAGCAGGTTGCGCGGTTGGCGATATGCAGTTGGCGGCGGAAATGTAGCATCAAAGATAGCAATGGGAGATCGAAGGTATTGACGAATGATCGACTGAGTATGTGTCAGCTCGGAGTTTCTGCAATTGTCGTGATTGCTGAATTTGTTGCATTTGCGGCAGATGCTTTAGCTTCGCCAGACTTTTTCTCTGCCATTGCGGGGCGAGGAACGAAGAGGTAAAGAAGCAGCACGATAAAGGCCGCAACACCAACAATTACTTTGGTGTCACCAGGCAGATCTGTTCTTGGTGAAATGAAACTTTCGATGCAGCCGGCGATTAACAGCAGCGGGATACAGCCTAGAAACAAGCCGAGCGCCGGTTTTGCGTACACTTTGATTGAGTCGGCTCGGCGTAGCGCGCCTGGAAACAACATTGATCTCCCGAGCAACAGTCCCGCGCCACCACTTATGAAAATTGCCGGCAGTTCCAAAGAACCGTGTGCAACCATGAATAGCAGTATGTTAGGAAGCATGCCGTAATGGTTGCAGACACCGCAGATGGTGCCGACGCTCAATCCGTTATAAAAGAGAATCAAAATTGTGCCAGTTGCAGCGGTTATCCCAAGAGCAAATGAGACGATGCAGACGCGTATGTTATTTGTCGAGATCAAGCTGGCAAAGACCGGGCTGGCATGTTGAACGTCGTCTGTCCACATCTTATGGTTCTCGATCAGATCCCACATTTGATCTGAGACCATTGGATGTCCAGGGAAGACTTCAAGATGGCCGAAGTTTATGTCCTTGCCGACAAAGTCATATGCAGCCAGAGCTGGAAGCACGCAAAGTGCAGTTGCCACCAAAATGTAGGAGACATTCTCGCGTACAAGTTGCGGAAAGGTGGCATAGAAGAAATTGAAGAAGTCCAGCCAGCGGTTTTTCTTACTCTGATAGACTTGGTTGTGACCTTTGACTACAAGATTGTTCAGGTAGATAAGGATATCGGTTCCAAGATTCAGCGCTCGTGCCCTAGACAGATCTGCCGAAACGGATCTGTACAGGCGCCCCAATGACTGCAGCTTATCCCGATCCAGACTTCGCAGCCCACCGCGCTCAACTTGTTTTAGAAGGTCTTCCAGCTGTTCCCAGACCGGTCGACGCTTCGCTACCCAACGTTCTACGTTCATAGATTCCAATGAATAAGCCAGACTATCTCATCTCTACCCCGGAAAATGTCGACTTACACCTTGAGTTGGCCGGACTCGGCAACCGAATAATGGCAGCTCTTGTGGATCGGTCATTAATCGGTGCGGTCACTTTAGTTGTAGTGGCAGCCTGTATTGGGGGTGCAATCGCCGTTGATAACTCTCCTTTGCCGGCTGATACCAAAACGTTGATCTACTACTACCTGGTCGGCATTGGGCTCCTCTTAATTTTCGTTATTAACGCCGGCTACTTCATTTTCTTTGAAGGCACTTGGCGAGGGCAGACTCCGGGAAAACGCGTGGCGCAGATCCGTGTGATCGAAGCCAATGGTCAACCTGTTGGCTGGTCATCCGTGTTTATTCGAAATCTGTTGCGCATCGTGGATGAGCTTCCCGGTATCTATCTTGGCATTATTCCGATGATGATCGATAAGAATGAACGTCGATTCGGAGATTTAGCTGCCGGTACCCTGGTTATCCGTGAGCGTCTCCAGTCAATAAGCACAGGCAACCTGCAGATAACATCGGATTCGACGGTCGAACCCCTTGTGGACACAGGACAGATTTCCCCAGACGAATACGGTCTGTTGGTGAATTTTCTCAAGCGACGCGAGATACTCACCACGACAAAGCGCCAGCAACTGGCCGCGGACTTAGCGGATCATTTTCTGCAGAAACTAGGCATGATCAACCAAGCAGACTCGCCAGAGGTTTTCGTAGAAAAGCTCTACATCGCCTACAACAAGCGCGCCGACTTATCAGCCGAGTAGTGCTGTTTTTGAACGTTGTTCTATTTGTTCATATGCCAACTTCGACGGTCCCACGTATTCGGCGCGGGGTCTGATTAGGCGATTATTTGAGTATTGCTCGAGAATGTGGGCCGTCCAACCGGATACGCGGCTAACGGCGAAGATTGGAGTGAACAAGTCCACTGGAATGCCGAGCATGTAATAGACAGAGGCCGAATAGAAGTCCACGTTGCAGTAAAGGCTTTTGTCTTTGAAGACCATACCTTCAATCTGGCGAGACATTTCATACCATTTAAGCTCATTGGCGCGGCGACCAAGCTCTTCCGACATCTGGCGAAGGTGCCAAGCGCGTGGATCTTCCGTTTTGTAGACACGGTGTCCGAAGCCCATGATCTTCTTGTGTTCTTTGAAGGCCTGGGTGATATAGCTTTCGACCTTTTCGGGGCTGCCGATTTCGAGAAGCATTTTGATTACTTCTTGATTGGCTCCGCCGTGAAGCGGACCTTTAAGGGCGCCGATAGCAGCAACAATTGCTGAGTGCATGTCAGTAAGGGTACCGGCGGCTACTCTTGCAGCAAAAGTTGAGGCATTAAGCTCATGATCGGCGTGAAGGATCAAAGCAACGTCCATTACATGAGCGTTGTACTCGTCCGGCTGGGAGCCTGTAAGCATAAAAAGGAGGTTGGCAGCTAAGGTGCCTTCGTCGCTCGGCTTAATCGGCTCGCGGCCGTTACGTATGTGGTCCCAGTAAGCGATGATCGTTGGAAACTGAGCAGTCAAGCGTGTTGCTTTGCGGATGTTCGCGGCGCGATCATTTTGCTTGTCATCTGGATCGAGGATGCCCAGCATGGAAACTGCCGTACGCAACACTTCCATCGGGTCTGCGGTTTTCGGCAACAGGCGCATCATCTTGACCACGTCGTCCGAGATGTTGCGGTTGCTTCGAAGCTCTTTGTTTAAACCATCAAGTTCAGTGCGCGTCGGAAGCCGACCGTACCAAAGCAGAAAAACGGTTTCTTCGAATGTGGAAAACTTAGCCAGGTCATGAATATCGTAGCCCTGGTAGACAAGTCGTCCTTCTTTGCCATCGAGAAAACAAATCGAAGAATCTGTAGCGACGACGTCTTCAAGCCCAGCCTTAACCATACAGTAGCTCCCACGAATCGCTGTGATGCCTTTTCTGTTGGCTTTTATACACTAAATGACAACGGGTTTCCGCTGAACTAAAGCCTTCCTTCATACTATCCCGAAAATGATCATTGTCGCAATTAGCCTACATACCGTTCAGCTGCTTCCGCAGAGCAGCAGTCCTGGCGGACTCTGCGCCTCACGACGTTGGTTTCAGGGCCAAAGACGAAATTCTGCTCACCTGTTAAAGACTTGCTTTTAGTCATCCTTTCTCGACCATCTCGTTCGTCCACTGCTCACGTTACTAAGAAGGATGGATCTATGGTTTGTCTATGGCGACGTGCCTGAATGTGGTTAATCACCGTGGTTCATGGCGATAATATTGGATGCGTGAAAATGAGGTGGTGAAACGATGATGTCGCCGGTTACCTTACGAACGCCGCGATTGGTTCTTCGGCGATGGGAAGAGCGAGACATTGAACCATTCGCGGCTTTGAATGCCGACCCTGAAGTGATGCAGTTTTTTCCCTACACGTTGACGATGGAGCAAACCATCTCAATGGTCGACCGGATAGAAGCACAGTTTGAATCAGCCGGGTTCAGTCTGTGGGCATTAGAAGTTGAGACTACAGGGGAGTTCATCGGCTTTGTCGGTTTAAGTCGCCCGAGCTTTCAAGCTCCGTTTACGCCTTGTGTGGAAATCGGCTGGCGGTTGGCGAAGGAACACTGGGGTAGGGGTTATGCCCCGGAGGCTGCGCGGGAAGTGCTTCGCGACGGTTTTGAGCGAATCGGTTTGTTGGAGATTCTCTCTTTCACAGCTGCCATCAATGAAAAGTCAGTTCGCGTGATGGAGAAAGTGCGCATGACGAGAAATCCATTGGATGATTTTTTGCATCCCATGGTTGAGGACGGGCACCGGTTGCAGGAGCACGTTCTATATCGGCTCGCCCGCAGCAACTGGCAAGTGTCGAATACCTGTTTGTAGGGGCGGTCACGTGAGCCCCCCTGCAGGCGAAGCACCGGCCTTCAGAAACTGTGAGACGCACGTTTCCGGGCACGTATTTGGGAGATGCCCCGCGACCGCTTGTGGCGAATTCAAAACTGTTGCTGGAGCGTAGATAGATCAGCTAGACTCGTGATTATAGTTGTAAGCGGAGCGTTTTTCTTCGTCCCCGATAGAGGGGACACCACTGGGGGACCGTCCTCGGCACAGCGAAGCTGTGCACGCGCTTTACGGTCAGCCCCTCCCCTACCAGATGTGTTGCTGCAGTTGGTGACTATGAAACTTCGATCAAAGCTTGCGCCGTTGTTTGTTTTTGCATTTTTATCAATCAGTGCGGCATCGGCCGGTAATTTCGATGGCTCGGCGACGTCTGGCCTGTGGTCCAAGCAGCAGAAGCTCGAGTCTAAGCAGGTTCAGCTAGCTCGGCAGCAGCAGCAATATCTTCAACAGCAGCAAATTAGGCAAAACCGGAATATACGGCTTCCTTTCAGGACGTATCCCAACGGCCTGCCTGCTGTTGGCACTTTCAAGAAAAGTAATTCAGTATCCGTAACGGCAAAGAAAACTGTGGTCAGTAGAACCAAGACCAGACAGGCAATTCGAACGACAGTAAAGGCCAAAAACAATCGAAACAACTAACCCACGGCTCGTCAACAACGTGGATTCGTAGATTTTATGGATTTTGCAATTGACGCCAGAGAAGAAACGCCGCAATCGAGCTGAACATCAGCACGCCTCTGATTCCGACGCGCAGTAAATTGAAATTCTCATCCATCGCATCCACGACTCCACTGAGCATCAGACCGATAAGCACGATGTAGATGCCTGCTTGTGGAGATTCCAGCTGCATGCAAATGGCGCCACCAACTATGGTGACAGCCAATCCAACAAGCCAGAGTATCGCTCGAATCAATCGCATTTTAATCAAATGATCGCACATCGGACGAGAAAGACGCTCGGACCGGTTATTTTGCGCAAATGAGCAATAGTTACTGGACTTTGGCAAAAGTCTGCAAGTAACGATGTCATGCTGGCCTTTTCCGAGGACTGATGCTATCTTAGCCTGATCCCCTAACGGAGATGG
>JADYXS010000667.1 GCA_021772155.1 Candidatus Obscuribacter sp.
AGACCTTTAGGAAGAAGTGGGCGAATCAAAGATCCAAAAGTCAGGTCCGGATACATTTTTCGAAAGGCACCGTAAGCAAAGGCGCTGACCAATGTCGCTGAACCGGCAGCTGATAAAGCCCCGATTGTATACTGCACCAGTTGCTGCAACAGAAACGTCTGCGTCGCTCCGGTAGTTGCATAACCAACGAACAGAGTCGGTATGGAATTGGCATAACCAATCAGCGCTGTAGTTGCGCTCACACAGCCTATGACTATTGCTGGCTTCCAGCGAATCATGTGCGAATGCAAAATCCCATACAACCACCAGAGACAAAACAGTGCCATCGCTGCGGCCATCACACGACGGATGATATTGAAAATCTGGTCTTTCTGCGAAACTTTATTGCGCTGGTAGGTCCAGTCATCGGGGACCTGCCAACCGCGGCTGTAGCCTGATACGTCACCACCAACGGTGCCGGTGTACACCTTATATTCAGCGTTGCCGGCTTTCAGTCCGGGGATTCGATACTCGATATCATAGTCACTGCGGTCCTTGCGGTCATGTCGAGTGGCATCGTCAAACTCGGTTGCCCCAAGCTCCGGGTGCTCCTTCTCTATAAAATTCTTCGCAAGCTCTTTTGCTTGGTCAGGTTCCAGCTTGGAACCTGAAGCATCTTCTTCCTTCACCACGAAACGTGCGTGAGGCTTGCCTTCAGAGGTTATGGTGGCATAGTACTCTGTTGGCTCCAGCTCTTTGAAAAATCTGACGCGCCAGAGCAATCGTGGTTCGATACTTATGGCTAGCTTCTTCGTTTTTGCATAGCCTTCTTTCTCGTAGACGTATTGAAGCTCCGTCTCGTCAGTGGCGTCAGTCATCCAGGCAACAGACTTCATTCCTTTGATATCTATGCCATTTTCCAGCAAATACGAAGCAGCCAGTCTCGTTGCCTGATCGCGAGACATCTTGATTTGATTGTTCTGCCCGACAACACGAGATTTGACGAATCCGGAAACCAGAAGAAGGACCAGAGCCACCGCAACCACTGCTACTCGGAACTTGCCCTGCAGTGGATTGTACGTGATGTACTGAACAGCAACAATTGACTGAAGCGGTGGCGGCGTCTTGCTCGAAACAACCGCTTCGTTGACGATTGCTGATTCATCCTTTAGCAGCCCCTTGCGCCAGATCAGCCAAGAACCAACTGCCAGAGCGACAATTCCGGGCGCAATGGCGATCATGGCCGTTAGCCGGTCCGACATCACAGCCGAAACAATAAGTGGTGTCACTCCAAGAAACGCATCGTATGTGTAATGAGCCAGGACGCAGGCAAGCAGTCCGAACTGTCGAAGCACCCAACCATAGAAGAAACCGCCAATCGTTAACTCGACTCCGCGCGCATAAGCCGGCTCTTGCGGATAGTCGCTATGCATAAATGCCCAAGAAGCTGCTTGCAAGAAATTGGACAGCCAAAAATTCTTAGTCAGCCGCTGGAACACAGCCAACGCCAGCACGCGATACATCAACTCTTCCGTTGTGCTGGCAATAACCCCGACGTTGATCGCTTCGTATACCGGAATGACACCGCTGAGCGTAGCTGTATCACGCACTTCCAAGGGCGACCAGAAGCCAATCTTCTGCCCGATCAAATAGAAGGCAACAACGTAGGCCGTATGGATCCCGAACACCGCCAGACCAGCTACGAGCCCACGAAAGACCGAACTCGAACGCAACCCGTTGACGGTCATCAAAGACTCAATGGCAATCTGCTTGGGGAACATGCTGCGATAAACCGGCTCCAATGCGCCAATAAACACCGCCGAAGCAATTGCTGCAAACACCGCTCCAACTGCCATCCCGATCGCTGATTCGGTCAAATACTGATTGAACGGAGTAGTGGTCTGGTAAGCGGCAACCACGGACGGCCAACTATCCACCCATGAAAGGACACTCAAAAGCGCGGCACCGCCACCGGCAAAGAGAGCGAGCTTCCAACGAATTTTCCCATTGGCAAATGCCCAGATAAAAATGAAAATGATCGCTGAAGAAAGAATGACGTAGATTATGCTCGAAATGCTCTTGAGCAGCTCGTTCCATGAGCGAATTTCAGCGTACTTGCGCTCAAACTTTTCCGGAACGTGCAGATACTTGTTGAACTGAGTAACGCTGTTGCCCGAAATGTAGACATAGGTGCGCAGCCGCCCACCTTTGAAATCGTGACCTTGATCTTCCCAGGTAAAGTAGTGATCAGCACGATTAACCTGCTTCTCCTCACTGTCATCAATGAGCTTCGTATCGTAAAGAGATCCGCCGACCGTCTCTTTCACGAAGCTTTCAGCGAGCTTTTTGGCCTCCGCATGAGAAATGGATGGGAGCTTCACGTCGTTAGGCAGTGTGCGTTCAAAGAAGCCCAGCGTGCCGTTCGTCCGCATACCAATTGCGCACTCTTCCTGTTGTAAGGGTCGACAGAATCGGCTGCGCCACGTCCAGACCGGCACTTCGTCCTTCATCAAATCGTTGGCCTTGCCCTGCCCAAGCTCGTACTCCAGAAATGTCTTGGCGTCCTCATCGAAACTGAAGATAGTCGAGTCTATAGCGCCGGTTGTCGGATAACCGACCTTCTCCGACCAGTTACGAGCAAGCTTGATGATCTGCGACTTGGGCATGCGCAAATCGATAGATGCTGCCGGGAATGATTCATCAAACTTCAGCAAAAAAAACGTAATTCCCAGGATTCCGAGAACGATCAGAATCCAGAGATCAACACGCATTAGCCGAGATTTGGGAGGTTGCGCCTCTGCCATTCCCTTCCTATACGACCTCTACAACGCGCTGTTCTGCAGATGCTTGAGCACGGCGACGACGCGACTCAACATACACCAGAAGAACGGAGACATCAGCAGGACTTACACCACCGATTCTTGCAGCCTGCCCAAGATTCGCCGGGCGGACGCGATTCAATTTCTCGCGCGCTTCCTTGGAGAGGTTATCGAGCAAGCTGAAATCTAGATCTGGCGGTAACTTAATAGTATCGAATTTCTCCGATTGCGCCACTTGCATCCGTTGTCGTTCAACATATCCGGCATATTTGAGCTCGGTTTCAAGCTCCATAGCCCACGGAAATGGAGTGCCTTCGGCTGACGGAGACATCTTCTCAATTACAGAGTAGGGAATGCGCGGACGGCGCAGCAATTCTTCCAGAGTAAGAGACTGTTTTATCGACTCGTCAAACTCCGACAGAGCAACATCCCAGTCCGCACTTGGATGAATGCGGATCTTTTTCAATCGCTCAACTTCCACTTTAATTTCGGCATGTTTATTGATAAACAGCTCCCAGCGCCGGTCATCGACCAAACCAACTTCGCGACCGAGCGGTGTTAGTCGCACATCCGCGTTGTCCTGGCGCAGTAACAAACGATACTCCGAACGGGAAGTCATCATTCGATACGGTTCGCCAAGCTCCTTTGTCACCAGATCATCCACCAGCGTTCCGGTATAACCGGATGAGCGTGCAAACGTGAACGGCTCCCGGTCAAGGGCGTAAAGGCCCGCGTTAAGTCCGGCAACCAGGCCCTGGGCCGCTGCTTCTTCATAACCACTGGTGCCCAGGATTTGACCAGCGGCAAAGAATCCACTCAGCTCTTTTGCCATTAATCCGTGTGTAAATTGAGTAGCTGGCAGGTAGTCGTATTCAACTGCATATGCCGGTCTCACCACTGCGGCATTTTCCAGCCCGGGCAAGGAATGAACAATCATGTTTTGCACATGGACGGGCAAGCTGGTCGAGCAGCCTTGCAAATAAATTTCGTACGTATGTCGACCTTCAGGCTCAAGGAAAAGCGAATGGCTTTCCTTGTCTGCAAAACGAACTACTTTGTCTTCAATGGACGGGCAGTATCGAGGACCAACACCATGGATCATCCCCGAGTACATAGGAGACTCGTGGAGATTGGCTCGGATGAGTTCGTGAGTTGCTTCAGTTGTGCGCGTCTGGTGACAGGGAAGTTGCTCAAGATGCGGGCGTTGATCGAGGAAAGAGAAATAATCATGCGGTTCATCGCCAGGCACTTCTGGCAGTTGCGACCAATCAATGGTCCGTCCATCCAAACGAGGGGGTGTCCCGGTCTTCAAACGTCCCATGGCAAATCCGAGAGACTTGAGATAGCTCGATAGACCGACGGCTGGAAACTCACCGGCACGTCCGGCCGGCTGCGTTTGTTTACCGATCCAGATTGTTCCTTCCAAGAAGGTTCCGGCAGTGAGCACGACAGCCTTGGCTGTTACCGTTTCTCCAAATCCCAGTTGTAGGCCGGTGACACGTTGACCGTCGGTCAAAAAGCAGGTGACCATGCCTTGCCGCAAAGTGATGTTCGGCTGGGCCTCAATGAAGTTCTTCATCCAGGCGCTGTACTCTCGCTTATCGGACTGAGCGCGCAAAGACTGCACTGCTGGTCCGCGGCTAGAGTTGAGCATTCGCATTTGAATGTAGGTGGCGTCGGCAGCAATTCCCATGACGCCGCCAAGAGCGTCTACTTCTTTCACCAGCTGCGACTTGCCTGGGCCACCGACTGCTGGATTGCAAGGCATCGCCCCGATAGTGTCTATGTTTACGGCCAGCATCAAGACCTTGCATCCGAGTTTGGCAGCTGCATGCGCCGCTTCGATGCCAGCGTGTCCGCCGCCAACAACAATGACGTCATAATCCAAAGCCATAAACAAACGCTCCTGAGGAAGCCAATCGGCTATTCCTTAATACGCTGCCGCAAAAGTAGAAGGAATAGCTGATAATAGCAAATATTGGCAACCTGAGCAAAACCACTGCTAGATTGCACATTTGACGGTTACGACCGACGTTTGTTACAAGGGATGTGGCGGCGTGGCTGCGCAAAGGCAAGTTTAGGAGATCCAATGGTAGCTGTGAACAAAATCGCGATCGCATGTCTGGCAACCGCTGGAAGCATTTTTTTGCTCTCAAGTGACGCGTCAAATGCTGGTCCTGCAGACAAAACAACTATCGTTACTCAAGTCAGTTCCAAAACCAAAGTAGAAAAGACTTCAGCAACCGTTGCTGCGACAAAGACCGTAATAAAGCCGTCCAAAACACAGGTAGCCAAGCCCACCACAAAGGGCGGAGCAGCAAAAACTGCAGTCAAAGCAGCAACGCCTGGACCGGCGAAAGAAAAGCTCAGCTACGACGGTAAGCCGGTTTTAAGCCCCAGTGGATACTTTGGCGCAGCAGCCATGGGTTACGCCTCAGCCAAAGCCGCGCCGGAAGTTATGGCTCGGCTCTTTTGTTACTGCGGTTGCGACGTGTCCGATAGCCACAGTTGGCTAATTGACTGCTTTACCTCCGATCACGGCAAAGACTGCCACATCTGCCAAGAAGAGGCTGTCCTGGCCTTGCGGCTTCATCGCGACGGCGCCAGCATGACTGAAATCCAACAGCGCATAGATCAGGATTTCAGCAAGCACTACCCGTTCGAAGAACCGACTGCCACGTACAAAAAGTACAAGGAAAACCGCCTCTGGACCAAAGCTGAAAGCCCTGCTCCCAGCGGCGTCAAACCGCAGACAGCTGGGCCAGAGCCAGCCACTACTGGCAGTGCCGCAGGCAAGCCGCCGAAAGTAAAAGAGGGGTTCTCGGTTGGCACCTGCTGCAAGGGTGAGCACGAAGAGCCGAAGAAAAAATAGAGGCCACCATATTCGGTGCTCTGCAGTTACACGAAGTCAAGCATATGACTGAAAAAGTGTTGGCTTACTGTCGCAGGTTTCCAAGCAGCAAAAATATCTCTGTTTTTTCCATTTTGGTATTCCATTCGATATATTTCGTTGCTAAAATTGGTTAACCTTCACCAAATTCATTAACGAAAGAGAGGCACGGCATGAGCATTTCCGTGGCGGCATCTTCTGTACTTCCCACGAACTGGACCATCGTTTTTGACGATGCTTGTCCTGTGGTGCATAAACTCGGCTGGCTGATTCGCCAATGGGATCGCGACGGAGTATTCAGTTACGTTGGCCAAGGGATAGAGGACGGCAAAAATGCAGCGCTTCTCGACAGGCTAAACGAAACGCCCTGGAGCTTGATGCTCGTCGATCGAGACGGTCAGGCCTGGCACGGTCCGGAAGCCATTCCCTTTATCCTCAAAAATTTGCCGTCTGGCAAGATTGCTGCAGTCACCTACACAATCCCAGGAACCATGTGGCTTACACGAAAGCTTTACCTGATGGTGTCACGCAATCGGCAATATTTTAACGACGAGACTTCGACTTCCACTGGGAAAACAGATTGCCTGAGGGCGTAGTTTCCAGTTGGTGGAATTTATGACGCAATGAGTGAACAGAACCTGTCGGCGCTGTAACTTGTCGCCGGCGCGCCGGCGCTACCGTCATTCCAACGATCGATGGTATTACTCCATCGTCTGACCCTACTGGTATGTCTGACGGTCCAGCATAAGCATGGATCTCGCTGACTACATCAATAGGGCTAAAAGTGTTGCAACCGCATGTGGTGCACAAACTACTTTTGTGCGACACAATGAACTGGCATCTGGTGCAAACTTTGTATGTCATTACGGATTCCTGCTCGGCTGGTTCATTTCGAGTACCCGACTCGCGCCACAAACATAACAATATGCGATATCGTTGTCAGCAACTTTCGCTCTAGAACTTGATCAATTCGAAACAAATAATCTTAGCGCTGCAGTCAGTGAGCCACAAGCTTGGAGACCATCTTATCAAGATTGGCTCTGTGTGACCCTTTTATCAAAACACAGGCATCGTCAGTCATACGCGTTCGCAGCTCGCGTTCAGCCTCTGCCTGATCCTGACAGGCAATGACCTCGAAGGCCGCTCCCTGAGCCCCGTCAGCGATATGTCGTGCCATCCGCCCTACTGTCATCAGGGCGAAAAGTTCCTTATCTTTGAGCCAGGTACCGATCTCTCTGTGCAACTGCTGCTCGGTTGGACCAAGTTCCGCCAGTTCTCCAAGCACAACTATCTTGCGCTTCTGCGGGAAAGCCCGCCGATCCAGCAACGCGGTGATGCTCGCCTTAACCGAATCCGGATTGGCATTGTACGTCTCGTCCAGAATCGTGGTCCCATTACTGGTGACTAAACGATTGCCGCGCCCGCCAACGGTTTCAAACTGCTTTAGTCCAACGGCAATCGTAGCCTCGCTTAAGCCGTTATGTTTTGCGGCCTGAATAACACACCAGGCATCTTCGAGCAGCGGACGTCCATGGGCGTTGAGTTCAAACTCGATGTCCGACCCTGAGACTTTGAAAATGGTTGATGTGGAACTGACGCTGACCACTTGAATGTCGTCTTCCATGCAACAAACAGTCGCTCCGCTCCAGGCGTCTTGAAGAGCCTCCATTAGCACTTCCGTTGGTTGTCCGATGATTGCCAGTCCGCGCTGCTTATCCATGTAATGAAAGATCTCGCATTTAGCCTTGGCGATATTTTCCACACTCCCGAGAAGCTCAAGATGAGCAGTGCCCGCATTGGTGATGATCGCCACGTCCGGAAGGGCGCACTTAGCCAGTTGATCGATCTGTTCAAGCCCACGCATAGCCATTTCCACTATCAATGCCTGAGTATCATCCGGCATGGCCAGCAGCGTTTTCGGCACGCCGAACTCATTATTTTCGTTCTGTGCGGACTTGTGACATCTCAGAGTTTGACAAAACACGGCCGCTGCCATCTCTTTAGTCGTTGTTTTGCCCGATGAGCCGGTGACGCCAACAACGAAGGGACTGATGCGCTTCCTCCAGTTTCTTGCCAATATCTGATAGGCCTGCAAGGTGTCGTCAACTGCAATTAAAGGAAATTGAGGATTGCCAATTGAATAGCCTTGACGCTCGGCCACTATTGCCCCGATTGCTCCGGAAGCAAATGCATCGCCGAGAAAATCATGGCCGTCAAAGCGCTCCCCACAGAGCGCCAAATACCACATGTCTTCGTTGAGCAGACGGGTATCGGTGCAGATTTGGCCCACTCGGTCGCTCATCAAACCAGCTGCCAGCCGCCCGGCCGTCACATCCATAATCTCTTCACCGGTATACTCGGCAGTCATCACTTCTCCTTCGGGCTCATTGGATCACATCACACCAGGCTGCCTCTGGTTACAGGCAGGTCAGTTAAAGCGCGTTGCAGTAGGGCTGCGACGCTGTCGATCGATCTAAGCATAGTTATATCCGTAGACGATCACCTGCCGGACTTAAAAGACGTTTTGCAATGCCTTGCTTTGCAGACGCTTGGACTCGATCGATCGCTTCGCAGTAATAATTGTTTTATGCGCCCGATGTGGAATGCCGGAAGCTGACCTTCAGCGGTTTTTGAAAGCACTTCGCCAGTGACCATCCTGCAGCTGGTAAAAATTCCTAACGGTGGTCGCGTCATGGGCGCAAACGACACGGTGCAAAACAGTCGCGAAATCGCGAACTGGTGATGTCAATTCGCAACTGAGCATATCGAAGTCTACAGGCTGCTATGCTGACCCTCGTTCGCTTTCGTATGGACCGGGTGCGCCTATTCAGGGGTCAAAAATGACGATGCAAATTATCCTCGGAGACAAGAATCCCGAGTTAATAAAAGCTTGGGAGGGCGAATTCCTCGGTGTGGAAAATGTAACTGTCCGGGGGGGGAATATTCTTTTGACCAAAGCAGACGCTCTTGTCAGTCCGGCAAATAGTTTCGGCTTCATGGATGGTGGATTGGATTGGAGTATCAGTGACATGTTTGAGAGGAAAATCCAAGCCACCGTTCAAAAGGCCATCCGTGATAAGCACGCCGGTGAGCTACTTGTTGGCAATGCCGAAATCGTACCAACCGGTCAAGAACGCTTCCCCTATTTGGTCTGCGCACCGACAATGCGCGTGCCGCAGAATGTAGCCGATACTGTAAACGCTTTCTTGGCGATGCGCGCCACGCTCTTGGCCCTCAAAAAATTCAATTCAGCAAATGCTGGAACCATCCGATCAGTTGCCATACCTGGTTTATGTACGGGCATCGGCAAGGTTCCCTTTCAACGCTGCGCTCGACAGATGAGGGCCGCGTACGACCAGGTTCTCGGTAGCTTATCCAACAACTACGCCTCATTGTCAGAGGCCATCCTCGAGGAAAAGCGCTACAAGCAGTGATAGCTCACAGCTTGAGTAATTAGCCGCATGGCTGGCTCGCCACAGACTAAACGACCGCCGGTCACGCCAGCAGATAGAAAATTGTCAGGAAAAATTTGCAGCAAGCAGGCCGAACGATTCTTACTTGGCTGCTACCGCTGGCTCTCTATGCTCTATCGAAAACGGTGCATTCACCGTCTCCTGGACCGAAGGCTTACTTATTTCAACTGTCTTAGTGCGTTCACTCATTGCTTTGGAAAGCAGTCTGCTAGCGAAGTTGCTCCGGGTCACGGTCGGCTTATCACAAGTCATGTGCGTCCTCCAACTATCTCGATAACAGGCGCGACTGCCAGCCTTACAGCTTGCAGTCGCTTTACATCGGGCTAAACTTACCCGCGCCAACGCCTTGATCTGATACTAATGCAACTTCAATATGTTGGCAACCCGCTTGATTACTTGTTAATAGCAATTAAGCCTTCGCGCACTCGATATAATTGCCGGAACAAGCTTTGGGATAGCCGGTGACAAGCGAATTGACCTCCAACATAACCAACCAATTGAAAGACCTGATGCGCGGGCGGTCTGCAGCATCTGCGTGGCGCGAACGCCGTCATCTACTGGATACGCGCGACCTGACGAAAGAGGAGCTCGACTTATTCATTGAGACAGCTGCTCTCTTCAAGCGAGCACATGAGCATGAACCACCTCTAACCTTGCTCACCGGAATAACGGTAGCCAACATCTTCTACGAAAATTCAACGCGCACGCGCAGCAGTTTCGAGATTGCCGCCCGGCGACTAGGTGCCGATGTAATCAATTTAGATACTAAAGCTTCGTCAGTTACCAAAGGCGAGACTATTGTGGATACAGCTCGCCAACTCGTTTCCATGCGCGTTGGCGCAGTGGTGCAACGTCATAGTGCTGCTGGCAGCGCACATCTTGTTGCCCGTGAGCTCGGTCGCAGTGTTCAAGTAATCAATGCCGGAGATGGGTGGCATGCGCATCCCACCCAAGGCCTGCTTGATCTCTTTACCATGACTGAGGTCCGTCCAAATCTTGAAGGAGCAAAAGTCGCCATCATAGGCGACATCACTCATAGCCGCGTGGCTCGCTCAAACATCTGGCTGCTCAAAACGCGTGGCGCGCACGTCCATGTGGCTGGGCCTCCGACGTTGATTCCGCCGGCCATGGAGCAAATGGGTGTCACAGTTCACCAACAGCTAGAACCGGCAATTGAAAACGCGGACTTCATAATTATGTTGAGGCTGCAGCTGGAGCGCCAGGCCCAGGGATTGGTGCCAAGTATTGGCGAGTACCGCCGCCTCTATCGACTGGATCATACGCGTCTAAAGATTGCTCAAGCGAGCGTAAAAGTCCTGCACCCAGGTCCGGTAAATCGAGGAATTGAATTGACAGATGAGCTGGTCGACGATCCCTACTATTCATTGATTACGACACAAATAACCAACGGCGTCGCGACAAGAATGGCAGCGTTGTATCTATTGATGGCGGACCAGGCAATATGAACGAATCGATACTATTTAAAGGCGCCACCGTCATCGATCCCACGTCCGGTTTCGAAGGGCAGCAAGACGTTCGTGTCAAAGATGGCATTGTCGCTGCAATGCATGCCAACCTGACAGCCGACGAAGCCGACACTGTAATTGCGGCACGGGGGCTTTGGCTGACTCCCGGGCTCATCGACATGCATACGCACTTGCGCGATCTCGGACAAAAAGATAAGGAAGATTTGGAGAGCGGGACAAAAGCCGCAGCCGCAGGTGGATTCACTACAGTAGTAGCAATGGCCAATACTGACCCGCCAGTCGATAACAGTTCAACGCTGGCTGTGCTTCTGGCGCGGATTCAAGAGCGCGCGGTAATTGAAGTGTTGCCGATAGCCAGTGTGACAAAAGGTCTGCAAGGTGCTGAACTGACGAACATGGTCGAACTATCAGACATGGGAGCAGTGGCCTTCTCAGATGACGGTATGTGCATCGCCAATCTAGCGGTCCTCCGACGAGCGCTGGAGTACGCGCGCCTGACCGGACGACGCATCATTTCCCACGCCGAAGACAAGGATCTTTCCGTCGGCGGCTCTCTTCAAGAATGTTGCGGAACTTCGTCTTATGGAATAAAAGGAATTCCATCCGCCTCGGAAACCGCGGCCGTTGCCAGAGAAATTGAAATCGTTCGTTTGACGAATGCCCCTTATCATTTCACGCACATTTCCTGTGCAGCTTCCGTACAATTGATTGACAGAGCAAAACAAGACGGTCTCCCGATTACCGCTGACGTAACGCCTCATCATCTAGCATTGTCGGTAGATGACATTGAGCCTTTTGATAGCAACTACAAAATGAAGCCACCACTTCGTCTGCAATCCGACCAGGCAGCTTTAGTTGCCGGACTTAAAGACGGCACCATAGATGCCATAGCTACTGACCATGCACCTCATACGCGGATGGAAAAGGAAACGGTGTTGGAAGATGCGGCTGTCGGTGTTATCGGGTTGGAGACCGCGTTTTCCATTTGCTACGAAAAACTGGTCGCATCTGGTGCCTTGAAACCGAGCCATCTGGTCGAACTTTTCACAACGAAACCGGCACAGATACTGAGCTTGCCGCTTCCTACACTCAAAGTAGGATTGCCGGCCAACATTACACTTATTGATCCAGGGCACCGCTGGGCGTACGATCCACGCTCTGGCGCATCCAAAAGTCACAATAGTCCCTTTGCCGGACGACTGATGACCGGCAAGGCAATCCTGACTGTATTTCGTGGAAAGATCGTTTACCGCGATGACACATATTTATCCTCGCGTAATAACGGAGCTTAGGAGGCACCATGTCCAACCATAACAATTATCTGTCGGGAAAGAAAATCGATC
>JADYXS010000668.1 GCA_021772155.1 Candidatus Obscuribacter sp.
ACGTCGGCCGGTTTAGCTGGTGTTTTACCGGCTTTCAAATCGGCGATTTCTTTTTTGAACGCTGCGTTCTCGTCTCGCATCTCTTTGAGCTGCAACAGGACTGCTTTCAGTGCGCGCTCAGTTTCGGTTTCGGCTGGCTTTACCGCTTTATCACGTCCTGGCTTGTTCGGAGCCCCTACATCTTTTCTGGGTTCTCCAATTTTGTCGTAATTGTTGATTTCCTTCGCTGGAGTCGCCACTGCGACGACGGGCACGGCCTCAACGGACACTTTAGGCACGGCTGGTCGGATTTTGTTTTCCGGATTGAATGTTCTATCTCGTGCAGCTTTGTCGAAAAGTGTCCTTTCAATCGAGCCTACCGGAGATTCAGTAAGTTTCTTGTTGACTGACATGTCCCAGATACTGAAATTTGGAGTTGCGCCGTGGCACGAGCTGCCGGCAAACTTCGCACCATCCTTTTTGTATGCTGCAGCCTGGTCATGTAGAAAAGCGGGCAACGTCCCGTTCTTTTCTAACTCTTTTACGAAGGCCTGAGCAGTTTGGGCCCTCTGAGCATCGGTTCCGACAAAACGCTTGTCCGCCTGTCGCACCTCATCCATGACGTTACCGCCTGTTGCTGCGACCGCTGCTATTTCTGCCGCTTTTTGCTGCACTTGGGATTCGGTCCAAACACCTTCATTAGACATTGCTGCATCTCCTCAAACTTTCAAGTAACGCCAATCTCGGGGAACGGGTCACAGCTTCACTTCAGGCACTGCCGTAAGGACCGTCTTTCGCACTCAGGCAATAACTCCGTTGTTGGATTCAGTTGCCGTTTGCGTGCCCATTCAGGCTGTCCGATGCGATAACAATATTCGCGAGATTTGAGATTTCTTTGAGGACGAACGAATGACCCTGCGGGAAATACGCAAACGACGATAACGCATTGATATTTGATACCAACTCTCAGAATTGACTCAACTTCCCCAATTAAGCTTCAGGCATCGGTAGACCTAGCGGCCACGACACAGCACCACATAATCGGCGCAAACGCCGGTGAGTTTCTCACGAAGGAGATCGGCATGGAGCCTAAAATCACAAGCGACAATCAAGCGATCGAAATCCTAGCCAAAAATGCGGAAAGTGAAACGGACATCGTTCCGAGCATGGTGGATATAAATGAATACATCGTGCAAACCAGCAGCTCCAAGAAAGAACAGGACGAAAGAGCTGAGCACATCACGAAAAAGCTGGAAGAGCGCGGATTGCTTGGCAAAATGTTTGTGGCATTCGACACCGAGAATATCGACCACTCTGGCGGCAAAACGATCACCCTCGACGAGCTCCGCGCCCTTAAAGGAAGACGCATTGGCGGAGCAGACCTGCCTGCGCTCGACAAAGCGATAGTTCGACAAATGGAAGAGAGATACTCGGAAGTTACCCAGTACCGTATCTACACAAGCAAACCCGGTACAGGCAAAGTGGACATTGGGATCGGTCCTGAGTCATTGAAAAAATTTGAAAATGCCGAAGTTCAGTTCAAACTTGCTCAGTCAAAAGCAGAGAAAGAGCTGACTCAGCATATGCCTATCATTTTGAAGAGGTGGGGCAACGACGAGACTTTCGGCGAACTGGTCAACGATAAAGGATTAGTTGACAGATCAAGCATTGAAAGTTACGCCGCCGCTCAGAAAGCACCGCTCGGACGACTGGAAGTGCAACAACAGCAATTGAAGAAGATGGGCAAACCACCTGCGGGTGACATTGACACCGAAGTAGCCGTGACAAAACAATTGGTTGCCGCGTTAGAAGCAATGGCAAAGAACACAGACGGCATCAAGGCTAACGCCTCTAAGTCTGATATTACCCTGGCGGACTTAATCAGAGTTTCCCAAAAGAAAGAACTTGAAAGTCATCCACCTGAAAGCAAAGTCATGAGCGAGGCCTCGGCAAAAATTGAAGTTGCGATACCGGGCGCTATCAAAACCTCACAGCAGGGCGTCGATGCGCTAAAGAACTCGCTCAACAGTGGTGGCACCGATTTGAACGAGGTGATTGCTAGCATCAACGAGCACCTAGTTAAGCGTACGGATTTAACCCCTGCCGAACGGACAAAGGAAGCAGCGAACATTCTGAATGCCATAAAAGATTCAGAAAGAGATGGAGATCTGTACAAAATCTATGGTCAAAACAACCTGGTCGCCTTAGAAAACAGCAGACACTTACTGAACTATGATGCCTTGGGCTCAGCTTTGAAAAAGGTCGGAGGTGCAGACTCTCGCTTATCACCAATGGATGGCGCCATTCTGAATTCGATGCGGACGGAATTCGGGACGTTAAGTGAAAAAGCTGGCGTGAGAACGATCATCACACCACGATCATTAGATTCATATGCAGCCAAGCAAAACAAGGACCGAATCCCGCACGAAACTGCGGCAGCAGAATTGAAACCGTTCCTTAAAGAACTCAAGCAACAGTGGGGTGCGGAAGGCGATTTCGCAGCCTTGAGCGGAGAAAAGTCCAGCGTCTTGTCCAAGCAACGACTGACCGAAGCTATAAAGGAGCAGCAAACTGTCGTAAATGAGCTAAAGGTGAGAACCGGCAATCGAGCCGCCGCTGGCTTACCGACGGACTATACGAACGATCTCAAAGCATACAATGATCAGTTGCTGAAAGGATTGAAGGTCTTAGAAAAGAATTTCGATACGTTCAAAAAAATGGATCTGGATCCAAGAGGCCTGAGCGCAGAGGACTTCAAAAAAATAGAAAACCTTCTGCAGCAACTTTACGCTACGCCTGCGCAGACGGAAGCTAGCAAAAACACACCGGTAGCAAAGGTAGCTGACGCGCCACCTAAAGCCGAGTCGCGGAAATCCGAAGGGTTTCCAACTACAGAAGCTGACAACGACAATGTTCCACCGGCCATCGACAAAGCGCCAGCGGTCGTCGAGCAAGCGCCCGCACCGACCATTGGAATTGAACTGGCTAAAGTGTTGCAGATAAACGAGCGCGCCGAAGTTGTAGAACCCCCTACCGAAATTGAACAGGCCGCAAACGAAAGAGACCTGCGTTATGAATCCTATGGCGAGGTGAGGGCCATGCCTCCGCTGAGCCGCCCTGCCGAATCCACACCGAAGCGCGCAATCACGGTTGAGGACTTCGATGCAATGCAGAAAAAAATAGATGACTTGCAGCGGCAACTTGCAGAGTTCGATCAAAAAGCGCAAAAACGCCAGGTCGAAGAATTTGCAGTCAAGTCACCACCGCCAGCGATTAAGCCTCAACAATGCGATCGCGAATCCTATGTTGGACAAGACGGAAGGACCTATAACAAAACAGGGCCAAACGGAGAAATCTATTTCAACCTCGGACCGAACAATGAACAACTCTGGATAAAAAAAGATTACAAGCCGTTGAAAATCAAGAGCGGCTCAGGTCGCCGCAGATAGCCCTGCGACCATAAATTGAAAGAGGAACAACTGGGGCCAGCTAGCGAACTTTTCCACACAAGCAAATTACTGCCGAAGCTCGTTCATCATTAACTTCATCGACCAACTTTAAGTCACTTTCTCGCCACTGGATCTCGATGGTCGAATCTGCGGTACTGGTCTTCAACAACTCTGCTGCGTAAGCAGCTATGATGCGTGCGGCCTTCGCCTGATGGTGGCGCTTCAATACAGAGACCAAACAACTAAGACCATGTGCAGTTCCAATGGATATTTTATGCAGGTTTGCACCCTTTGACAAAAGCCGCCGGGCTTCTACTTCGGTACTGCGACTTTGAGCTGATTCTTCCATTTGTTGGCAGGCTGCAATTCGAAATAGAATGTTGGCAGTTTTCGACGCACTATTCTCACGAAACAGCTTGTATAAGTCCCGCTCCTTTTCGTAAACCGCGATAGCTTGCCGATACTTACCTTGAGAAAACAATAGATCGCCGAGATACAAGACGTATGCCAACCTTTCCTCCGGAGCTCGGTTTTCCTTCACCGTGCGAAGAACATCTAAGGCCTGGTCGCGGCTCGCATCAGCTTTCGCTTGCAAACCATGGTAGTCATAAACTATTGCCATGAGACACAAAACTTCCAACGTTGAAGAACTCCGAGGTCCATACAGAGTCTCCCGCAGTTTGAGCCACTGCAGGAGACTCGGCTCAGACTGTGACGCCGGCGCAAACAGCTCTACGCGTGAAAGTTTCATGTAGATCCGATCAGCAATGACGTTAGGACCGGGCTCGGCAAGATTCTTGGCGGTAAGAGCGGAACGATAGGCAGCACCTTGGCCGACTTCCTGATCCAAGTATCCTAATGCATCGCCAAGACCCTCATAGCTTTTGGAAAGCAACTCGTTATCTTTAATATGCACGGCAATTGCCACCGCTTCTCGTTGACAACGCGCCATCTCAGCAAATTGTTTCCTCTTTTGCGCAGCGCGGGCCTCTGATGTTGCGGTTCTCCATTTTTCCATACTGAACAGATCTTCGGCAGCTGCTGTCTTCCCAGCAAGCCGCAGTGACTTCGCCCAGTCCGATTTCGCTTCATTGAGCAGCGATGTTGGACAGCATGAGGAAATCTTTGCTGAGAATAGCTCGTCTCCATCTTTTTCTGCATCATGGAGCTGACCCAGAGCCAGTTTCGTCTCGAAAGACCCGGCAAGCGCTTCGGCGTAGTCTCTCTGAAGTAGCGCGCCGGGTTTCTCTGAAGAACCAGGTTGAATTTCTAACCCACAACCTAGTGATCGAAAGAGGTGCAAAGCCCTCGCAAAATCCTTGGTGGCCGCATCGAAGTTGCCGGCCCGATACCAGGAGAAAGCCAGTCGACTCGCATAGAAAGCCAATTGCTCAACTGCAATTCGCCTTTGAGTGTCGGAAACCTGTTCGAGCAGCTGACGGTCCAAGATATCCAAAGCGCGCGTATAGTTGTGCTGCGCTTTCTGTTCATCACCCAAATGCACATAGGTTTCTGCCAAACCGTAAAGTGATGAGGCGAGCTTGGTAGCATTCAACTCAAGTGAATCAGCATATTGCACGGCCTCCTGATACGATTTGAGCGCGCGATCGTATTTGTGGCGAGCATAAAAGGTCTGAGCGGTTAGTTGAGATTGCTCCCATTGCCGGAGATTATACGTATTGGTCCAAGGCAACTTGAAAGAGCAACCAGACAGCAAGACGGCACTCAACATCGCCACCGCCACAATGCTCGGTCCGAAAATAACAGCTAGACTACTATTTCGGTTAATGTTATTCAGACTGCTCGTCCATCCCTTGGTATGATATTGTCCGCACGCTTCCCTAACCCAATGTATCAGTATGGCAAAGATACTAGTTGTAGAAGATGATCTCGATCTTTGCAGCCGCGTCGTGGAGTGGCTGTCTTTTGAGCAACATACAGTAGAAGCGGTTCACGATGGTCGTGAAGGTAGTGAA
>JADYXS010000669.1 GCA_021772155.1 Candidatus Obscuribacter sp.
AGCCCCTCCCCTACCAACTCACAACCTATACCAGGACGGAGGACCATCATGACGATTGCAGCAGCAATTCCGCGCGGGCTGGAAAAGCTTGTCGATCGCGGATGGCTTAGAAATGACATTCGGCGCATCACTGAGCTGATCATTCGATGCGGCGAGGAATACAACCCGTCCTACAATTGGCGTCGGAGCGAGGCGTGGTATCGCAAGTGGTTGAGCGAAACATTCACCGATCGATGGCACTACTTTCACGTGGTGCGATCAGGTCGCGTGCTTGTCGCTGCCGCCGCTGTGGCACGCTCGAAGTTAGAGAACTACGACGGACACATTCACAGTGTCTTTGTCGATCCGGAATTCCGACGGCGCGGCTTGGGGAGGCTGATCACAGAACGAGTCCTCCAACATGCCCGTGCTGCCGGAATGCGTAGTGTCGAGATGGAAATCACCATTAACCCGATTGCTAGGGAGCTATATCGGGACATGGGATTCGTAGTTGTGCAAGCGGACGACGTGATGGCACTGTCGTTCTGATAGTTCGCTTGGTCGGTGTCGACCTTGCGTTTACATACCGAGTGCTCGACGGTGGCATCGGTATTTCCTTCCTAGCCGTCGGAGCAAGGCTATGAGCCTGCAAATTAGTATCATCGTGGCGCTGGCCGCGATCCTCTTTGGTGGCATCGGTCTGAGTGGTTACCTCGCGCACCTCTGCGCGGAATTCTCGAGCAAGACCAAGTCGACGACAAAGAGCGCTCGACTCGCGCTCATATTGGGCGTCCTGGCTGCCATAGGCGGCCTGCTGTTGGTCGCGTTTTTCGCTGGGGGAGAGGTTATCGCTATTGCCGTCATTGACCTGCTGGCATTCGGGTTCGTGATGGCGGATCGCTTCTTCTCCGCCGGCGCGACTCGGGCAGGCTGACTACACGCGCTGCCAGTATGCGCAGTGTAGAGATGGGAATCACCATCAACCCGATTGCTAAGCAGCTATATCGGGACATGGGATTCCTAGTTGTGCAAGCGGACGACGTGATGGCACTGTCGTTCTGATGGTTCGGCCATGCGGTCGAACAGTGATTCCGTTCCAACAACCTTACCTCAGGTGATTGATGAATCCGATTCTGGCAACGCTGCTTGTGACCGCGCTCATCGCGGGCACCATCGTTCTGGGCTTCTACCTCGGGCATGTGTACGCCAAGCGTCTGGGCAAGACCAAGCCGCAGGCGTTGCCCGGGCGGCTGATCCGCGACTACCGAGTGTGGGCCGCTCTGGCCGCGCTGCTGATCTGCGGCTGTGTCCTGGGCACCCTGATTCACGTGCTGGTGGCAGTCGTACTCCTGCCCATGATGTGCTTCGCCCTCATGATGGCGGACTCCTTGGAACCCGTTCGCAAACGGTGCTGTTCCTGCGGCTGGTAATGGCAGCAGCGTAGTTCCGACTCTGGGTGGGAATCGGCTGAACAGGTTGGTTCTCGCCCTTGTGACTTCAGATACATGTCGGGCGTCTGACGGTGAACTCGACATGCAAACAACCCTTCCGTCAAGAGTGACTTTTCATGGAACTGCTCCTGATTGGTTTGATCTTTGTGCTGAACTTCGCCATCAGCTGGTGGAACGCTTACGTCTGCGGCAAGGTCTGGGCCGAGACGAAGGCGGTCGGTGGCTGGCGGCGCTTCATGGCGTGGGTCACCGCGGTGATGTCGGGTCTCGGCTTCTCGTGGTGCTACCTGATCGTGGTGGCGCTGACCTGCCACTTCTTCGGGCTACTGACGATCGCTCAGCTCGGCATCGCGCTCCAGCTTGGTTACGTGGTGCTGGCTCCCTGCATCGTGTTCGCTTGCTGGATGATCACTGTGGACAGCTGGGCCAATGCTTATCGAAACGGTGGGATCCTCAACTACGGCTTGGCTGGCTACAATGCCTACGCCACGATCCACAACACGATGAGCGTGTTCGATAACTATGGAAGCGCGCTCGGCGATGTGTTCGGGTTCTTCACCGGCGGTGGTAAGAGCGGCAGTAGCAGCAGCAGTGACGACAACGGCGGTGTTCTCGTCGCCATTGTCGTCATTGGGGTGGTTCTCGTGGCGCTGGCTGCAGGTGTGCTGACGACCATGATGATCATCAAGAAGGTGGCTGCCAGCGAGGAGCTGCCGACCCTGGACGAAATCCGCCGGCGTGCCGCGGCGCAGAATCGTCCGTAAACAAAAGCGTCCGGGACCGAGTGGCGACGTTGCCACTCGGTCCTGTTGTTGTCTCATTCTTAGCACCACCGTGTGCAACTTGGAGGAAACTGCAGATGGGTTCTCAACTGTCGGTCGCTTCGGTCAACTGGGCTCAGATGACGGTCTGCATGGACGTCTACTGCAACTGCGGTGGCCAGACCCATGTCTGTACCCATGAGGCGTCGCAGGGCTCGTCGGAATATGTGCGCTGCCCGCACTGCAAGAAGGTGCTGCGCCTGGGGCCGGAAGTCCAGCTTTCCGAAACTCGCGTGGTCCACTCCTTGAGCCATCCCCGGCCGCATGCGTCCTTCCAATGGAAGGGCACCGAAGCCTGCCTGGTGGGCCGGTGTACCTGCGCTCACGAGTTCCCCATCGTTGGCGCCTTCCAGTACGAGGTCGACTGCCCGGCATGCGGCAAGCACTGGCACGTCTGGCCGTACGTGACTGGTGAGCTTGTGTTCGCCGAGGCCCTGGCGAGCATCGCGGTCATGCAAGAGCCTGAGCATGATCCGATGATGGACCCATACAAGGTGGCAAGTACGCAGTAGCAGGACGCACCAGCACTTCAAGCTGCTTCGATAAGTGACTTTCGCAGAGGAGGTCCATAGTGGTCCTTCTCTGCGAAACTCAGAACCACCAACACGTCTACAACCGATGGTGCAGTCCTTTTCTCGAACGACCCTAGACGGCGCAATGAGCCGCCCGGATTGATCACTTTGGAAGAGACCTGGCATCGTGCCGGTCCCTGATGCAAGTGTGCACTTGAAGCACCAAAAGTGGTGCGAAAGGAAAACACGTTTCTGTATGTCTGTAACTCAAAATCCGAAAGCAACACTTCACCTCGATCGCATGCCGAACGTCTGCATGGACGTTGTGTGTGGCTGTGGTGAAGAATTCCACCAGTGTAATCACGGCGACAGCGGTTCGTCAGAATACCTGCGCTGCCCTGCTTGCAGCACGGTGCTTCGCTGTGGCGCAGAAGTGGCACTTCTCGCGGAGCCGATCGATTACAAACGGTCAGTGCCGATGCCGACTGCCAGCTTCCAGTGGAAGGGCACGCACGCTTGCATGACAGCAAGCTGTAAGTGCGGGCATGACTTTGCTATCGAACGCGACTTCGCCTACGAAGAGACCTGCCCGGCCTGCCGGCAGCACTACTTCGTCGAGTCGAGGATTGCCGTAACCGAGATTGCCGAGTCCGATGTCCCTCCCGGCGCCGTCATCCAAACGCCGGAGAAAGACCTGGAGTTTGACGACTGAGAAGGCGATAAGTAAGAACAACCATGGAAGAGCGCGCCGGGGGCAACCCCACCGCGCTTTTCGCTTTTCGGTGATACTACGAGAGCATATAAGAGATTTCGGCGCGACATACCTCTAAAATTGAGGCAGGCAGGATAGGCGCGATTAAGCCACGGGTTGAATGAATTCGGCGCCGACTGATGCACCGGATACGGTGTTCGGCTAT
>JADYXS010000670.1 GCA_021772155.1 Candidatus Obscuribacter sp.
ACGACGCAAGGCGGTAGTGTCAACGTGGTGCAGGGGGCGATCAATGGCAACCTTCAGGTCTACACATATTTAAGCCCCTCAAATACCCTCGGCACAGCGTCCATTCAAACCACTAACGCCGGCTCTACATTGACCGTCGGTACAATCTTCGCTCCAAACAACATCGCTCTCACAACAGCAGGAGATGGTGTGATGAACAACGTAATTTAGCCGCAAACGAACAACGTAACTCGGCCGGTGATTTCGCATGATTAACGAATACACGTTGACTAAAGAGATGGAAAACCGTAATGCGAAAGTCTGTAAGCTTGGACTCAAGGCGAACCTAGCGGCGGCGCTGACGCGCAGCCTTCGCACTCACGCAACAGCTTGACGGTAGTTTTGAAAGGCGGTCGAGAGTAACGAAGCTGTTACCCTCGCACGAAGGTCATTTTAGAAAAGGAGTCACCATTTTGAAAGGGACGAGAAGAGACTGTGCAAGTGGGGCTCTGAGCAAATCTAAAGCAGTTGAGCACCGCCGGGACAAATGTCGGCGAGGCTCAAGGGAATGGCTTTAGAAGTGTGAATCAGCGGTGCCAGCAATTAAATGCGAAACTCATGGGCCGTTGGAAAGTGACTCAAGTCGTGAGACGAGAGGCCTCGATCCCGTGTTACACGTCGGGCACACATGTTCGGTAGAGTTCCGATACAACATCCATCCGTCGCCCTCCGCCTGAATCTGCAATTCGTCCATGTCGTCGAGTAGGATCTCTCGATATTGATTGCGAGAGCGGATTGTTGAGAAAGGCTGATGGCAATAGTCGCATTCGATCATAATTACAATTTTGATCATGTGTTTGTCCTCATCTCTCAACCGTCGAGTGATTCGGCTACGAACTTTACCAGCGCTGCATCTACAGTCGATATGCCAGCAATGCGTGCTTTCAACAACAGATGCGAGCAAAGGTTGTTGATGCGACGGGGAATTCCTTCGGAATAGGCGAAGACCTGATGGATTGCCTCATCGGAAAAAAAATCAGAATTCAGTCCGGCTGCTGTTAGCCGTCCTCGAATGTATTGATCGGTCTCTTCTTTACTTAAACCGTCCAGCGAGTATCGATAGCGCAGCCTTTGCATTAAAGGTTCGAAAAAAGGTGATTTCAACCGTGCCCGCAGCCATGGCTGTGCCAGCAAGATCAATGAAAGCGGCGACTGACGATCATAGTCGGCGTTGCTTAGCAGTCGGAGATCCTCAAGCGTCTGGTCATCCAATAAATGCGCCTCGTCCACAACCAAAGTAATTCGCTTGCCACCATTCTTCAAGTTGTCTGCCAGCCACTGGCTGATTTGAAGAACGTGATTAAACCTGAATCCCTTGGCCCGCAGTCCCAGGCATTCCGTAAATCTGCGCACCATATTGGCTCCATTTTGATCTTGACCAAGATAGACTACGGTATATTTGTTGACTGGAAGTTCGTCCGTTACCGAGCGCACTCCCGTCGTTTTGCCAACTCCCGGCGGACCGCTGACCAACGCCATCGAGTGCTGGACGATCGCCGTTTTCACTAGTTCTCTGAGTTCCTCAAGCTGATGATGTTTGAAAATGTCTTCCGATGCAATGCGCTTGCCGAATGGATCCGCAAGCTGCTGTTTAGCATTGACTGCGACACGCTCGTCTACGGTGCCATCTCCATCACCCACGGTCGAGGACTCATTCGCTTCGCGTATTGCCTCCTCGACTGTGAGCTGAACGCCGGTTGATTCATTGTTCTTCGCTCCCTGGTCCTTGCGGTTTGCAACGCTTGAACCTTGTTTCGCTGTTGTTTTGGTCATCACTGTTACCTCTGTCTTCGTTGGTTTTCAATACGGCGCAAGTAAATATTGATGTGTAGACCACGACCCTTCTGCGCAATGCATCGGAGTAGATCACATTTTGCTGAGTCGCGGCAAACTGGGCCATTGGTTCTAAGAAACTTGGCGCAGTTTGCTCTCTCCTCGTCATCAAGTGCACGTTCCAGAGCCTCGGTCACTAACAGCAGGAACTCAGATTCCGTCAGCAAATCATTTCTTTCTGTTGCCGACGTGAACGTTGTCCCCTTGTGTTTTGCCACCACTCTCAGTCGGTAGTTCTTTGAGCTTTCTAACACAAACCGGCCTGGTTCCGGTGGAGCTTCTCGTTTCGGCCTCTTAGAGTAATCGATGTCCGCCAACGCAATGAAACACTTCGCACTTTCCACAAAGGTTCCGCCCTTCCACACTTCGATCTCATCGCTGGATTCGAAATGCCATCGTGCTTGAATTGTTTCTCCTCCCAGTTCTTTGCTGGCTTGATATTGCTTGCCGTTCAACCGTATTAGCGCAGTCTTGAAGTCAACCTTTCTGTAGGTACGCAGCTTCAGGGCTTCTTGGATTACCTCCGGCGATATTCGCTCGATGGTATCTTCTTCCTGCTGCCAACGTGCTAGCGGCGACTGTTTCAAGGATTCGTGTCTTTCCCGATGGTACCGCTCATCAAGCCACGCCCAGAAAAATTCGTTCAACTCTTGCAACGTTTGTATTCCTGATAATTGAGCCTCGTTGTAGAAGCCGCGCTGGATCGTTAGAAAATGACGTTCGCATTTCCCCTTCCCGGCCGGTCTCTGCTTCTCAGCAAACCGTTGGCCGATAGCCAGTTCGGCGCATACACTCTTCCATTGCTTTGAACGATAGATGCTGCCGTTGTCGCTGTAAATTTCCGCGCAGCGCCCCCGCTTGATCACCGCCTTGTTGAAGCAATCGAGTAGATTCGGAAGCTGTTCGGTCCAGTAAAATTCGCCATGGGTGCATAATCGTGAGCAGTCATCGATAAAGGTAATTAGCGCCGTTTGCTTCACTTTCTTCAGCCCTGTTGGGTCAGGCAACCAAATGCCATCGCTGCAATCCGTTTGCCACAACTGATTGATGTGTGGCTTCTGCCACCTTTGATGCGCACCCTGATCCGAGTAGGGCTTCTCCTTTTTCGCACCCAATCTATTCAAGTGCATATTTAAAGTGGTCTTGGATATCTTAGAAACGTCCACGCCATCCACGCTGAGCTGATGCAGAATCTGTTTGATACTGCGCGATGTCAGTTCCTCCCTCAGCTTTTTGGCCATTTCGAGAGTCTTTTCATCAATGCTCGTGTAGATTCCTCGCGTCTTTCTTCGCCTGTCGTAGAGACCACGCAAACCTTGCTTCCTGTGCTCCGCTATCCATTTCCGCAACGTTCTCTCTGAGACCTGCCAGTCTTGTCCGTCAGGCGCTGGGTGCGCTTTCGCTAGAATTGCTCGACGGATGATTTCGCGCTCTCCGCGCTCATATGAGCCGCACACCAACGGCGCGATTACTCCGAACCTGAACTCGGCCAATTCCCTTCGCTTTTCTTCGTCATCCTTGCGCACTTCCAGTTCGCTCCGTCAGAACATTGGAAGTCTAGGAGGCTCGGTCATTTCAGCTGTTCAGAAGTTTGTGCTGTTGGCAGCACCATCGACACTTCGCTTAACAAGTCCAGACATTTTTCTGCCGATTGCAAAAAATATGTTCTCAGCTTCTCCATCACTCCGCGCTCGCTATTCGGCAAACATTCCGCTGTCAGAAGCACGAATGTAAGCCCATTTAGCTCTTTCGGCTTCTCCTTCTGATGCTTGCCACTCTTCTCGCCAAATCGCTTGCCTGCTTTCCATGCATTTGCATTACGGGCCGTAACGTCACGATGCAATTCGCTGACATTGAATCGTTGCAGCACCAACTCTTTCTCGGTCTGCTGAACCGTTTTCCAAACTCTTTTGCATACAAAATCTACCCAACTGAATACAGTGCTTCTTGCTGGGCACAATCCGTCTTTCCCTGGGGTCATCTCCTGAGCCAATGTCGTGGGCTCTGCCGATATCGAGTCCAGCTTTTCCTCTTCGCTGTACACAGATAGATCGAGGCTCACATCCCCGTAGCTAGTGTGCGATTTTCCGTACGCCTCAATTCCCTGGCAGATCAGCCGGCCGGTAAAACGCCGATAGGGCACAAGGAAGCTCGGCGGGCAAGACACCGTCGCACCACATGATCTGCACCTAAACCGGTAGATCACTATCATCAGGAAAATCGCACCTTCAATTACCCGTCTGGCGTAGCTGCCGTTTCGCCGGAGCCGCTCCGCGGCTCGGCATCTCGGCTGCGGGCAATTAACTGGTGCCTCTACGTCGTTTCGGTAGACAGACCACATTAATCCGTCTTCCGCCGCCTGCACTCCTATCTTCAATGCGGATTTAAGGAATTCAGATAGGGATTTGCCCGCAAAATAGGGTATCTTCATATTGATTCGCCTTTTGATCGTTGTGTTGCAACTTTGATCTTTGAGGCGAATCACTTTTTGCGCAAGTATATACTTCGGTTTTTCTTAACCGGCTAAGTTACGTTGTTCGAGTGCGGCTCTCCCCGGCAGTAATAAATTGACCGTCACAGTTACCTTCCCATCTTTCTCATGATATTTAGATCCGTGATTCGATACTTTCCTGCATCGAATGTGACTGTTACAACCGCCAGACCTTCCCCGCTCCGTCCCGTGAAGCGCGCCTTGTAGCTGCCGATGGGCGCCCCATTCTTCACGCCCGCGTTCGCAAAAGTGGAACCCTGATACGAAACAATTGGTCCAACCAAACCAGTCATTTGCGTGTACATAGTTTTTAGCGGCACCGGGCCAGATGATTGAAACATTCTTGGATCGGCTTCAGCCTGGAATTCAGCAAAATCCCATTTGCGACCAAGCTTAGGA
>JADYXS010000671.1 GCA_021772155.1 Candidatus Obscuribacter sp.
GTTCTTCCAGATTGTCCACAATCACATCCCGGCGCCTCCCAAGGAGACGATTTGGTTAAGATGACTGGTCCTGATGAAATTGGCGGCAGCTTTATGTTGCCGCTATTTCATCGGCGGCAATCTAATCATGCGGTCAGCGATCCGGTCGAAGCTCTAGTAGCTGACTGACCGATAAGCTGTTTATGATTCGTCGCCTAGAATGCGATGCGCATGCGAAAAGCTTTTGTAATACCACTCGTTGGGCAAGAAGGGCCGAATTTGCACACCGATTGGAATCGGATTGCCGTTGCAGTCCTTATGCTCCGGTCCGGTGCAGTCAATAACAAGCGGGGTGCTGTCAGGTGATTTGCCATGGACCCCGACCCACATGATCACATGCCCGACGTCACCTTGGTCGTTCTTGATGTAAAGCAAATCACCGGTTTTCAGCTTGCGGACCAAATCATCGTAGCCGTTGTCATTTGATAGGGTGCGGACGTGGACCGTTCCATCACCACCGGGACCGGCAATATCGACCGTGTTAGCTTGCTCTTTTATGCCTGTATCCAGCTTAAACCCCAAACCGTAGTTGTAAATCCAAGATGTGAAATCGCTGCAATCAAGCCCCTTAGAGTTTCTGCCGTAGGCAACCTGCTTCCAGGGCCACGACGCAGGTGGATCCCAGGCCGGAATGTGGTGGTGCTGATAAGGAAGCCCAATGTGTTTAGCCGCCACAGCAAGTACTCTCTGTCTCTTCCACGTTATCGGACGCGAATCAAAATTCGAAACACCTGGATATTGTCTTGGATGCGGTCCCCAGGCTCCGCATTCTTTTAGCGTTCTGCCAGAGTACCAATCGGAGTACGGTTCCTTTGCTTCAAGTTTCCAATCATCTCTGGGCGGAATTTGATCGATCGCCATCAAGTCATCACGAGGGACCGAAAATTCAATTGAATAGGGTGAACTATAACCGTCAGAATCGGATCCATAACAGCAAGTGGGCCCAAGGAAAACAAGCGAAACTAAGCACAGGAGCATTTTTATCGGCTTTTTCATCTCGACTCACGGAAAGGGCTTCAGTTTTCTTACCACGATGCCAGTCAAAGCCTTCGACCGAGTTGACTCTTCCAGGCAGTTCCAAAAATCGCCCGAAGGCAAATCGAACAATGCAGTATGGTATCACTAGCGATACCACCGCCGAGTAGAAATCGAATTCTCGGTGTCAGAAGGACATTTACGTTACTCTACGACGCGTCGATGGTTAGTTTGGTCGGAGCAGAACCGATCTTTTATCGACTGCTCGAGAAGTCCCATCCGATCGCGAACCGAGCCTCCAAAAATGCGGTAGCAGTCGGCATCGCCAATGGCATTATGAAGCGCGTCAATGGCTTTCGATCCGCCAACCAAAGCGTTGCTGAGTTTCAAGATTTCCATTAGTGCCGCTGCTGTGGTGAGCCGCTCGTATCTAAACTGAGCGGACGGATGGAGAACAATAACAACATCAAATGGTCCTGGCGTTTCTTCTTTGGTAAAGAGCGCTGCATCGAAATAGTAACGGTTGTTCAATAATGGCTCGGGAGTGGGAACGCACGAGTCCTTCAGGAGCTGCTTGCCTCCTGCCCGCAGGGACAGCGGGCTACAAAACGGTATGATGATGTTTGTTAGCGGATCAATGAAAACTAGATCGTCTGTCAGCACCTTCCACTGCGAGCTAAGGGCAGCATAGGTAGCAAGTGTCGATGTGCCGGACATACTCTCAGCTGCAATCATTACCTTGCCGGCCGCCGAAGACAAAGCAGCTGCATCCACATACAGCAATCCGAGATGTCCTTTAGTGGCGGTGTTCAGAATTAATTCCATTGCCTTTCCGCGTCGCTGAGAAAGGTCATCTGGTAAGTCGAGAGTTTCAAGGTCCAGCAGTTCACCGATATCGGACGGCTTGGCCGGAAAGAAAAACGAAGCAAGGTCATTCAGGAGCTGGATATCTTTGCTCCTAACTCGGACCGACGTTCGGCCCAGCGATACGCAAAATGACCCGCAATCAGCCTCGAATTGCAGTTTGTGCATGTTTCCGCCCGATTGCCGACCGCGCAAATACAAGAATCAATCACCAGCTCGGGTTCACCGCTTCTGCAAGGCAATTGAATAGAACTGGCAACCGATTTCAGCCAGCCTCTTGCTGCACAACACTCGGCGCTGCTGAACAGGGCTTGGCCAGAAAGAAATCAAGCACTACTGCGGAGGCGAGCAACGTTGCACCCTGCGTGCCTCGTTTCGTCACCAGTTCGATAAACTCGCGCCGGTCTATTCCTGCAACGCAAGAGTCCGTTTTGTCATCGTCGACCATAACCACCTCCGAGGATGCCCCGGTCTACCGTGTACCTAAGCTACATTATGCCCATATTTTGCAGGTCCTATCGTCTATCTGCGATACTATAATTTCAGGTTCCAGACACGACGTTTACGTGGACGCAATGACATATTTCCCGAAGCGCAGTCAGTTGGTAGTCACACATGTGATGCCGGACGGCCATGTCTCGCTTTACCTTCCAACAACCGATCTGGCGACGTTTCTCACGCCGATTGGCGCAATCATTTGGGAATTCTGCGACGGAACCCAAACCGCCGCTGAAATTGTGCCGCTCCTGCTAAAAGTCATCCCGATCGAAGACCATCAACTGGCAAAGGTGGAAGTAGATATGGTGCTTAAGCAACTGACCGAAAAGGGATTTCTGCTGCCAGAGTTGTGCTAGCTCTGTTGTCCAATTGGAGCAATAGGACTGCGCATAGATTTAAGCTGGGTTCGCTGTTCCGGGGTCAAGATAGCCAGAAGCTTTTGCATCGCCTCTTTTGCCTTAGAACGAAATTCCCTTTTGATTTCCGTCAACTGCGCCTTAGCTGGCGAGTCTGAACCTGCCTTCGATGCAGACTTTCCTTCCCCTCTTAATGCTTTCGCTTGCTGGCGAAGAGGTTTCATTTCTTGCTTGAATGCAGCAAGTACAGCATCAACCTGCTGGCTCTGTTCAGCAGTCAGCGACGGCAGTGCTTTGATCGCTCGAACGGCGGCCATTGCGCCTTTGCGGTGGGTCCCGGATTTTGCTTTCAAACCATGCTTGCCCTTATGCATTCGTTTGCCTGCGGCTCCTGATTCACCAGAGGCGGTGTCACAGCTATCACCGCTGCAATTTGATTTCAATTCAACGGAACCAGATGGTGTCGGGTCGGAAGTTTGGGCAAGCGCCGGAGTCAGAAAGTATGTAAGAGAGCAGAAACTGATTGCGGCGATAAGAAGCGGTTGAAAGCGCATGAGAGTGGTCCTCCACTGTAACAAAGGGAAGTATTCGCTACCGCCAGAGCTTGGGCGGTCTATGTATCTGTTGGGTTAACGGATTCAGTCCACAAAAAGTTCAAAGCTCTTTGCTTAAATCTGAAAATGTCGTCCAGTTGGCATTTCAAACTTCAACCGATATCGGTTGAATGGTTGAAGATTACTCGTCGTCCAATCCCAGAAGCATTTTCATTCTGGCAACTTTCGACGCAGCCAACGCATGGGCAGAGCCCTGTCCGCCTTGCTTATAGATCGACGCTGCAAGTTTGTAGCGGAGCAGCGCTTCTGAAAATCGCTGCCGCATTTCCAAGTAATGAGCGTGTGCCAAGAAACACTTCGCCAGATTCACATCGTAAGGTCCAAGCGTCGATTGAGCGTGTTCGATTGCCTGAATTAGGTGGCCTTCCGCCAAGTCCAACTGCTTTTGTGCTGCCTCTTCACATTGCTCTGCGCACTGTAAAAGCTCATGCCACTGCATAGTTTGTTTTTCCATTGCTCAA
>JADYXS010000672.1 GCA_021772155.1 Candidatus Obscuribacter sp.
GAATGGCATATGATCGACTCTGCCATAGGCAACGCTAACTTAGACAAGGACGAGCAATTCAAAAAGGATTTCGAAAAAATTGTTGGCGACTCTGCAAATCTCTGGCGTCCTCGTAAAAAATCCGACCCGCGCGAGTCTGCTGGTTCCTCGACCATCGGCGAAGCCTTGCGGCAATTGGCAATTCCTCAACCAATCAAAGACAGTCCATAAAAGGCGCTGTTTTTCTACGGAGACCTGAGAGCACATTGATTCCGGCTCTGCCACCAGTTGTGGTGACAGCACTACTACTTACCCGGGAGCGCAGGCGTCCCGCCTAGTTAAACCGTGATTGGTCAACATAAGGGTGTCAGCCCACCGATCATTGGCAAAGCCCTTGGACATCTCTCGACTCAGCCAACGGCGGTTTAAAACTCTCGAGTTGATTGGCAGAGCGCGTCGTCGCTATAGGAATGACCACTGCCATGGCTAGTGTAATCGCGAACTCAAGGCCTGTCGCGCCTCCCACGATCTCTTCCATTTCGGCAGCTGACAATTGCTGTATGTCCGTATTGTTCATCCGAAGCTTCCCCCTTGTTCTGGCTACTTAACCAATGTCCTCAGAAAATTAGGAGGACGATGAAAAAATTCGACTTCGCTCGGAAGAGCAGGCTTCCTGCCGATTATTAATTATCTGCGGCGCCTCAGTTTTAAACAACCGTCAACCGATTAGAGGTGGCGTGGTCAATCATTAAGTGCTTTGGATTTTCAAGTCTCGGAAGATGGGGAACACTATACGCAGCACAGCTTGTACCAATACGTTTGAATTCTGCCAAAGACGAGGTGAGCCGCATGAAATGGGCAGCAGCACATGGAGTAAGGACACTTGTAATGCGTGTCCTTCTGCTGATGATATTCATCGCCCCGTTCTTAGTTGCCGCCCAAGCTAACGAATCCCGAGATCAAATGGTTTCTGAATACTGCAGTCGTGGTTACCAGTTTCTGAAAAGCAAACAGTACGAAAGGGCAGCAGAAAATCTCGAAAAAGCAGTAAGCATCGATCCCAATTGTGTCAACGCTCACTCGAATCTCGCTTCCGCGTACGGAAGGTTGAATCGCGTGGAGGAAGCAATGCAAGAAAGCGAAATCACGCTCAAGCTCGATCCTGCGAACCAGCCAGCTTATGTGAATTATGTTGGGGCCGCACTGTTGCTCAATCGAACTTCCGACGCCCTTGCCATGGGCGAGCGCTATTTGCGCAAGTTTCCTCATGGCGCTAGTCGGGAGCTGATCACATCCGAAATGGCAGTCGCAAAACGAGAACTCGGTCGACGCGAACGCCGAGGCGAAACGACTAGCGACCAGACGACAACAGCCGATAACTATTTGAACCTAGTAAACACTGATGGACTCAGGTGGTCTTCAGCGAAAATGCCACTGACAGTATTCATACATCCAGGTCAGTGCCGCGATTACCAGCCAGCCTTTGAGCAAGCACTGATCGAAGCATTCACTATGTGGGACCAGGAAACACGTGGTGCAGTCAAGTTCACGCGTACATTCAATCCCAATGGCGCGGATATTGTTTGCAACTGGACCGATGATCCCAACGTTATAATCAGCGATGCAACCGGAAATGAAGGCGGTCGATGCACACCGACAGCCAGCCATGGCGCCTATATTCATGCTGATCTTGCGTTCTTAACATACCGAGGCGCCGATAAGCAAAAGCATACACCTGCGGGCATCAAAGCAATCGCTCTGCATGAAATAGGCCACGCCATCGGACTAGCGGGTCACAGCGATCATCACAAGGACATCATGTATTTTGTCGGACACGAAGGCGTGCGCCCAATACTTTCTTACCGCGATGTGAACACAGCCACGCTGCTCTACACAGGCAAGACAATAGCTGCTCCTAATGTGAACACGCAAACAGATCGCGCGCAGGCACCATATTCAGTGCAACAACCATACCAAGGGCAGCCACCATATCAGGGTCAGCAACCATACTACCCGGGGCAACAACCATATTACCCGCCGGGGGCGCCGCAAAATCCAATTCAACACCAATAGAACTAAAGTCGCTTAACATGCCTACCTATTCCTGGACTCCTTCAGCGTTGTATGCGCTTTTTTGCGTTTATGCGAATGCACTTTATCCGCATGCGCTTTTTGCTGTACGGTCGCTGCGATATGCGGAACCGACACCCTGTGCAAAGTTTGCAGCGTGGCTTTTGCACGCTCAAAGAGTTCGTCCTCCTCGGCTGCATCACCGACCAAACGAACCACAACTCGTTTGCCATTATCCATCGCAACATACTCCACACCGGCAAGATATTTGTCGCTGTACTTCGTATGACACCGTCGTTCCGTGAAAGTCATCCCTGCATGCTGAAACTTTCTGGGCGCATCCCATTTTGCATTCTCCAATACCAATGCAGTGTTGCTGTCCGCAGCAGGTTTATCGAGCGCGCCCATTGGCGCATCATCCACTCCAAAGAATTCCTCCGTCGATAGACGGAACCACGAGTCCGGTCCGATCCAGCTAAGGTATTCAAACGAACCAGGTATGTTGGTTTGATAACGCCGCTCAAACGCTAATGGCGTAATTTCAAACTGCTGTATTCGTTCCGGCTTGCCCATCTGAATTTGTTCGCTGGGATTCTGGCCACCCGGGACGACTTCCATGCACCTGACAATTACTGTCTTATTCAAATCACTGGAAGCAGGTGTCTGCGCCACCGTCCACGCAGTTGTAACAATGGCAAGCGCACAAAATGCGCTGCGCAGCAAATTACGACTAGGTCTTACAAAGTCCAGCATTGCAAGCAAGCACACGGTGACAGTGAACCATATAGAATGAGCCAGTGGCACCGCCAGCAGTACTACCGAAAGGATACACAGCGGCCATGCCGGAGAACGGAGCGTGACAAACGCTGAATCCTTTTCAATGGGGGAACCGGCTTTCTGAGCTTTTTCAGCACGCTCCAGTATCTTGTGTTTCAGTTGGTCATAGTCAGATAACTGCGCTGCCACGAGCGTTCCAATCGGCGTTTTGAGGTCGTCAAACTTCCCTAGCTTCAGCTGATCCCAGCTAAACTCCCAGGCGCAAAGTGCGCTTCGAACCACAACCCGGCTGCCTTTCGTTTCAATCGAAGTACAAACGAAAATCAGCACAGCAATTATTGAACCAAGCGCCATGCCACCACCGACAGCCTCGGTTTGCTTTAACGCCAAATCTCCAGTCACCTTCGTAAGCACAGGAACCATCCCCGAAAGAAAGAAAGCCATCATCGGCATGGCCAATAGCCAGTGGATCAAAACACTCATCGGCAACCGATAGAACGCCGAAGCAGCTTCACTTTTAAATGAATTTGCAGACTGTCGCGATCTCAACTCCCGAAGCAGTGCACCGTCTTTATCAAGCACCGACGGTAAATCCAATTTGGTGCCGTCCCGAAGGCTGAGCCGATAAGAGTAGGTGTTCGACATCGCACAGTTTTCCACTGCGGCAAACGACTCCCAGCCTACAGAGAATTGCTTCTTCACTGTGTCAACTATCAACCCGCTGTCGTCTGCTTGAATTTTCCAGGCTGTCGACTCCAAGCGTTTTACGATATAACCAAGCGCCCCAATAAATGTGAACACAGGAACGATGAAGAGCAAAATGCCGGGATCAATACCACGGTACAGTTCATCCTGAACGGAAAAAAAGCACATGGAACCAACGGCAATCGCAAAAAATATCGTCATGGTCCGTAGAAAGAAGCACAATCGGGACAATGCACGCTTATCAGTTTCGCGAATCATGAGCTAATTTCCTCCCACGCGCCCGAATGCCCCGGAATGAAGCGCGATGTGCCTCATTTGGATTCTCGTCGGTCGCGAGTCAGACAATAGTAAAGCGAATCCCCTTGACAAGGGGTAAGCTAAACAATTTCCTAAACAAACGTTCCACCTGCGGCGCCTAGGCAATGGCCTTGTGTCAACTAGTACTGCTAGGTCAGGCGAGCGATTATCGCTTCAATCTGTTTGCGGTGAATTCTTTCGTGTGGTGCTGCGAAAGTTAGCCACTGGTGGGCATTTAGCGGACCAAACCAAGGATGTGGGTAAGTTGACCTTGGGAACGCATCAATCTGAGCAGCAGTTGTCTCGCGCACAAATCGCTCGGTCATTTCTTCGAATGCCGGTAACGCTTTTGCGGGATCAACATTCAAACCCGGCTTCACATCGGCGATTCCGATTTGTCGCAAATTCGTGCCACCATTGGAAAGGTCGACGACGACTTGCCGCATCATATCGCCGACGATAACGAGATGCTCGAGCGCCATTGCTACAGACCAATAGCGCGAACTATCCTCCAGCCCTCTGTGGCGCGGTATCAATCGCCGCTCAGTCAACATCTCAGGACTAAGTTGACACGATAAAGCTGTTATTTTCTCCGACTCACGCACAAAATGTTCAATTGCCTGCGTGCTTCCTGTTTCTCTAAACAGCCCTGGAAGCAATATATACTTTGCAATGGCCCACTCCATAAACGGCAGACCTGCCCCAGGTTTTGCAAGTTTCGGCTCAGGTAATTTGCTGCTGTTCACCTAGCGTACTCCGAAACTAAAAAGGGCGGCTCATGAGCCGCCCGCATATTATATGCCGACTGCGAAAGCTACAAACATAGCTGAGCAATGGGCGATGAATGAATAGTCAAAAAGAAACGCTCGACTCCTTGTTTTTAAGTCCCTAAGGGGACTGTGCTTGGGTGAGCGTTTCAAACTTTTTTGCGATTAATGATTTATACTTTTTTGTCCTCTGGATTGCTGCAGGGCTTATTTTAAGTGCTTCACTTGATCGCTCTCTCATGCCAATATCATAGCAGCGATGACGCAGCTTGGACTCATCCTAAAGGTGGATTTCATCAGCCTAAAATGGTGACATTCCATGCAAAGAATGTGCTGTTTAGTCGGTCAGAGCTTCTTTAATTTGCTCGCCGACTTTGCGTCCCAAATTTCCGACCGGAGAGAGAAATGCCGAGAGCTTCGATGGCGGGTGCCCTGAGTCGATTTTGTAAGCGATTTCAAGACATTTATCTGCACGCTTGGAAATCTTCTCACGCTCTTTCTCGGGCAACCCCGGTTCTAATGCTAGATAGGCTTTGAAGTGCAAGCTCGCTTCTCTCAGGGCTGGAGACTGCTTCTTTTCAAACTTTTCTAGAGTTTGCGCCAATCCGAGATGGGCCTGAGATAGTCTCGGGTTCAAATAAGCTGCGCTGCGAAATTTATCCAAACCACTAGCAAACTGACTTTTCTTCGCCAGATCAGTGGCCATGGTCAAATCTTGCTGAGCCTTGGTGCGGGCGCTCGACACTGCCGCTAAGCCCCGCTGAGAACGGGACGTCACATCGGCACCCCCAAAGGATCCGGCTTTGTTGTAGGCGGACTCAGCACTATCCAGATCGCGGATCATCAGAGCCATGTCACCGACGGCGAATGCGTCTTTGGCATTCTGGCAATTTCCAATCACTGTTGCCATTGATTGCTTAGCGTCGTCAAACTTGAATTGGGCGAGGCATGCCTCCGCGTAAGCTATGCGTTGCGGATCATTGACCGGAGTGCCCACTGTCGAGAGATCTATTGGTTTGCCTGAAATGGCTCGCAGCTTCGCATCCGCCAATCGCAGTTGCATGTTGTTCGGATTCATTGAGATTGCCCGTTGAATCGTTCGTTCAGCAGCTTCGAAATTATTTGAAACGAAGAAGGCTCCAGATGCTTCTTTCTGAGCTTTTAAAGTCAAACCTTGAGTCATTCCATCTACCGACGCTACATCTCCCGGAGACATCTGCAGAACAGTGTTGTACTCCTTGATCGCATCGTCGAGCTTGCCAGAATTTAGCAGAATGTCGCCGAGTCGCCGGTGTAGATCGATATTGTTGGGTTTGATCTCGAGTCCAGAACGCAAATCCGCAACAGCAAATTCCATGTCACCGCGACTCTGCATGACGTCAGCTAACTTCAAATAGGCTTCTTCGCTTTCGGCTTTAATAGCAATGGCTGCCTTGAACTCTTTGACAGCGGCAACCGAGTTTCCTTGCTGTTGGAGAACATCTCCCATGGCGATGTGCGAAGGAGCGCTGTTTCTGTTTAGGGCGATTGCAGTATTCAGTTCCGTGTAAGCCTTGTCTAGTTGACCGAGCTTCAGAAAAGCCTTACCGAGCCCGTAATGAGCGGTCGAGTTCGATGAGCGAATTCGAATCGCTTCCTCGAAATCCGATATAGCTGCAGATGGATTATTCTTCACCAGTGAAATCATCCCGCGGTGGGCATAAGGCGCGCTGAAGTTCGGGTTGCTCGCAATCGAGCGCGTAAAGCTGGCATTGGCTGCATCAAACTTGCCTTGCTCCTTTTGCACCAGACCTTGCACCAGAAGCGCTTCGGACATCTTGGGTTCGGCTTTCAGAGCGGTGGTACATTCTGCCAACGCGCGCGACAGCATTGAATCGCGCTGCTTCAGTACCGTGGTCGATGATGTTTGCAAGCGGCTCAGAGTGACGAAAGCCATGCCGACGTGCGCAAGAGGATCCTGCGGTTTGACTTTGAGCGCTTTCGAAAACTGCTGTTCCGCGTTATCAAGTTGAAATTGCAGTGCCTGGCTGAAGCCTAGTCCACAAAGCGCTGCAGTGTCCTTGGAATTCTTGTTGAGAGCTTTCCAGAAGTATGCCGAAGCGTCCTTGTAGTTGGCTGTCAGGAGTTGCTCCTCGCCGCTGGCGACATCAGCGCTAATACTTCCTCTGAATATTTTTTTCTCGAAGGCTGGTTGTATGGTCGGGCGGAAGGTCGACTTCGCAGCCTTCGTCGAGGACGAGGCGCTAACTGCAGGTGCCGAAGACGCGGCGCCAGTGGACGTACACAGCAGCCCAACGATAGAGAAGGAAAGAGCCAGACTAAACAGCTTACTTGTGGAATTGGGCATGGAACCTCCAGAGTTGTCGCCTGAGCGATCTCACATGAATATTTCATGGATTGGCGTTTTTGCACTTATCCAAAATTAAGGCTTTGGTTGTCCAGGCACTAGCGCTCACATTTCATCCAGTCGATAAAGCTTTAGCTGTGTTTCGAAAGCTGATGGCGTAACTCTAACGTCACCGGAAAACGGGTCGTCGTATGTCGCAAGCAGGAACAGGTTAAGGCAAATGACGAGGCTGACGATTGCTACCATTGCAATCTGGACCTTCCCATTGTCAGCCCGGAAGAAGTAAGTAAATATGACGGTGGCAGCACCACCAAGAACCAAAACCATCCACAATTCGGCCGGTAAACCCGCATGGAGACCCTCCACGCGCAGCCGCCGATTGTCTCCCACAGTTACCATCGACGACAAGAGAAGCTGTTGCGCATTTGATTGCCTTTGCGTGACAGGTTCATAGGTGGTGCAGGAAGTCCAGAGTTGTTTATAAATACTCCAGGCTTGCTGACTGTCCTGCTTAGTGGCAAGTTTCGGCCATTCATCTTCAACGACGATCTTTGCATAATTCTTGCAAAGCCCTCGAATCTTATCGCGCTGCGCATCCGGAAGCCCTTCAGCCAATCGGTAGACATTCCCAAGAGACGACGCTTCTTGCTGGACTGTCGAGCGAGCTTCTCCGAATCTCTGCATCGCATCTGCCACCATAAAACCCAGCAAGACGGCAAACAACATGGCAACAAACTGCGAGTACGGATCAGCAATGTCATGCTGGGTGGTTAGTCCTATCTGGCCGTGCCAATGTCGAGCGGCAATTAGACCACCAACAGATATAGCGACAATCACTAATGTCAGCAGCATTCCAGTCAACAGTGTCATGCTTTGCAATTCCTTTACTTTCTCCTGAACAAGTAAACCACCTTTACCGTAATAATCATCGACGCTATTTCAGGCGTGGGCGGACTCAAGCTCTCGAGGTAATCTACAATTCTTGTAGCTTTTGCTCAATCCTTGTGCGATTGGCACTGCAATCCGTAAGAATAATTGTCATACGTTGAGTATTACCGATTACCAAATAATTCGAGATCGGCAGATCGCAACGGCCACGTATGACGGATTGGTCAAAGATTTCCTTCAATTTCTAGGAGTTGGCATACTGGATGGAATCAGATGTGTTGGCCATTTATCTCCGGTTCGCGGCTCAGATCCATGACCAGCACCTGCTCGGACAGCGATGAGACAGGCGTTTCCACTGCCTGCCTTATTCTGGGCAACCAATCCGCCACTGCCGAATTAACCGCGAACATTTCGTTGGTAGGTGTCAAAAATACCGCTTGCTCTGCACCACCTTCGATAAAGCGAAGCACAATGTAGTGAGTCGGCACTATCCTCAGCCAGAATGAATGACACCCGCGACTAACTTCCAAAACGCACGCCAGGTCAATATCTAATGAGACTTTCTCGCTTGTATATTTCAATTTGGAGCAACTCAGAGTCAAACGTCCATTGGACTCAAACAAAGCACCACCTGAATGGTATTTGGCACTCTTGTGATAGTCCGCGGTCGAGAGCCAGCAAGGAATTTGCCAGAGCGATTCGCCAAGGCAATGCAATCTTCCATCAAGCGGCAAAGCACTTTGTTGCAGCAGCTTCTGGCTGTAAAAATCAGCTCCTTCGTGGTGCTTGAGAGCCAGACACTCGTTTACTACTTTCTGCAAATCTCGACAGATGTCGTCCGTTTTATCGGCTAGAAGCTTATCCTGGAGACGGATGAGCTCGCGTGATCGCTTCGTCAACAGCGAGTAGGTTAGACGTGCACAGCCATAAATGGGTAGACCGAGAAAGCCAACCGTAATTAGAACCCCCAGGCAGTTAAGCGGAAGAAAAAAAAGGGCATTGCCGTATAAGCTCAAATCACCCGAGCCCAGCCAGCCAACCAAGCCCAATGTTATCCAGACAAGGAAAAAACTCGGGATCAGGCATTTCAAAACATTGATGGACGAGATCCTGTCAACAAACGACGGGTTCTGCCGAACTGGCAGTTCCTTTTCTTCCGCAGACCCATCATCGGACAGCGGCATTTCAGCATCGACCTCGTGACAGTCTCACGAGTTATCATACTACCGTGCCATTGACTTACACGCGACCAAAACTATTTTCGGTCTGAGACTTTGAGCTAACCCGGGCAAGCAACTGTAGGCGCGGATCAAGCAACTTGCAATCGCGCTCCAGATTCAGAAGCGCTTGATCATTTACTTGTCGATAAGACTTGCGCGTGATTGGCTAAGCCGAGCACTTGATTTTCGAAGTCGGTCAATGCAGCCCTCTGCTGATTGATGGTGTACTCTCATGGATGTTAGGGCATGGCGTCAAGCAGCAGACTAACAAGTAGTAGCACATCAACCAGCCTCTCGCACCAGACCCTCAGAATAACCGGGTGAGTTCCAATGTCCAAACAGTCGAAGGTGTCCGCTCACTTTCTTTCGTTGATCGGAATAAAGGAGTTTCGCAATCTCGACAAGTTTTGGGCCTACATGTCCAAGAAACATGGCGAAGCAGAATGTCAGCGCTTAGACGATGCTTTGGTGAGCCAAAGTTCTGGGGACTCTGAATCGTTTTATCAAACCATAAACCGAAGCTTGGACCTTAGCCTCGACATTGCCTCTTTGCGGAGACAGCTCTATACCAGTTATTTAGAATGGTTTATTTCTTCGTTTGCGGTGAAGCCAGGCATTCTTGTAGACACGGGTTGTGGAAATGGGATCTTGACCTGCTCTTACGCGACCGCCTATCCAGAGCTACAAGTTGTCGGGTTGGACAAATCCGAGCAGGCAGTCAATTGTGCACGCACGCTCGCGGAGCGACTCAAGTTATCGAACGTTGAGTTCCATCACGTGGATGTCGAACAAGATTGGCCCATCGCGGAATCCTCCGTCGATTTTGCTGTAAGCCTGACTGGATTGAACGTTCCTACCGTTTACCGTGACCCAAATGATGACGTAACTAGCTGGTCGGAAAAAATCTGCGGCAGCATGCGAATTCAGGCAATCGATAATGCGGCTCGCTATCTGAAAGAGGGCGGCACATTTCTATCAGTGGATCGCCTACCTTATTTCGAAACCGAATTTGCTTGGGCGGCAGCGATGGAAAATGCCGGACTATGCATCGATGCTGACCAAGTTACCGACATTGCATTTGAAGATCTCGGCACAGAAGCCGAGTGGTTGCCAGTGTATGTCGCAATCAAAGGAGCACGGAAGCAGCTCAGCCCAAATGACTTGGTATCACTCCTAGTTGAGCGCAGAGGTGGCCTCGAAAAACTCCAATTCGGCGAGCCAAACGAGACGCTCGCAGAAGTAGTGTTCGCAGCAATCAATCCAAAACAATTTGTAGCCGGCTGGAAAGCTGCCTACACCGACGGCTCTGGGATTGCTAGTTACGAACTTTGGAGCGCGGGACCATTTGTTTTGCTGTATACGACCAGCACTCTCGGTTTTCGTGAGTTGAAATTTCTGCCATTGCATAGTTTGGCGAATGTAATTGCTCAGACCCAGATTGACATGGACGCTCTGGGCACAGCCGCCACCGTATCGACGTATTGACGGAAGCCCAAGAGGACACACTAGGTTCAGAAAGATAATCCGCTGGTCATTCCTTCCAACGAATGCTGTCAAACGCGGTTTTCGCGTCTTGGAGATATTTCTGATAAATCGCGGGCTTCGCTTGATAATACAATTCCTATACTACGCGCCCCGTGCCGTCGGCGTCGATGAAGATAGCCTTGGTTTGCTGCTTACTTTGAGAATATTGACCTTCTACTTGCAAAACGCGCTTACCTTGTAGATCAAGAGTCGCGGCGTTCGACACAGTAAATCCACCCGGGATCCGATCGCGTAGCACTGCACTCAGCGACTGAAGTTCAGTTGCCGACAGAGTATGCGCTGGGTCTTTGAGGCAGGAATGAAATTGAGCTCCATCTGCACTTGCCAGTTTGTGACCGCGGTAAAAGAAAGCAATGCGTGCATCAGGATTGTCTTTGCTTGCGATTTCACGATAGCTGCTACCCGGAGCCGCGCCCGTTTGGATGGCCGATTCGGCCCAACCTGTCGGCAAAGAAATGCTATCGATTTGCCCAACATCTTTTATCGAGTTCTTCGATACCTGCAATCGATGATTCTCCACTTCGGCCTGGAACCTACTGACTATCTGGGTTTCCTGACACTCGTTGACCTGCGCTTGCTGCGTATCGAGTGAGAGGCTAAAGTATTCCATAAGTACTCCGTGCGATAACGCCTTACTAAGCTGGGAAGGGACGATTGTCGTAGTCTCTAAAACGGTCGTTTGTCATGTGTTCGTAGGTTTTTTCAAAATCACGTTGATAACTCGTCGGCAGCTGCCCGACTATTTTACGAATGCGGTCGTGCACTTTTTCATCGTTTGCGTCAGGAACTCCGAAAGCGCGAACTAATTTACGCTGCTGCTGTGCCAACCATTGCGAGCATTCAGCATGAGATGAGGTTTCCCCTTTCGGACGGACAGTAATTTAGAGCGAGTCGCTCTTACGCTGTCTCCATGCTCTTTTCAAATTCATCTGGCGAAACATAATCGAGA
>JADYXS010000091.1 GCA_021772155.1 Candidatus Obscuribacter sp.
ACCGGATGGTTCGGTTCTGCTCGATGCTCGAATTCCTCTTTATGAAGCCAACGAACAATTGAATTTAGATATTGAAGACGAGGAATTCAATACACTTGGTGGGCACGTTTTCGGTCAGCTGGGACGGGAACCGAAGATAGGCGACACGGTAGGCACTGAACTTTACACGCTGCGGGTTGAAGAAGCCGATCGCCACAGGATTGTAAGAGTTCGCTTGATCAAGCATGAATCGAGTACGCCCACTGGTGCCCCGTCAGGCGAGACAAACGGCAACAATCTCGCCCATCCTGCAGATGGACAGAATGGCACCACACGTCCGATCGAAAGCAGCAAACAGTGAGCGTTGAAATCGTCACCAGCGCGACCTTAACTAAGGAAGCGAAAGCATTTCGCCCGAACAAACGCTTGGGTCAACACTTTCTCGTCGACATTGAAGCGTTGCAAAAAATCGTGAAGGCCCTTGATGCACGCCCCGGCGATACGGTGATCGAGGTCGGCCCTGGAATCGGATTCTTGACACGCTTCGTATCCAAAACTGGTGCCCAGACTATTGGCGTGGACCTGGATCGCCTGAGCATTGAGCGGCTGAGTGCTCAAAATTTGCCGAACCTTGAACTTATCCATGGCGACATCTTGCGATTCGACCTTAACCGCTTAGATTTCTTTGGCAAGAAAGGAGACGAAGCGGCGGTCGTAGCAGATCCTCCCACGTCGCGGATCAAAGTGGTTGGCAATGTTCCGTACCAGATAACTGGAATGATCATCGGTCATCTACTTGGGGAACTCGACAAACCATCGCCGTGGATTCAAAGAATCGATAAGATCGTCTTGACCGTCCAGTATGAGGTAGCGCAGCGAATTGTAGCCCAGGCAGGAGAGAGCGAATACAGCCGAGTTAGCCTGCTTGTCCAACAGTACTGTCGGGCCGAAATTGTAGCTGTAATTCCACCGGAGTCATTTTTTCCGGCTCCACAAGTGAGTTCAGCGGTCATCAGGCTTACTCCGCACGCAATGCCTAAGGTGTCGGCCCGGAATATGACGTTGATGCGTCAATTGATTCAGGCCGGCTTTCGTCAACGCCGAAAAATGTTTCGTAATGCGTTGACTTTTCTGCGCATCCCTCAGAATCAAATCGATGCAGTCTTTTCGAAACTGGGACTGGACCCACAAGTTCGCGCAGAAAGATTGTCGCTCGAACAATTTGCTATGCTTGCTGACGCGCTCAATGAGTTCACTATAAATGCCCAAGCTGAAGACATTAGCTCCAGCGAAGATTAACCTCACGTTTGATATTCTCGGTGCACTGCCAGATGGTTACCATGAGGTTGAAACGTTACTGCAGGCAATTGACCTGTCAGACATGATCACATTTGATATTGAAAAATCGTCCGAACTTTCCATAGAGATTTGCGCTCCGGGACGAATAGACTTTCCTGATGGTCGCGAGAATTTAATACACAAGGCAGCCTCTCTCTTTGCACAGCACACTGAGAAGTCGTTTCGTCTATCGGCTTCTGTGGTAAAGAACATTCCAATAGGGGCAGGATTAGCTGGCGGCAGCGCAGACGCCGCCGGGACACTGGTGGCACTCAACCATTCTTTTGGGAACGTGGTATCTGATGACGAGCTGTATATGCTGGCCGCCAAGCTCGGCGCTGACGTTCCGTTTTGCATTAGTGGTGGCACAAGATTAGGCGTTGGGCGAGGAGATAAATTGCTCTCTTGCCAGTCTTCGTTGTCGTTTACAATTTGCGTCGTAAAGCCATTGGAAATCAGCGTTTCCACACCGTGGGCTTACCAAAGATTCGACGAATGCAAGCTCCCGCTCAAGAGGCCTCAGACAAGTCGCGCATGGGAAGCCATGCAAAACGGGGAACTGCTGCAAGCGATGGATTCATTTGCCAACGTTTTTGAACCGGTAATTTTTGAAGAGTTTAAAGTGCTAGCAGAAATTAAACAAGCTCTGCTCAAAAATGGAGCCTGGCATGTTCAGCTGTCGGGTAGCGGTCCAGCATTGTTTGCCATCGTTGGTGATGTGGAGCAAGCGCACTTCATACGCAACAAGATCATGCAGCTCAATGGCGTTGGCATTGAACACAGGCTAGAATTTCATATCTGTGAATCGATCAAAACGGGCATTGTTACTACGGCTCAGTGAGGGATGATGGCGAAAACAGCACTAACCAAGAAAAGCGCCAGAGGACACCTTGGTGCGGGCAAGTTCAAAAAGGTCAGTGCCAAAATTGCCGCAGAAGCGATGAAAGCGCTCTGCCAGCGCTATCCCGATGCTGACTGCGAGCTCACGTATAAGAACGACTTTGAACTGCTCATCGCGGTGATTCTTTCCGCCCAAACGACTGACGTCAACGTAAACAAGGTGACACCAAAGCTGTTCAAGAGATTTCCGACAGCAGAGGCGCTAGCCATGGCCCCCCTTGATGAAGTGAAGGAAATTGTGCGATCCACCGGCTATTACAATGCAAAGGCCCAGAACATTCAGGCCTGCGCGCAGGGCATCGTTGAGCGATTCAACGGCAAGGTTCCAAGTAGCCTAGAAGACCTCATAACACTGCCCGGGGTGGGGCGGAAGACCGCCAATGTATTGCTGGGCGTGATTCATAATATCTCCGGGTGGACTGTGGACACCCATGTTCAGCGCCTGTCGAAAAGGCTGGGTTTCAGCCTGGAAGTAGATCCGGCAAAAATCGAGAAAGAGTTGCAAAAACTTTTTCCCAATCAGGATTGGACAAAATATTCGATCACACTTATTTGGCACGGTCGGCGCTGCTGTTTTGCCCGTAATCCAGATTGCCCATCTTGCCCGGTCAACAATCTTTGTCCCAGCAGCTCGATATAGCTCAAGCGTGCCTGTATAGCTTTGCTATGTACTCAATCACGGTCAGAAGATATACTCATATCAGGGAGAACTCGGGTCATTCGTTTTCCCGAGCGTCAAGCCGTCGGTGAGATCTAATGGAAGTGCTGCGGACTGATAATTGCCCTAGGCAAAGTTACTGTGCACGAAGACGAGGACGTGATTCTTCGCACCAGCGAAAAACCGCTTGACTAAGCTTTCCTGGCAAATCTGAACCCGCTCGACCTGGCCGGCATTCAGGTCCTCAATAGAGAGTTTGGAAGCGCAGACCTGGCACACTTCAGAAATTTATACGGGCTGCAACTTCTGGATGTCCGGGAAACGGAAATTACCGATCAAGGTGCTCGCAATTTATCTTGCATCAAGCAGTTGCAGGCATTATCCCTAGACAATACCAAGATAACCGGCACCTGCACGGACTACTTCAATGTCCTTAAAAATTTGCTGAAGATCAACCTAAATCGAAATACCATCTCTGACGAAGCGTTGGAAAATTTCGCAAGCATTGAACCACTTGTATGGCTCGGCCTGGATGATACGAGGATAACAGATTCAGGTTTGCGTTCCTTGATGTATCTTCCGAACCTTCAGGCGCTGAGCCTGTCTGTCACGCGGATAAGTAATAACGCTGTTCAAAATCTCAGCAAACTTTCCCAACTGGCATATCTTCTGGTATCGAATACGATGCTATCCGACGATTGCCTTCCTCACTTCAAATACTTTCCAAACCTTTCTTACCTCAACATCAAATTTACACGCATTTCGCATTCTGCCTTGGATGCGTTGGCGATGCAATTACCCCATGTAAAGGTCGAATCAAGGTCCAAGCCCATTGTTTCAATGTTCAATTTAGATGATACTTAGAAATTTGAGCTGCAGCGGTTTACCAATTATCTACCTCAATCTGCCCTAGCCAGGTATTCAAAACGATCGTGCAGCAGCGACAACCTCGCTGACATTCTATGGCAAACGCTTCTGCCAATAACCTTGTCAGCAATCGCGCTTGAATGTATGCTAGAGCGGAATGTGACATCCGGACCGAGAAAGCGGGCAAAGTGGTCTTTTCATTCTTCACGCGATGGACATCACCGTCATCGCCGACTGACGCCGAAGCAGACAAAGGCCGCTTGAAGGTCGATCTTACTGACACTATGGACGACGAAGTAAACCCGTTTTCTCGAATGTGCTTTCGTCATCCTTTGCGAAAGTACCAGAAGGAAATTCTGGAATTGATTAAACTAAAGTTCGAAAGAGGCGATCGGCAGCTGCATATCGTCGCGCCACCTGGTGCTGGCAAGACAATCATCGGGCTTCAATTGATTACGGAGTTGAAGGCACCGGCGCTGGTGGTATGTCCAACAACCACAATTCAAGCTCAATGGGGACAAAAGCTGGATCTATTTGTGCCGCCAGATTTAGAAGGGTTTTCGCTTCAAGAAATCATCGGCACTCATGAAGACAAGCCGCTGAAACCGATCACATTGCTGACCTATCAGGTCCTATCAACGCCCGGTCGCGAACAGGAATATCTTCAGAAGCTAGCGCACGACAGTTGGGTCAACGAACTGTGTAAAAGTACCCGGTTGACTCAAGGGGAAGCCGAACTGCGCATCATTGAACTGATGCAAAACAACCGAAAAGCTTATGACAAGGAGCTATCGCGCCACCTCAGTCGCCTTCGTCGCAAGTTAGCCGATGTCATTGATTTGAAAGAAGTCCTTCACCCGAACGCGATGGGTTTGCTCCAGGCGTTGCGGCGACAAAAGTTCAAAGTAATCATTTTCGATGAATGCCACCACCTAACAGATTATTGGGCCGCGGTGATGAAGAACATCATCAGCATGCTGGATGATGCAGTGGTTATTGGTCTAACAGGGACGCCCCCAGAAGGTAAGTCCGCCTCTCAAGATACGCGATATATGACGCTAGTTGGCGAGATCGACTATCAGGTGCCCACGCCAGCACTCGTCCGAGAGGGCGGCTTAGCTCCCTTTCAAGATCTCGTTTACTTCACAGAGCCAACTCCGCGCGAAGAGAAATTTTTAGAAGAGCAGCACGAAGAATTTCATGCTTTGCTAGAAGAACTGGTAGTTGCTGAACCACCTCTGTTAACTCAATGGGTGGCTGAACGGCTAAACGACACCGACAAGGGTAATCCCGAAGCGTTTCTTGCTCGCCGGTCCGAGCTTTCAGCAGCGATGGTGCGCTTTGCTTGGAAGCACAAACTGCCTCTGCCTCGGAACGTCGAGCTTTCCGAGTCGCTGACTCAATCACCGCTGATCGATGATTGGATGATGATCCTCGAAGACTTTTCACTGAATTTCTTGAAACTTAGTGCGTCCACCGATAATCATGACCTATACGAAAGAATCAGATCTGCTGTTGCAAAATTAGGCTATGGTATGACCGAGCGTGGATTGCGCAAGCAAGCATCGCCTGTGGATCGCGTGCTGGCGTTTTCCAAGAGCAAACCACAGGCAGTGGCAAGCATATTGGAGACAGAGTACCGCAGCCTTGATGATCGCTTGCGAGCGGCCATTGTTACTGATTTTGAAAAGATGTCTGCAACTTCGGTAAAAAGCGCCAAGGGTGTGTTGAATGCCGACTCCGGAGGCGCTGTAGCCGTCTTGCGGGAATTGCTTAATCAGCCCATTGGTGAGTATATAAATCCCTGCCTATGCACCGGTTCGCTACTTTTGGTCGACAGGCGCATTGCCGACCAATTTGTGGCGGCTGCTAAAGAGTACCTACGCGAGATGGGTCATAAGTTCGAACTAGAAGTTAAAGAGCGGATCACCAAAAGGGCTCCCAGCGATGAGGCAGAATCTGTCTTTTACGAAGAGCCAGAAGACGATGAGCAATTACGCGTTGCCGAAGGAATCATCTCCTTTGACCCTGACGCCGTGGTTCTAGATCCGATTGCGGTGCCGGCAAAAGATGATACCCAGGTAGATCAGTTTGTAATAAACGTAGATGCGCACGAACAGTTCGTAGAAATCACCGCCGTCAGTGGCGAATGGGAAGCGCGCCTATACGTAGGTTTGGCCACTGAACTGTTGGAACGAGGTATCACAAAATGCCTCATCGGAACTCGAGGGATTTTCGGTGAAGGTTGGGATTGCCAGTCCTTGAATACCCTGGTGGACCTAACCACCACTACCACTCCGATGTCCGTAAAGCAGCTACGTGGCCGCTCGATTCGATTGAACGTTCAAGATCCACTTGGAACGCGCAAGGTCGCTAACAACTGGGACGTGGTGTGCATTGCGCCTCATCTGGAAAAAGGTCTGAACGACTATCAGCGTTTTGCAAGAAAGCACAATGGTTATTTCGGAATATCGGATGACGGTCAAATCGAGCAGGGAGTCGGCCATGTTCATCCATCATTTTCGGAGCTGACACCGGCAGAAGTATTTTCGCACTACCCAGAATTCAACGAAGAGATGTTGAATCGCGCTCTCATCCGCGACCAGATTTACGATCTTTGGAAGGTTGGCCAGCCTTACAACAATCGACTTCTCGGCTGCGTTGAAGTGTCATCATTGCGCTACTTAGCCCTGACTCCGCCCAACATACGCAAAGACCTCACTTACAAAGAACATGGGCAGACGATGCGTGCCTCGCTGAACGGTCTTTGGTTCGAATACGGTGGGCTAAGCGCTCTGATATGCGCAATTCTTTCAATAGCTCTTGCTCAATTTGGCTTTCCGGCCTTCGCCGGATTGTTACCCTTTCTACCGGCTGGAATGCTTGGCAGAAAGAAGTACTTATCTTTGTACAACAAATTGAAGTCCGAGACGTGCCAGCCCAACACGCAAGAATCGTCATTGATGGACATTTGCATCGCGCTACTTTCGTCGTTGCAGGAAGTGAAGTTACTTCCAAGGCATATCCAAAAAATCTCGATCAAGGTCACGCAGAGATCCGACGGCAGCTATCGAGTATTCCTTGACGATGTCGAGCCAGAACACTCTGAGTATTTTGCAAAGTGTGTTAAAGAGCTACTTGCTCCGGTAACTAATCAACCTTACCTGATTCCGAAATACGAGTTCTATTACCAGACAGATGAAGCGTTTTTCTCAGCTTATTTGAAAGGCAAGGCTCAGCCTAAAATTGCCGGGTACCATCCGGTTCCTAGCCTACTGGCTCGCAGCGAAAAGGGCAGAGAAGCCTTCCAAAACTCTTGGAATAAATATGTTAGCGCGGGATTTGTAACCCCAAGCGCAAGCAAGCCAGAAGTGTTGAAAAAATACCTCGGTATTGGACCGAGCTTGGCTCAACGCCTTCTCTGGGAATAACGCCACCAAGTTGCTTTCCACGCGGAATGATCCGAGCAGCTCAATCTTCTCAATAGCGACTGTATCGTCGAATATTCAAAACGATCACATCCCCTCATCACGAATTCACGCACGTTCGACGGTTGCTGAAAACCCTAACAGGCGCGCCTCGAGGCCAAGATCGTAATTGCCCAACCGATATCGGTTGGGCAACTTGTCTAGCGTCAAGTAAATTTCTGATTGACGACAGTCAGAACTGCCGCTTGGCAGGATTGTCAGATCCTCGGTTTTGTTGACTTCGAGCGGCTGGCGT